>NZ_JBVIPA010000033.1:90561-110289 GCF_055578365.1 Streptomyces sp. NPDC033131
TCCCCCCCTCTCCCCCTCCCTCCTCCCCGCCCACAACCCCCCCCCCCCCCCCCCCCCCCCCCCCCCCCCCCCCCCCCCCCCCCCCCCCCCCCCCCCCCCCCCCCTGCCGTAATGACGGCACGGCCGGTCTCGGTGCGCTGGAGAGACGCGAGAGCGTCGTCCACGTAGCGATCGCCGGGATCGCCACGCAGCCGCACAAAGGCGACATTCGACATGGACCCGGAAGAGCGCTTCGGTCGCCGGGCCCACACACAGCCGGGGCGCGTCAGCGTATGTCCGCCGTATCAAGGAGAGCGGCCACAGTGGGTGCGATGAGCCCGGTCAGATGGTCGGCCTGAATGCCTGCGCGGGCGCTGGCGCCGTCGAAGACCAGGATGAGCTGGCGGGCCAGCAGGTCGGGATCGCTCGCGCCACCCTGCTCGGCCTCGGAACGGAAGAAGGCCGTCAGGTTCGTTTTGATCTGGCGGGCCACCCGGCTCGCGGGGTGGGTCTGATTTTTCAGCTCGATCTGCACAGCCAGGTACCGGCAGCCCCGGAACTCGGGGGCACCCGCCTGCGACTCCAACCTCTCGAAGACATGCAGGACCCGCTCGCGGGGTGAGCGGCCATCGTCCGCCGACGGCAGCAGCCCGGCCACGAAGTCGGCGGCGCGCTCCTCCAGGCTCGCCGCCAGCAGCTCATCCTTACTCTCGAACAGCTGGTACATGGAGCGCTTGGACACCCCCGCCGCCTTGCACAGCGCCTCGACGCCGATGCCGACGCCGTCTCGGTAGGTGAGCGTGGCCGCTGCCTCCAGCAGCCGCTCTCTGGGACTTGCCTTCGCGTCGGTGGTCATACCGCGAGGTTAACCCGAATCGGACGAAAAAGAAACCGATCGGTTTCTCAGGGTGACGGGAGGACGTCTGGCGCCGTGCGGACGTCTGAAGTCCGCGCAGAGGCTCGGCAACTGCCTTGGCTGGAGAGGCGGTCGCCGAGCCATGACGCCGTGCGCGCCGGGTGAGCCGCGTTCCGACAGGTCGCCGCCGCCGGCGCGGTGACCGAAGTGCGGTTGCCCGGGCTCGCCCTTCCGCGGGCTGCGGGTGGTCACGCACCGCTGTGCCGCAGACTGGCACCGATCGCTTGACGCCCCAGGAGATGGATTTCTATGACCGACCGGCCTTTGACACTGATGGCGGTGCACGCCCACCCGGACGACGAGGCTACGGGAACAGGGGGTGTCCTGGCCCGGTATGCGGCGGAGGGCATCCGCACAGTGCTCGTCACGTGCACCGACGGTAGCTGCGGAGACGGTCCGGGAGGTGCCAAGCCGGGCGACCCCGGGCATGATCCGGCTGCCGTTGCCGCAATGCGTCGAGGCGAGCTGGAAGCGAGCTGTGACGTCCTGGGGATCGGTCATCTCGAGCTGCTCGGGTACGCCGACTCCGGGATGATGGGCTGGCCGGCCAACACCGCGCCCGGATCGTTCTGGAGTACACCCGTGGATGAGGCAGCCGCCCGGCTGGCCGAGCTGATGGTGCGCTATCAGCCTGATGTCGTCGTGACCTACGACGAGTACGGGTTCTACGGCCACCCCGATCACATCCAGGCGAACCGGATCACGATGGCAGCACTGGCGCTGACCGGGATGGCGTCGAAGGTGTACTGGACGACGGCGCCGCGCTCGATGATGAAGGAGTTCAGGCAGATCATGCGGGAGTTCGGCGCGGACTGGGAGGAGCCCGATCCGTCCGAGGCCGGGGAGGGGCCGGAAATCGGTCTGCCCGAGGAGGAGATCACCACGTGGGTGGACACGACCGAGTTCGGCAGCCAGAAGTTCGACGCGCTGGCCACGCATGCCAGCCAGGGTGAGAACATCTTCTTCCTGCGGATGGGCAAGGAGCGGTTCACGCAGCTCATGGGCGTGGAGACGTTCGTCAGGGTCCACGACACCACCGGCGCGCCCCTGCCCGAGAACGACCTCTTCGCCGGCCTGCGCTGAGCTCCGGCCGGCGGCCGCCCCTGCGACACGCGGAGAACCGGAGCCTGCACCACATCACCTGAGGGCGACCGACTCCACCGCCGTGACGGCCTGCGCCAGTCCGGGCGGATGCGGGGACCCCGGCACGGTCTGCCCGGCCCAGCCGGGCCCGAGCGTCAGGACGACCGGCTTCCTGCGAGCGCCCCGCACACCCCATTCGATCGCGGCGACGTGCTGAGCCAGTGGCCGGCTCGCGGTGGTGCGCGACTGCGCCCAAAGCCCCACCGCGACCGGACCGGTCCTGCGTACCGCGGCCACGAGTGACTCGACGGGCAGCGCGCCACCGAACATGCGTACGGGGACGCCGCGTTCGGCCAGGGCGGCGGCCAGGACCTCCAGCGGCAGCGTGTGGTTCTCCGCCGGCACACAGGCGAGAACCGTCGTGGCGCCCGGCCGGTCGGCGACCGCGGGCGGAGCGTGGCGCCGCAGCACGCCGGACACGTGCCAGGACAGGAAGTGCTCGACCTCGACGTACCTCTCCCCCGAGCTCTCCCACTTGCGGCCGACCGCCTGCAGAGTCGGCATGATCACCTCTGACCATGCCGCGACCAGGCCATGTTCCTCGACCGCGGCGCTCAGCAACCCGTCGAGCGCGGGGGCGTCGAGACGCAGGGCCGCACGGGCGACTCCCTTGCACTCCTGACGCACGTCGCCCAGGCGAAGACCGGTGCCGGCCCGGCTCCGGCCGTCGGCCGCCGGCCGCGGGGACCGAGCGGGACCCACGGGACCCGCCTGGGGCGTGGGCGCCACCGGACCCACCCCGCCGAGCGCCATGCGGGCCGCCTCGGCGGGCGGCAACCCGGTCGCCGTCAGCGCGCACATCCGCTCCAGCCGCGCCACGTCCACGGCCGTCCAGCGGCGATGCCGACCACCGGTGTGGGCCGTGGGGCCGAGGCCGTAGCGGCGGTCCCATGAACGGACCGTGGTCGGTGCCACCCCCAGACGCCTCGCCACCTCACCCGTGGTCAGCCCGCCACTCGGCGGGTCCTCGTGATCACCGTCGTCTCTGTCCAGGCTCATGCCCTCCATCGTACGACGCACAACCGACGCATGTTGTGCGCGTCGTTTTCGCTCACAACACTGACAGCAGGCGCTCGGCCGATACGGCGCCTGCCGACCGGACCGGTTCTGCAGGCGGTTCCGGCCCCCCGCACGGACGCACGGCAGGAGGAACAAGCCCATGACCACGAACACGCGATCCACCGGTGTCCGCTCCCCGGCAGCGGACGAGACGCCGTGCGAGGAGGAACTGGCCCGGGGCCTGTGCTCCGCGGACGAGATCGCGTTCGCGGCCGTCTACCGGCGCTGGGGCTCACTCGTCCACACCATGGCCACCCGTTCGCTCGGCGACTCCCATGAGGCCGAGGACGTGACCCAGCAGGTGTTCATCGGCGCCTGGCGCGGACGGGACGGCTACCGCCCGGAGCGGGGACCGCTCGGCGCCTGGCTGGTCGGCATCACGCGCCGGAAGATCATCGACGCACTGGCGGCCAGGACGAGGCGTCTCACGCTGATCGATTCGATGGCGTCCGAAGCCGACGTGCACGGCCACGAGGTGGGCGCGCCGGACGACGTCCTGGACCGGGTGCTCCTGGTCGATGCCCTGTCCCGGCTGCCGCGCCACCAGCGCGAGGTGCTGTGCATGGCGTTCTACGAGGACCTGACCCAGGCCCAGATCGCCGAGCACACCGGTATCCCCCTGGGCACCGTGAAGAGCCACACCCGGCGTGGCCTGCACCGGCTGCGTGAGGGGATCGAACAAGGCCGCGTCCGCGAGATCGCCACATAGTCGCGCACCGGAATCCGCCGCCGCGCGCATCCAGGGCGGCGCCCCCGCAAGAAGCAGCTACGAGACTCCGCAACCGGCGGAACCTCTCACCGAAGGGATGATCCACATGACCTTCCGGGCCCCCCTCATCCTCGCCGCCTCGGCGGGCGCATGCGCCCTGACTCTCGGCGTCACCGCCCCCGTCATGGCGGCCCCCGCCGCGACGGACGACTCGGCGATGGTGTCCGTCTTCCACGGCGTCCCCGGACTGACCGTCGACGTCTACGCCAACGGGAACGAACTGCTCAGCGACTTCAAGCCCGGCACCGTGACCGACCCGCAGTCGCTCGACGCCGGCACCTACGACATCCAGGTCTTCGAAGCGGGACAGAGCCCCGACGGCACACCGGCCATCGAGAAGAAGATCGACGTGCCGGCCGGAGCCAACGCCACGATCGCCGCCCACCTCTCCGCCGACGGCAAGCCCCAGCTGACGGCCTTCGTCAACGACGCCTCCCAGATCGCCGCCGGCGACGCCCGGCTGACCGTACGTCATGTCGCCGCCGCCCCGGCCGTGGATGTCCGAGCGGGTGGTCAGCCGGTCTTCAAGGGACTGGAGAACCCGAAGCAGGACACCGCTGTCGTCGACGCCGGCACCGTCTCGGCCGATGTCGTGCTCGCCGGCACGAACACCGTGGCGATCGGTCCGGCCGACCTGAACCTCAAGGAGGGCACCAGCAACATCGTCTACGCCTGGGGCAGCGCGGCCGACAAGAATCTCGCGCTTGCGACACAGACGCTCAGCGGCATGGAATCCACGCCGAACGCCGTCCACGCGGGCGGCAACGGCGCCGCCGTGAATGCGAACTCCTCCGACCAGTGGCTGACTTGGGCGGCCGCGACCGGGGCGGTCGCCCTGGCAGGCGTCCTGGTGACCCGCCGGGCCGCAGGCCGGCGTGGGTGACACGACACGACGGCTCACCGGCCTCACAGTGGCGACCGCCGCCCTGGCGGCGGTCCTCACTCTGGGGGCCGTCCCGTCGGAACAGGCGTCACCCCCGGGCGATTTCGGCACACCTGCTCCGGCACGGGCCGCCGCACCCGGCACGCTCTCCCCCGCCACCGGGGCACGGCCGAGTCCCCCACCGCAGGCTCAACAGCGGCATCCTCCCCAACGCATTCTGGTGCGCGACGTGGGCCTGGACGCCCGTGTCCAGCCAGTGGGCGTGACGGAGGCGGGCGCCATGGCCATCCCGTCCGATCCGGCCGTAGCGGGCTGGTATCGCTTCGGACCGGCTCCCGGAAGCCCGCACGGGTCGTCCGTGCTGGTCGGACACGTGGACAGCGACACGGGAGCCCTCGGCGAGTTCGCGGCGCTCTACGACGTGGAGCCCGGCGACAGGATCGAGGTGCTGCGCGCCGACGCCGAGCCGGCTCGCTACCGCGTCACCGCGCGTTCGACGGTACCGAAGGACGACCTCCCGTCCGCCACCTTCCGCCGGAGCGGCCCCGCGGTTCTCACCCTCGTCACCTGTGCGCCTCCGTTCCTCCCCGAGAAGGGCGGTTACCAGGCCAACCTGATCGTCACCGCCGAGCCACTCGCGGCCTGAATCCGGACGAACGCATCCGTACACGGACATCGCCCGGGACGGGGGGCGGGAGCGGGGCGGGCGGGGCGGAGCACAGGACAGGACAGGAGGGTGACGGTGCCACATGTCGAGCCCGCACACCTGATGGAACTGGCACTGGGAAACGACATCTCGAGCGACGACCCCGGCGCCCTGCAGCACATCGCCGCATGCAGCCGCTGCCAGGAGGAACTGCGCCTCATCACACGGGTCGTCGTCTCCGCCCGTGGCGTGGAGGAGTCAGACCTCCCGACCACCCCTCCGGATCGGGTATGGCAGCACATCACAGCGGAGTTGTCCGCGACCGAGAAGGCTCCCGCACCACCGCCCGTGAAGTCGACTCACGG
Organism: Streptomyces sp. NPDC033131; assembly: GCF_055578365.1. Taxonomy (NCBI): domain Bacteria; kingdom Bacillati; phylum Actinomycetota; class Actinomycetes; order Kitasatosporales; family Streptomycetaceae; genus Streptomyces; species Streptomyces sp. NPDC033131. The sequence continues at coordinate 96,322 of NZ_JBVIPA010000033.1, forward strand.
CCTTTCCGTGGCATCGGCCCAGCCACATCGCACCCGCCGCCCCACGCACCTCGACCGTCGGACGACGCGATACGCACTCGGCCTTCTCGCGGGCATCGCCGTCATCTGGTGGTGGAGCCGCCCGGGGAACCTCACCGCCCGGACGAGAACGCCTTCACTCGTACTCCGGTGTCGCAGATGTGTACCGCCTGCTTCTTCCCGCCGGTGTTGGTGAAAGCAGGTGTGAGGGGGCGGGACTCGCCGGGAGGGACGATGTCGAGTCCGGTGATCGGGTCGCATTCGTCGAGGCCGGTGAAGATGAGTGCGGCGGAAGCGGAGTCCCCGGGAGCGAGCGTGAGTTTCGCGGCGTCGGCGGCTGATCCGTCCCAGTCCACCGGCAGCTCGGTCCGGCCGGCCTCGCTGACGAAGAGGAGGGAGGGGAAGCCGCTCACCGTGCAGGAGCCCGCCCCCTTGTTGGTGATCACGACCGAGGCCCGGCCCTGACCGGTGCTGCGAGCCACGGCCTTCAGGTTCTTCGTACGGCAGTGGTCCGCGGCGGGGCTGGGGAGGGAGTCGGCTCCGAGGAGCACCCCGGGTGGGGAGGACGCGCTGCCGTTGCCATTGCCGCCACCACTGTCACTACCGCCCGGAGTTCCGCCTCCGTCGGCGCTCACTGCCCCGCCGGTCTGAGAACCGTCGGCCTGCGGCCCGCCCCCGTCCGCCGTGCTCGACGAGCCCGAGCCCGAGCCCGAAGCAGTACCGGAACCGGAACCGGAACCGGAGGCGGTACGAGAATCTCTTCCCGAACCGTCCGCAGTGCCGGACGACGACGAGCACCCGGCCGTGCCGACGGCAAGGACGACAAACAGAACCGTGCTGCCTGCGGACATCAGTGGTCGGCGCATGTCTCCTGCCGGTTGCTCGAACGAATTGACGGACGCGGTCCCACAAGTGTGAGGGTATTGCATAGAATCCACGACGATCACGTTCACCGGCGCTGCGCACGGCACCGCCTTTGGGGGGAAGGCACGGCTGTGCACCCGAGCGACAACAGCATGGACCCGGGAGCGATACACCGTAGGCGTTTCCTGGGCGCGGGCGCGGTCACGCTGGGAGCCGCGAGCGCGGTGGCCGCCGGCCAACTGCTGTCGGGCAGCGCCTCGGCCTCCGTGGGCGGGGCCACCGCCACGGCCGGTGCCGGTACGTCGGTCAGCGGCACGGTCTTCAAGCTGGGCGTCGCCTCCGGCGACCCTCTGCCCACCGCGATCGTGCTGTGGACCAGGGTGCTGCCCGCGAATCCGGGCAGCTCCGGCATCCTGCCGCCCACCGTGGCGGTGAGCTGGGAGCTCGCCTCGGACAGCGGTTTCACGAAGATCGTCAAGAGCGGTACGGCGACGGCGAGCAGCAGCCTCGGTTACAGCGTCCACGTGGACGTCACCGGGCTGACCCCGGCCACCGACTACTGGTACCGGTTCAAGGCGCTGAGCCGCACCTCCCGCACCGGCCGCACCCGCACCGCCCCCGCCGCCGGAAGCACCCCCGAGAAGCTGCGGATCGCTCTCGCCTCCTGCCAGAACTGGGCGCACGGCTACTTCACCGCCTACCAGGACATGCGCGACCAGAAGCCGGACCTCGTGCTGTTCGTCGGCGACTACATCTACGAGAGCCCCGCCTACTCCTACCGCGTACGCCGCCACGAGGGCACGGGCTCGCCCGTCACGCTCACCGAGTACCGCGCCCGGCACGAGCAGTACGGCACCGACCCGGACCTGCAGGCGATGCGTGCGGCCGCCCCCTTCGTCGTCGTCTTCGACGACCACGAGGTGGAGCAGGACTGGGCCGGTGACGTGGCGAACGACCCGGTGGCCTGGCCCGCCGACAAGTTCCTGGCCCGCCGGAAGGCGGCCTTCCAGGCCTTCTACGAGCACATGCCGATCCGTGCCGCGCAGAAGCCCAGCGGCCCCGACGTCCTGATGTACCGCAAGCTCGACTTCGGCACCCTCGCCCGGCTGCACGTCCTGGACACTCGGCAGTACCGCGACGACCAGGCGACCACCGCCGACGAGGCCACGGAGACCGGCCGCGCCGTCATGGGCGACACCCAGCGGAACTGGCTGGTGAACAGCGCACGCAGCTCCGGCAGGCGGTGGAACCTCGTCGCCTCCCAGGTGATGATGGCCGAGACCGACTTCCTCGCCGGCGTCGGCAAGGAGTGGGCGTACGACGCCTGGGACGGCTACCAGAAGGAACGGGCCTCCCTGCTCGCGGAGTTCCAGGACGTCCGCAACCCCGTGGTGCTCTCCGGCGACCGGCACCGCACCATCGTCAGCGACCTCAAGCTGGACTTCGACGACGTGAACTCTCCCGTGGTGGGCGCGGAGTTCGTCGGGACGTCCATCTCCAGTGCCGGAGACGAGGACCTGGCGGCCTTCGCCGCCGAGTGGGCGCCCAAGCTGGCGGACAATCCGCACTGGAAGATGATCGACGCCCGGCGCGGCTACCTCCTCTTCGACATCACCGCGGACCGCATCGAGGCACAGCTGAGGACGGTCTCCACCGTGTCGACGAGGAACGGGAAGACCACCCAGGCCGCGACCTTCCGGGTGGAGGACGGTGTCCCGGGCGTGTACCAGGTCGGGGTCCAGACCCCTTCCTCGTCCTCGGCGAGCGCGAGCGCGGAGGCGTCCGCGACGCCGACGGACACGGCCACCCGGGCCGACACGGCCGAGACGACGACCTCAGCGGATCCGACGGGTCCGGCCACCTCGGGAGAGTCGTCGGCCACAGCGACCGAGTCCGCGGGCAACATCTCCACCACCTCGCCGGCGACCCCCTCCGCCACGCCCTCCACCACGCCCTCCACCACCCCCTGACCCTCCGGGAGAGAACGTGTTCACCACTCGACCCCGGCTGCGCGACGGGGGTCACAGACACCGGCGCCCCCTCGCCATGAAGGCATCCGTGCTGGCAGGCACGGCGGCGGTGATGGCGGCAGGCGTCTTCGCGGTGCTGCCCGGCGACGCGGACGCGATCGCCCCGGCGCGCGGCGACTACGACGGCGACGGCACGTCCGACCTGGTCTACCGCAACGTCGCGGGCCAGCTGTACATCAACACCGGCACGGCCGAGACCATGGTCCTGGACGCGGACGTCGCAAAGGTGAAGGACGTACTCACCCCGGGCGACCTCGACTCGGACGGCGTCCAGGACGTGCTGACCCTCAGCCCGAGCGGCGTGCTGTCCTTCCATCCCGGCATCTACGCACGCGTCACCGGCGGCCTGGGTTCACGCCGTACGGTCGCGACCGGCTGGCAGCAGTACAACAAGATCGCCGCCCCGGGCGACATGAACGCCGACAGCAAGGCCGACCTGCTGGCCCGCACCCCCACCGGCACCCTCTACTACTACCCGGGCAAGGGCACCGGCGACTTCGGCAGCCCCGTGAAGATCGGCACCGGCTGGCAGCAGTACGACGAAATGATCGGCGCCGGCGACCTGAACGGCGACGGCGTCGGCGACCTGCTGGCCCGCACCCCGGCCGGTGCCCTCTACCGCTACCTGGGCAAGAAGGGCGGAACCTTCAGCGCCAAGGTCAAGGACTCGAAGACCGAGTGGGCGTCGTACAACCAGATCATCGGCGGCGGCGACTGGGACGGCAACGGCAAGACCGACCTGCTGGCCCGGGACTACTCCGGCAACCTGTGGATCTACGCGGGCAACGGCAACGGCACCTTCGGCACCCGTTCCGCCCGCAGCAAGGGCTGGGGCAAGGCCACACAGTTCGCGGGAGCCGGTAACAACCCGCACTTCGGCAAGTTCGGGATCATGGGCCGTACGTCGGCCGGAAACGTCTACAGCTACGAGGTCACCGGCACCGGCACGCTGACCGGCAAGCTCCTGGTCGGCGGGGCATGGCCGTCCTCCAGCACCCGCCTCGCGTACGCCTCCAGCCTCCGCGAGAACGGCCTCGCCGACCTGGTCGTCCAGTCGGTCAGCAGCGGCAGGCTGACCAACCCGGCGTACTACGCCCTCGCGGACCCCCTGCTGTCCGCCGACTCCACCTCGTACCAGCGCATCGTCGGCCCCGGTGACCTGACCGGTGACGGCAAGGGCGACCTCCTCGCCGTGACCAGCACCGGCACGCTCTACCTCTACCAGGGCAACGCCTCCGGCATGTCCGTCGCCGGCCGCGTCAAGCTCGGCACCGGCTGGCAGCAGTACAACGCCCTTGTCGGCGCGGGCGACTTCACGGGCGACGGCCGCCCCGACCTCCTGGCCCGGGACACCTCCGGCACCCTGTGGCGCTACGCGGGCACCGGCTCGGCTTCCACCCCCTTCTCGGCCCGGGTGAAGATCGGCACCGGCTGGCAGCAGTACAGCAGACTCTTCTCGCCCGGCGACGCCAACGGCGACGGCAAGGCCGACCTCATGGCCACGAACTCCTCCGGCGCCCTGTACTTCTACGCGGCCACCGGCACCGGCACCTTCAAACCCCGCGTCGCGAAAGCCACCAGCGGCTGGACGGGCTGGGCAGACCTGCTGTGAGCACGACGGCCGGCCGACGCGAGGCCGGTCGGCGCCTTGCCTGGTGTCGCCGCCTACGAGGCCCGGCCGCCTGGCGGGGAACCGCGCCTGCAACCAGAGTGGTCGTCGGTCTACCACCACGGGTGTAGCTGGGGAGGAAAGCCGGGTGGAGCGATCGCATGCGGCCTACGCTCGGACGATGTTCGCGCAGCGCACGTGGAGCCCGGCGGTTCGCAGGGCCTTCCCGCAGGTGGCAGACACCGTCTACGCGGTGGTGTCGGTCTGGATCTCGAGCACTGCGCTGCGCAACCTGCCCGACCCGCACGGCTATTGGCGGCAGACCGATGTATGGGCCTACGTGCTGATCGCAGCGGTCTATCTTCCGCTGGCCGTGCGCCGCCGGGCTCCCCTGACCGTGCTCGTCTCCACCGCGGCCTGCGTGCTCTGTTACTTCGCCCTGGCCTATTACCACGTGGTCGTCGTCAGCGGACTGGGACTGGCGCTCTACACCGTCGCGGCGCAGTGCCCGCGCAGGGTCGCTGCGAAGTGCGCCGCCGCATCGCTGCTCGTGCTGCTGTGGGGCGCGCGGCTCGCCGAGCCCGGGAGCGGCCCGTTCAGTGTGGCCTTCGTGACCGTGATGGTCGCCGTCACCTGGGTGACCGGTGACCGGTCCCGCCGGCTCGCGGAGCGCGGCGAGCGGCTCGCGGAGCTCAGCGGGCAACTGCGCCTGGAGCAGGAGGAGAAGGCCCAGCGGGCCGTCATGGCCGAGCGGATGAAGATTGCCCGTGAGCTGCACGACGTGATCGCCCACCACGTGTCCGTGATCTCCGTCCAGACCGGCCTGGCCGGATACGTCTTCACCTCCGACCCAGGGACGGCCCGCAGTGCGCTGGACACCATCGCGGCCAGCGCCCACGAGGCCATGGCGGAGATGCGCCGCATGCTGGTCCTGCTCCGGGAAGGGACCGAGCGTGCCCAGGAGGGGGCAGGAGCCCCCACCCCTGCCCCCGGTCTCGGGCGACTGGACCAGCTGGCCCGGCGCGTCGAAGCCGCGGGTGTCCCCGTCGACGTCCGGATGACAGGTGCCCCGTTCGCGCTGCCGCCCGGCGCCGACCTGTGTGTCTACCGGGTCATCCAGGAAGCTCTCACCAACGTCATGAAGCACGCGCCGACAGCGAACGCGAGCGTCACGGTGCACTACGACGAGGCCGCGGTTCATGTCCTCGTGGCCGACGACGGACAGGAGGCAATTCCCGTCCCCACCACCGCGGGGCACGCCGGCCATGGTCTGAACGGCATGCGTGAGCGGGCCGGTATCTACGGCGGAACGGTGACCGCCGGTCCCGGACCGCAGGGCGGCTTCGAAGTCGCCCTGACCGTCCCCGTGTCCCGCGACAGGTGACCAAGCGTCTCGGTCCCCGGCCGGGCACTCGTTCTCAGGAGCCTCAGGCCGTGGCGGACCGTCCCACCCCGGATTGTGGTCGATGTCGGTGGCGCCGATACCTTGCATCAGACGAGGTACACCACGGGAAGGGACATGCCGTCTCAGGATCAGATCTCGTGACCGGCGGCTTCCCTCAACTCCCGTCCTCAGATGGGTCGCGTGCAAGGATGTGCCAGTGACCGGATCGTCTTCCTCGCTTGTCGCCCAGGGCATGCCACGCGACAACGGCGTGGGCTCTCGTGCCGCTGCCGTGCTGGTGTTCGGGTCCTCCGCCGCAGTCCTGGTGGTCGAGATCGTCGCTCTGCGGCTGCTGGCTCCTTACCTCGGCCTCACTCTCGAGACCAGCACCATGGTGATCGGCATCGCCCTCACCGCGATCGCCCTCGGCTCCTGGCTGGGTGGGCGCATCGCCGACCAGGTCAATCCACGCCGGCTCATCGGCCCTTCGCTCGGGGTGTCGGGAGCGGTCGTGGCGCTCACCCCTGCCGTACTGCGCACCACTGCGGAGTGGGCGCCGGCGATGCTCTTGCTGATCGCGTCGCTGACCATCCTCGTGCCGGGCGCGCTGCTCTCTGCGGTGACGCCGATCGTGACCAAGTTGCGCCTTACCAGCCTCGCCGAGACGGGAACGGTCGTCGGCCGGTTGTCCGGCGTCGGCACCGTGGGCGCCATCGTCGGCACCGTCCTCACCGGCTTCGTCCTCGTGTCGCGGTTGCCGGTCAGCGGCATCCTGATCGGCCTCGGGACGCTGCTGGTGGTCGGCTCGGCGCTGGTTGAGTGGCGAACGCGCGGGTGGAGAAGTGCTCCTGCCCTCACACTCGTCGTCGTTGCCGGCGGCCTTTCCACCCTGGTCGCGCCCGGTGGCTGCGACGCGGAGACCAGGTACCACTGCGCGCGGGTCGTCGCAGACCCCGACCGGGCCGGCGGCCGCACACTCGTTCTGGACGGCGTGCGGCACTCCTACGTCGACCTCGACGACCCGACCTTCCTGGAGTTCACGTATGTGCGCGCCATCGCGTCGGTGGTCGACGCGGCCTTTCCCGAGGGTGAGCCACTGGCCGCCCACCACCTGGGCGGCGGCGGGCTCACCTTTCCCCGATACCTCGCGGCCACGCGGCCCGGGACGCGGAGCCTTGTATCCGAGATCGACAGTGGCGTCGTGGGCATCGACCGCGATCAACTCGGTCTGAGATCAGCCGCCGGTATCGACGTACGCGTCGAGGACGGCAGACTCGGCCTGCGACGGCTGGACGCCGGCAGTCGTGACCTCGTCGTCGGCGACGCCTTCGGGGGCGTCAGCGTGCCGTGGCACCTCACCACGGTGGAAGCGATGAATGACATACGGCGGGTGCTCAACGAGGACGGCCTGTACGTCGCCAATCTCATCGATCACGGCGGGCTGGCCTTCGCACGTGCCGAAGTAGCCACCCTCAGCGCGACGTTCGAGCACGTCGCCCTCGCCGGCGAACCCGCCGATATCGGCCTCGACCCGACCGCCACCTCCAAGGGCGGCAATATGGTGGTGCTCGCCTCCAACCGACCGGTCGACCTCCGCGCGGCCCAGCAAGCACTGGACGCCCGCCGAACCGGCTGGAAGATCGCCACCGGCAACGACCTCACGTCCTGGATCGGCGACGCCCAACTGCTCACCGACGACTACGCACCTGTCGACCAACTCCTCCAGCCCTACAGGGCACCCAGCGGCCAGTGACGGGACACACGTCCTAGCTGTATTGACCCGCAGCGTTGTTCACACGGCTGATGGGTGGCTTGCCTCCGAGTGCGGTGTGGCAGCGGTGGTGGTTGTAGGTGTGGAGGAAGTCTGCCAGGGCGGTGGTGCGTTCGGTGTTGCTGGTGTAGGGCCGCAGGTAGGCCCATTCGTCGAGCAGGGTGCGGTTGAAGCGTTCGACCTTGCCGTTCGTCTGCGGCCGGTAGGCGCGGGTGAGTTTGCCGGCCGCGCCGAGGTCGGCAAGTGCCTGCTGCCAGGCGAAGCTTTTGCGGTAGGGCCAGGCGTTGTCGGTCAGCACCCGCTCGATGCGGTCGATGCCCGCGGCGTGGAAGAAGGCCGCCCGGCGGAGGAAGGCTGCGCAGGTGGTGGCCTTCTCATCGTCGTGGATCTCGCTGTAGGCGAGGCGGGAGTGATCGTCGATGGCGGAGTGGACGTAGTCGAAGCCGACGTTGCTGCGCCGGGCGCGGCCGGCCTGGCGGCCCAGGACCTTGTGACCGCCGCCGTCGGGGATCCGGCCGAGTTTCTTGACGTCCACGTGGATCAGCTCGCCGGGCCGTTGACGTTCGTAGCGGCGGATGACTTGTCCGGTGGGCCGGTCGAGGAAGGCCAGGCGGTTGAGGCCGTGCCGGGTGAGGACACGGTGCACCGTCGAGGGGGGCAGGCCGAGGATCGGCCCGAGTCGTGCGGGCCCGAGTTTGCGGTCCTGGCGCAGGCGGCATACCTGGGCTTCGGTCGCGGCAGTGGTGCGGTGTGGTGTTCTGCGTGGGCGGCTGGAGCGGTCGATGAGTCCGCTTTCGCCCTCGGACCGCCAGCGCTTGCTCATCGCCGCATAGCCTTCGAGATCCTCGGTCGGCCGGGAGGTGATGATCACTGCGTAGTACGGCGGTTCAGGACGGACAAACGAGGTGGTCATGTGAAGGGCCCTCCATCGGTAAGGAGCGAATGACGCCAAGGCTACTGACATGATTCTTGGCTGGCCACCGCGTTACACGATGAACAGTCAGCTCCCGCACATCCGGCCGGACTTTCGCACAGCTGCGGCAACCCTTGTTCCGAACTGGGTACGTCTCATCCTGCGGCCGCTTTCGGCGCGCTCGATCAAGGGCTGGCCCAGGTCTTCCGCCGGATGCTCCTGTTACCGACGTCGTAGCGGGGTGCACGCTGCCGGTTCTGCGATGCGGTGATCCCCCTGGCAACGCAAAACCCCACCCCGCACAACGCGGGATGGGGCTTTTGTTGGAGCGCTGAGCAGGCCTTGCATCTGCATCTCCCCGCAGGAAGCGGGACGTCTTTCCTTGGACCACCAACGCAGCGACGGCAACCAGGAGTTCGGCTGCCGGCTCAAGAACGATCATAGCGGATCCTGCTGCACGCCAAGGCCGTCGCTCACTACGGAACTCAGCTGAGAGGCGGCCTCCGCTGATGCCCCACCAGCCATGCCGCTCAGTGCTGAAGCTCGTCAGACTGCTCAGGCAGCGGCGGTCGGGCGCGACGGGGGCGGCGCAACCGGTGCCGCCCTGCTCAGAGCAGGACAGGAGCCGGAACAGGAGCAGGTAGGTGGGCAAGCACGCCGCAGGTGTGTCGCGGCATGCCCGTGGCTTCCAGCGTCGTCGCTCCGGGGCCGCGCCTCGGGCTGCCCGCTCATCGGCGCACCTCCCGGCGCGTCGTATCGCCACACGCACGCGCGGTGCGGGGTGGCCGGGAGCGCTCATGGCCGTACTCCTGTCCGCTTGCCGCGGACACCGGTCGACATGGCGCCCCCTCGTGGTCTCCCGTCGGCAGACGCAGTTCCGTCACCTGGCGGCATAAAGGCCTTCACGGAACGACCCCGGCCGTCTCGACGCCGCACACGAACCGGAGCACGCTATGACACTGAACACCTCAGCTCACGGGGGGGGGCGCCAATGGAGTGGATCTCGCTGGCCAGCACCGTGGTGGGCGGTGCCATCGCCACAGCATCGGCCGGTCTCCTGGACCATCGCCGCTGGAGAAGGGAACGCGGCGACCAGCACAGGGACACCCGCCGCTCCCTCTACGTCTCCTACCTGGCCGCCCTGGCAAAGGCCCGGCACACCTGCCGCGTCACCGTGCGAGAGCCAGACACAGATCCACACCAACGCACGCGTGCCGTATGGGAGGCCTTCGAAGCGTGCACAGCCCTGCGCTACGAAGTATCCATCTGTGCGCCTCGCTACATCGTCGGGCCGTCGGATGACTCATTCCGCCGGCTCCGCGACCTGCGCGACGTCGTCGCCGACGGATGCAGCCGGGACAGCAACGAGTACGTCACGGGCCGACTGCGGTACGACGAGGCGTACCAGTCCCTCCGCGACGCCATGCGGAAAGACCTTGGCGCGGACGCCTGAAACGTACGGCGCGAGGCCCAGCTCACAGGGCCTCGCCCGCCCGACGACGGCCGTCACGGCATCGAGGTACCGGAGCGCGGGGAGTGCTCGGCCGGTGAGGCCCGGCAGCCAACTGCCGTCACCGGCGTCGATCAGGCAAGGAGGTCACCGAGCGGCCAGCGACGCTGGATCGAGCAGGCCGACACCTCCGGACTCCGCCCTCGCCGGAGAAGCCGCGCGAGGCACGGCTGCGGGCTTCTTCGCGGAACGGCTCCATCGATCTCATTCGCAGAGTGTGCCGGGGCGATCATGACCGCCTACACGATGAGGTGAACCGGTCGGGGGCCGACGGCCGACGCCGCCCTGGTCGGCCAGGCCGCTTCGGCGGGCGCTTCAAGAGGTCCTGGTCAGACAAAGAGGCCAACCGTGTGGGGGGCTCGGCTCAGCCCTCCGATGGGAGAGGATGCGGCGTTGCCGGGTGCGCGTTGCGTCGCCAGAAGGTGAGGCGCCACCAGTACAGGACTTTGGGGTCATCGGGCCACTCGCCACTACTGGCCGGCTCTTCGAAGGAGTCCCGGGACGGGGCGATCGGACGCCACCCTGGATCCAACGGCTCGTCGTGAGCGGGAGGCCGCACGTTCTTGAGGAAGCGCTCCTCCATGGCGCCGAAGCGCTGATAGTTCCGTTGCGCGTCGACCAAGCACACCGCATTGGCTCCGAAACTCCACGGCCACCGCAGCTGCGCGAGGTCGTCCTCCCAGAAGCACACGGAGCAGATCTCATAGCCTCCGTGCTCGCCGAACATTTGATGCCCGCAGCATGGGCACGGAAGCCAGCCCTCCGGCGGAGGCGCAATACCGCTGGCCGGGTCCATCAGGCGCTCGCCTTGGGCCTCGGCTTCTGTCTGCCTGTCTGCCTCTTTCATGCAAGTGAGCGTACGAGACGCCGATCAGGCAGGCCGACACGATGGGCGTGGACGACCATCCAGCCGCGCTGCGGTCCACAGGGGCACCGTGACCCTATGCCCGACGCAGGGCGAGCTGGAGGCGAGTGGACTCGGCGCGCAGGAGTCTGCACGGCCGCCCTGGTCGTACGCGCACGGCCATCTGTCGAGAGGTGATCTTTGGACATCCACCACCTCGGGCCCGACCGCAGCTCCCCGGCAGCCTCTCGACAGGGAGCCGGGCGGCAGCTCGCCATGGGGCGTTGTCAGTGGTGGCAGGCAGGATGAGGGGCATGACGACTCCAGCTGCTCAGATCGTGGATGCCGCCGCCTACGCGCAGGCGGTCGAGGATGCGGTGAAGGCTGCGGCGGCCTACTACGAGGGCGGCACCTCGCCGATGGACGACGACACGTACGACCGGCTGGTGCGTGGCATCTCTGCGTGGGAGGCCGATCACCCCGATGAAGTACTGCCCGACTCCCCCACCGGGAAGGTCGCCGGCGGGGCCGTGGAGGGGGACGTGCCGCACACGGTGGCGATGCTGAGCCTGGACAACGTCTTCTCCCCGGAGGAGTTCGCCGCCTGGACCGCCTCGCTGGCCCGGCGTATCGGCCACGACGTCACGTCATTCAGCGTGGAGCCCAAGCTCGACGGGCTGGCGATCGCCGCCCGCTACAGCCGCGGCCGCCTCACCCGGCTGATCACCCGCGGAGACGGGACGGCCGGGGAGGACGTCTCGCACGCGATCGGCACCATTGAGGGCCTGCCCGAACAGCTGGCCGAGCCGGTCACCGTGGAAGTACGCGGTGAAGTCCTCATGACCACCGCGCAGTTCGAGCACGCCAACGAGGTGCGCACCGCGCACGGCGGCCAGCCGTTCGCCAACCCGCGGGGCGCCTCGGCGGGAACCCTGCGCGCCAAGGACCGCGCGTACACGGTGCCGATGACCTTCTTCGGCTACGGACTACTGCCGCTGCCCGACACCGAGTCCGTGCTTGCCGAGCGTCTGGGCGAGCTCGCGCACAGCGACCTGATGGCCACGAGCGCCGCGTACGGGATCAACACGACGGCCGCCACCACCGTCCCCGGCGTCACCGCCGCCACGGTCGAGCAGGTCCTGGCCGCGTGCACCACCGCGCTGGGCTGTCCGGTGTCCAGGACGACGCCTGTGGCCTGGTTGTCCACCCCGCCACGGACTCCGAGATCCGTCGGACAGACCTTGCGCAGGGCGGCCATCAGGGCAGTCGCGTCGAGATCGAGGAGCTCGTCGGGGTTGCCCGCGACGCCGAGTTCGGTGACGAACCGGTGCGCGAGCTCCTCGGCCCACCAGACCGGGACGATGCGAGCGGGCCCGCCGGAGAACCCGGCCAGCCGCCGGTACAGACCGTTGGCGGAGGAGGCGCCGAGTAGCCCGAAGGTGGCATAGGCGCCGCCGCTGTGACCGTAGACCGTGACCTGGTCGGGGTCGCCGCCGAAGTGGGCGATGTTCCGCTTGACCCAGGTCAGCGCGGCGATGACGTCCTGCAGGAAAAAGTTGCTGGCCTCGGCGAGCCGCCCGCCGTACTGCGAGAGCGACAGCGCGCCCAGTGCGCCGAGCCGGTAGTTGACCGACACACCCACCACGCGTCCCGTCGCGGCGAGACCGGCTGCGTTCGAGGTGATCTGCGTGTTCGCGCCGTACTCGTATCCGCCGCCATGGATGTACACGGCCACCGGAAGCGCCTTGCCGGCCGACTGCTCGGGAGCCCACACATTCAGGTTCAGGCAGTCCTCACCCATCCCGCTGTCCGCTTCGAGCCAGTCGCCGCTGTCGGGCTGGACAGAGACGACGCCCTTGCGGTCATAGGGGAGGCCCGGATCGAAGCCGATGACCACGGGGCGGCGGTACCGCTCGGCGGTGGCGTACGGGACCCCCCACCAGGACCACACCCCTGGTGCAGTCGGAGCCTCGGGAGCGGTCGTGGCCATGGCGTGAGATCCTTCCGGTGGTTCGGGTGTTTCGCGCGGCGTGTCGGCGGCTGATCGCTCGCGGTGACGCTCCCCCATCGTCACCTGGGATTAGACAAAGCGACCGGCGGGTGGCGGTCACCTGGTGGTCATCAGCTGACACTTCGGCAACAAGATCTCGGTGCAGGCCATGAACTTCTCCTACCTGGCCGACGGCCAGATCGTCGGCGAACGGCGTCGGCTCGACCTCCTCGGGGTGACGCAGCAGACCGGTGCCGTACCGGCGCCGTGAACCTCATAGCGCCGGGTGAGCCTTCTGCAGCGGCATTGCCGCTGCCGGGAGGGCCCGTACTGCGCGGTGGCAGCGGACAAAGGCCCGCACCGGAGCGCGGGCGCCGACGCGGGTTCACCGCAAGAGGTCGGTCTCTTCTTCTTGATCCGGCGTCTTCGCGCAGACAGTGCCCGCTGCGGTGAGAGCTGTACGTCTAATAAGCGCGTGGGTTGGCCGCTGGGCCAGTCCAGGCGGGGGCCGGGCGAGACGTCTGGCTGTAAGCAGCACCGGGACGGGCCACCCAACTGCTCGCCTCCACATTGCGCCGGGTCTACCGGCGACAGACCGACGGTGCCGTACGCGCAGTCGTGGTGGAGGGACCTCCGGCACGTCTACTTGTGCGAAGGCACGAGGTGCCCTGCTGCTCACCCACGGGCGTGCGGCTCACGGACAGTACGGACGGCCCGCGATCGGTGCGGTCGGCCGCGCTTGTCTGCGCAACTGCCGTGGTCCCCGTGGTGGCGGTGCCCGCCCCGGACGGGTTCCCGTCGCCACTCGGAGCCGTCACGACGTCCTCCTTCACCCGTCGTAGCGCCGAGGAGCGGCCAACAGGGCCGGACGGCCCTCGGGCCGGCCCGCACGGCCCTGTCCCCACACCTCGCCGGGGTTGACTCTGAGTTCCAGGAGGCAGGCCGCGCCTTGATCACATGACAGCCACCGGCACGGTCGTCCGACGGGTCCGAACTACGGCGAGGTGACGACGTGGACATCCTGGTGGGCTACGC
>NZ_JBVIPA010000034.1:0-108241 GCF_055578365.1 Streptomyces sp. NPDC033131
GCCAGCACAACCCGCGCACGCAGGGCCAGGGCCTGGGCCGATGTCGCCCGACGCGTCCACCGTTCCAACACTGCCCGCTCATCCGCGGACAGCAGTAACGGCTCCAGCTTCGGGCCCCGACGAGGAACTGACGCACCAGCAGCAGAAGTCACACCACAACTAACGATCAACTACTGGCGCAGGACACTAGCCGGACGTCGTGAGCGTCGACTCGTGCCGCTCGGACGGCATCGCCGGCGCGGCTGACGGCTCGTCGCCCGGCCGCACGGCCCGCACCGGCTGTCGCTGCTCATTCCGTACGACGTTCCCCTCGCCCCCGAGCCCTCGCGGGGGCCCCTGGCAGCCCTGCGCCGCGGCGATGCCGAGCGCCACCAACAGCGTGACGACGACGAACACGAACAGGCGTTGGCGCAGCAGTCGCGGATTGGCGGGCCGCCGCCCCGTTCCGGTGCCCCTGGGCGCCGGCCGGCCGGCACCACCGCGCGAAGCCGGACGGCTCCCGCTGCTGGACCGCGTCGTGTTCCGCCCGGCCGCCCCGGACCGCGACGAGGGACCGCCGCCCCGCGAGGCGCTGCCACCCCGCGACGGAGCCCCGCCCCGCACCGGGGCCTGACCCCGTGACGCGGGACCGCTGCGCGGCGGGGGCGTGCCCTGGGTACCCGAGGCGCCCTGCTGCCCTTGCGGACGCCGCTGCGGCGCCCGTTCCGGGTAGGTGTCGGCGAGCCGCCCGGTGGGCCGGTCCGCCTCACCGCCGCGCGGCGCGGGCGGCCGTACATCCGCGAGACCCTGCGTCTCCCGGGCGGCGATCTCCTTCAGCCGCATGGACAGCTGCAGGGTGCTGGGCCGCTCCTCGGGGTCCTTCGCCAGACAGGCCCGGACCAACGGGGCCAGCGCGTCCGGCACGCCGTGCAGCTGTGCCTCCTCGTGCACCACGCGGTACAGCATCACCTCGGAACTGCCGTGCCCGAAGGGCGAGTCGCCCATCGACGCGTACGCGAGGGTCGCGCCGAGGGAGAACACGTCCGTGGCGGGCGTCACCGCGGCGCCGCGCACCTGCTCCGGGGCGAGGAAGCCGGGGGAGCCGACGGCCGTACCGACATGGGTGAGCGTCGAGGCACCCGTCGCCCAGGCGATGCCGAAGTCGATGATCCGCGGTCCCTTGGGGGACAGCAGGATGTTGGACGGCTTGAGGTCCCGGTGCACCACACCGGCCTCGTGCACCGCCACCAGCCCCTCCGACAGGGCGGCCCCGACGGCGGCCACGTCGGCGGCGCCCATCGGCCCCTCGTCGACGACCTTGTCGTGCAGAGAGGGGCCGGGCACGTACTGCGTGGCGAACCACGGCCGGTCGGCGTCGAGGTCGGCGGCGACCAGCCGTGCCGTGCATCCGCCGCGGATGCGCCGTGCCGCCGACACCTCGCGCGCGAACCGCGAGCGGAACTCCTGGTCCTCCGCCAGATCAGGCCGGATCACCTTGAGGGCGACCCGCTGACCCTTGCGGTCGGAGCCGAGATAGACCACGCCCATCCCGCCCGCGCCGAGCCGTCTGTGAAGCCTGAACGAGCCGACGACGCGCGGGTCCTCGCGCCTCAGGCGCATCATCGCCATGTTCATCCCCGCTGCCCGGTCCGTATGACGTGCCACAGCTTACGTTTCCACGGCCCGCCGCGCGCAGAGGCCGCGCCCTCTCGGCCCGATCGATTGTCAGTGCCGGGTGGGAGAATTGAAGAGTGGTCAGAGAGCTCACGGGCAGGGCGACTTGGGCCGGTCCGTGACCTCAACCATCCGTCGCAGAAGGGGGATTGAACCCGTGAAGGGTGATCGCGTGGAGATAGTCGTGGACGCCGGGGACACGACGCGTACGTACGAGGTGGTGGCGAGCCGAGCGGGCCGCCGGGTGGAGACAGCGGTGCGCCGAGGGGTGGTGGAAGTGAGCGAAGTCACCCGTAACGGCTCCGTCGTCCGCACGGCCCGTTTCATGGCGAACCGGGTCCTGGCGCTGGTCGAGCAGCCCGTCCCGCGTGAGGACAGCTCGGAGAAAGCGGGGCACAGCGGACGCCCCCTCCGGGAAGACCCCGAGACCTAGGTCCCGGTCTCCACCCACGGGAGTACACCGCAGGTCACGGCTCATCCTCCGGGAGGCCCGGCAATCGGTACGAGGGCATGACGTCCTCCGACCGCCGGACGCCTAGATTTGAGGTCAAGCGGCGGGTGCAGCACTCGTCCCCCGAGGTCAGACACCCGCCGCTGCCAACGAAACAGAGACGGTCAGGAGAGGGACCATGGCCTACACGGCACCGCGGACACTGGTCCGTACCCAGGAGCGCATCGCGCTCCGCCATCGCCGAACAGGCCGTCGCCACCCCCTGGTGGCGACACTCATGGCCCTTCCCCTGGCGGCACTGCTCCTCCTCGTCTTCGACGGCTGGGAGACAGTGGCCATACAAGCGTCGTCCGTGGGAGTGATGCTGGGGCGCTGAGCGGCGACCCCAGGCCCGGAAGAGCGGTCCGGGCGGGGACATCCACCCATGAAACCCCGTGGGGACGGGGGTGCGGCGGACGGCAAAAAATGCCGGCGCAGCTGGGGAGCTGCGCCGGCATTGCTTTGCCCCGAACCTGAACGGGCCGATGCGTGTGCCGGGCTGAGCGGTCGCGGGGGTCTCGGCGAGGCAGCCTTAGGGCAACGGTCCCTGTCTCAACCGACCGAGACGGGCGGCAGGGTGGGCACCGGCCCGGAGGTCTGGGGGCGGAGCCCTCAGCCGACGCCCGCACCGACGCAGGGTGACGAGCCGCGTACGACATGCGTACCCTCGCGAACGACCCGCGTGCCCGCGCCAGGAGCCCCGTGACCCACCCCCTGCTGACCGACCTCGCCACCCGAGCCAGGGCCAAGGCCCACTCGGTCCCATCCGCCTGCCCCTGCGGAGCAACCGGCGGAGCAACCGCCACCCTCGCCGACCGCCCCGACGCCACAGTCGTCCGGCACGCCGGGACCGTGGCCAAGGCGCACGCCCCGGACACCACCCGCACCGGCCTGGCACCCCGCCTCACCGCCGCCGCCCACCTCCCCGGCATACTCCTGCCCCCGCTCGGGGCGACCCCGGTCGACCTGCACGGCAGGCTCGTGACGTTCTGGCCCTACGGCACCCCCGTGGACCCGGAGGATCCGGACGCGGCCCCCTGGGAGGACGCCGCCACCCTCCTGGCCCGCCTCCACCGGACCCCCACCGCCGCCCTGTCCACACCCGCACCCCCGCCACTCACCGGCGCGCACACCTCCCCGGCCCTCCTCGCTCCGCCTCCCATGCGCGGCCCCGCCAAAGCCGCCCTCGCGATCGCCCGGCTCCGCGCCACGGCGGCCCACCACGCGGCCACCACCCCCGTTCTGCGGGCCTGGTCCACCCTCCCGGCCTGGGCCCGCGACGAGGCCCCCATGCCGGACACCACCACCCTCTGCCACGGCGACCTCCACCTCGGCCAACTGGTCCGGCACCCCGCCCCCGACGGCCCGTGGCTGCTCATCGACGTCGACGACCTCGGTGTCGGCGTCCCGGCCTGGGACCTGGCCCGCCCGGCCGCCTGGTACGCCTGCGGACTGCTCCCGCCCGAGGAGTGGACCCGCTTCCTGACCGCCTACCGAGCGGCGGGCGGCCCGGCCGTCCCGGCGGCCGGCGATCCCTGGCCCGCGCTGGACGTACCGGCCCGCGCGCTCACCGTGCAGACCGCCGCCCGGTCCATCGCCAAGGCGGCCGCGGCGGGCCGCCCTCTGGACGAGGTGGAGCAGGCGCTCGTCGACGCCTGCGACCGCATGGATTCCGCCCCGCCGCAGTTGGCGCGGGGTTTCGCGAAGTAGGGTGCAACCGACCGCAGCCGGACAGAGTCTGTCCTGGCGAAGCACCAAGCAGGACCTACCGGCGAGGAGTTGAACCGACCATGCAGTGTCCGAAGTGCCATGCTCCGATGCACACGTACAACCGCAATGGCGTCCAGATCGAGCAGTGCAGCGGCTGCCGCGGCATCTTTCTCGACTACGGCGAGCTGGAGTCGCTGACCCGCCTGGAGTCCCAGTGGGCCCAGCCCGCGGTACCGCCGCCCCCCGCCGCCCCGCAGTACCCGGCGGCTCCCGGCGCACACTCCGCCCCTGCCTGGGGCGCCCCGCAGGGCGGCCACTACGGCCAGCAGGGTCACCATGGCCATCACCGGAACAAGGGCTTCGGCCGCATGCTGTTCTCCAGCTGACAGCCGGCCGGCAGACGAAGAAGCCCCCGGCCGCAGGGCCGGGGGCTTCGGTGCGTGGACGATACTGGGATTGAACCAGTGACCTCTTCCGTGTCAGGGAAGCGCTCTCCCGCTGAGCTAATCGTCCTCGGGACCACAGCCCGCGGGCGGTGGAAACTGCGTGCGCGATACTGGGATTGAACCAGTGACCTCTTCCGTGTCAGGGAAGCGCTCTCCCGCTGAGCTAATCGCGCGGGTCCGGATCTTCGAAGATCCAGTGGACGATACTGGGATTGAACCAGTGACCTCTTCCGTGTCAGGGAAGCGCTCTCCCGCTGAGCTAATCGTCCTTGGAGGTGGAGACGGGATTTGAACCCGTGTAGACGGCTTTGCAGGCCGTTGCCTCGCCTCTCGGCCACTCCACCAGGAGTGTAGGGGCCCGGGAAGACCCCTGTTCCTTCGAGCGGACGACGAGGTTCGAACTCGCGACCTCAACCTTGGCAAGGTTGCGCTCTACCAACTGAGCTACGTCCGCCTGTCGTTTCGGTCCGCTCCCGCGTCCCGGCGACGTCTGAACTCTAGCGGATTCCCGGGCCAGCACAAAAACGCGTTTGCGCAGCGTGCTGCGCTGCGCCTGCTCAGGGACGTGCCCCGGGGCTCCCGCGGGGACACGGCCAGGTCACGCGCCGGGTACCCACCCTAGACTCGACTGCGTGCCCGACCTCCCTCCCCTCGCCCGCTTCGGCGACCGTGCGGCCACCGGTCTCCTCGACGTCACCAGCGATCCCGCCGCGCTCGACTCCACCGGTTTCTGGGCCCTCTGCGCGGACTTCGAGGGCCGGCTGACCTGTGCCCGCTTCGCGGACGTACGCCAGGAGCCGGTGCCCGCCCCGGTGCCGGGCAAGTGGCGGGGGCCGGCCGCCGGTGACTGGACGTCCTCCCTCGACCGCGCCGCGTACACGGCGGGCGTGCGGCGCATCCGTGAGGACATCGCCGCCGGCGAGGTCTACCAGGCGAACCTCTGCCGGGTGCTGTCCGCGCCCGTCGCGCCGGACGCCGACGTGGACGCCCTCACGGCGCTGTTGGCGCGCGGTAACCCGGCGCCGTATGCAGGAACGATCCGCCTGCCCGGCCACCGAGTGGAGATCGCCACCGCCTCCCCGGAGCTGTTCCTGCGCCGCGACGGCCGGGCCGTCGAGTCCGGCCCGATCAAGGGCACCGGACGTACCGAGGCGGACCTGCTGGAGAAGGACTACGCCGAGAACGTGATGATCGTGGACCTCGTCCGCAACGACATCGGGCGGGTCTGCGCGACCGGCAGTGTGACCGTTCCCGACCTGTGCGTGACGGAGAAGCACCCCGGCCTGGTCCACCTCGTCTCGACCGTCCGCGGCGAGCTGCGCGAGGACGCCGGGTGGCCCGAACTCCTCGCCGCGGCCTTCCCGCCCGGTTCGGTCACGGGTGCGCCCAAGTCGAGCGCGCTGCGGATCATCGAGGAGCTGGAGACGGCACCCAGGGGACCGTACTGCGGCGGCATCGGCTGGGTCGACGCCGACCGGGGCGTCGGTGAGCTGGCGGTCGGCATCCGCACCTTCTGGATCGACCGCGCGGAGGGCGTTCTGCGCTTCGGGACCGGCGCCGGCATCACCTGGGGGTCCGACCCCGAGGCGGAGTGGCGGGAGACCGAACTGAAGGCGTCCCGGCTGCTCGCGGTAGCGTCGGGAACGTACGAGGTGACTGGAGGGATCCCGAAGTGACGATCTGGCTCGACGGTGGGCTGCAGGACATCGAGTCCGCCCGTGTCTCCGTCTTCGACCACGGGCTGACCGTGGGCGACGGTGTCTTCGAGACGCTGAAGGTGGTGGAGGGCCGGCCGTTCGCACTCACCCGGCACCTCGACCGGCTGACCCGCTCCGCGCGCGGCCTCGGCCTGCCCGACCCCGACCTCGACGAGGTCCGCCGCGCCTGCGCCGCCGTCGTCGAGGCCAACCCGATGCCGCTCGGCCGGCTGCGCATCACGTACACCGGAGGTTACGGCCCGCTGGGCTCCGACCGCGGCGAGCACGGCCCGACCCTGGTGGTCGCCCTCGGCGAGTCCGCCCGCCGCCCCGACTCCACGGCCGTGATCACGGTCCCCTGGACCCGCAACGAGCGCGGCGCGCTCACCGGCCTCAAGACGACCTCGTACGCCGAGAACGTCGTCGCCCTCGCCCGTGCCCGTGAACAGGGCGCCACCGAGGCGCTGTTCGGCAACACGGTCGGACAGCTCTGCGAGGGCACGGGGTCGAACGTCTTCGTCGTCCTCGACGGCGAGATCCACACCCCGCCCCTCGCCTCCGGCTGCCTCGCCGGCATCACCCGCGCCCTGGCCGTCGAGTGGACGGGGGCCAAGGAGACGGACCTGCCGCTGGACGTCCTGGAGCGGGCCGACGAGATCTTCCTGACCTCCACCCTGCGGGACGTTCAGGCCGTGCACCGGGTCGACGACCGCGAACCGGCCCGCGCACCGGGCCCGGTGACCGCCAAGGCCATGCGGATCTTCGAGGAGCGGTCGGGTCACGATCTCGATCCGTAAAAGCGCGGCATATTCGGCTGCCCCAGGGCCCGGCACCGGGTAGAACACCCGTGATGACCACGACCCTGCGGCCGACCGAGCCGCTCCAGCGCACGGCCGACGGGACGCGCTCACGCCGCTACCAGGTATGCGTGAACAGCCGTCCCGTCGGCGAGATACATCTCGGCACGTCCCCCGTCTTCGGCGACGCGGTGGCCCGGATCCTGCACCTGCACATCGACGAGCCGGACCGGCGACGCGGCCGGGGCACGGTGGCCGCGCTCGCCGCGGAGGAGGTGGTGCGCGGCTGGGGCTGCAGGCGGATCGAGGCGGCGGTGCCGGCCGAGGCGGAGGCGGCGCTGCGGGCGGCGACCGCGCTCGGGTACGTCGTCCGAAACCGGCTGATGGAGAAGGGCCTCGGTGAGACCCCGCCGGAACTGCCCGCGGGGAGCCGGAGCCGTGCCATGACCGAGACGGAGTTCGCCGCCTGGCAGGAACACGAGAAGAAGGCCTACGCGCAGAGCTGGATCTCCCGCGGCGTGCCCGAGCCCGAGGCGCGGGCCAAGGCCGAGAAGGACCACGCCACCATGCTGCCCGACGGCCCGGCCACCGAGGGCATGCGGTTCAGCGTGCTGGAGCACGACGGGGTCCGGGTCGGCACGCTGTGGCTGGGATCGCGTGACGAACGTGCCTTCGTCTACGACGTCGAGACCGACGCCGGCCACCGGGGCCAGGGCCACGGCCGGACGCTCATGCTGCTGGCGGAGGCGCAGGCCGTCGCGGCCGGGTGGCCCGGTGTCCGGCTGAACGTGTTCGCGGGCAACACCCCGGCCGAGCGGCTCTACGACTCACTCGGCTACCGGACGCGCACCCACCACATGTACAAGGAACTGCTCTGACGCAAAGGAGCCCGTCCGGGATTCAGGCACCCTCGGCCGGCAGCCGGTCCACGATCTCCTCGATGCGCTCGCGCAGCCCTTCCTGGCTCTTGCCGCCGTCGAGGCGCTCGCCGTCGATGACGTAGGTGGGGGTGCCACTCACGCCGATCGCCTTGCCCTCGGCCTGGTCGGCGTCCACGATCAGGATGTGCCGGCCGTCGATCAGCGCGGTGTCGAACTCCTCCGCGTCCAGGCCCAGTTCACGGGCGACCTCGACCAGGAGGGGTTCCCCCTCACGGTCCAGATCCGCCACCCGGGCCAGCACCGCCTCGACGTACGGCCACCCCTGTCCCTGCTCCGCGGCCTCCTCGGCGGCCTGCGCGGCGGCGAAGGCGTGCTTGTTCTTGTCGAGCGGGAAGTGCCGCAACCGAAGCTCCAGCCGGTCGCCGTAGCGGGCGCGCAGGACACGGAGGTCGTCCAGGGCGCTGCGGCAGTCCGGGCACTGGAGGTCGCACCAGACGTCGAGAACGGGGGCGGCACGCACGGGGGAGGAGTCACTCATGCCCCCATTCTCCCAGCCCCGGCCCGGACGCCCCCACCGGACCCCGGTCCGGCCCGGACGCCACCTGCGACGGCGATCCGACCGGCCCTGAGGTGGACGACCCGACCGGCACCTGCGGAGGAGCCGACCCGGAGATGTCCCTGATGTCCGGTCGGAGCATGGCCCGGCGGGGTGCCGGGGGTGCAGGATGGAAGGGACGTAGTGCCCCTGCCCGACCGTGCCCTGCCCTGGAGGACCGGATGATTGCCGAGACCGTCTGTTCCGCCGTCGCCGCAGCCGGACTGGGCATCGCGGCGGTCACGGCCTACCGCAGGCGTTTTCTCTCCGCCGTCCGCATCGCCGCGTACTCGCTCGTGCCGCTCGGTCTGGTCATGACCGGCGTCGTGGAGTGGCTGGCGGACACCGCGTTCAGCCCGACGGCCTGGGCGGGCTTCGGGGTGCTCGGCGTCTCCTGGCTGCTGTTCGCGGGCACGCGCGCGGTGGAGCGCCGCCGAGGCGGTACCCGCAAGGAGCGCAGGGAGGCGGCCAGGGGTGCCGCCCGGAGCGAGGCGGTGGCGCCGGCGGCCTCGGCGCCCTCCCTGGGTTCGGGCGCCCGCCCGGCGGCCGCACCCGCGAGCCCGCCCCGCGGCAAGCCCGCCGCGGACGACTTCAGCGACATCGAGGCCATCCTCAAGAAGCACGGCATCTGACGTGCACGGACGACGGCATCCGACGTCCGCGTGAGCCGCTGAAACGACACAGCGAGTCCCTGCGCGTCCGGAAATGATCACGACCCGAACCGGACATCACGGAATTCGGCGAACTCCCGCGCATTACGGGCGTGTTCATCGCGCCACAGGCCCGGACTGCGTCATCATCGCCGCGAGATGCTGGACACGACACAGAGCGACGCCGCGCCACCTCAGGACGAGCCGCGCGGATGCCTCTTCGCCCTTTCCCAGCCACCGCTGATGATCTTCCTTGCGGTGATCGGGTGTCTGCTGCTCACGGCTGCGCTGCACGACCTGCTGTTGCTGTGAGCCATACCCGCGGTCCCCGGCGTCACCCGCCGGGGACCGCGAGGACACCAGCGCTCGTCCGGGCCTTCAGCCCGCCGCCTCCTTGCGCCGCGCCCGGTACGCGGCCACATGCAGTCGATTGCCGCAGGTGCGGCTGTCGCAGTACCGCCGCGAGCGGTTGCGGGAGAGGTCCACGAAGGCCCGGCGGCAGTCGGGCGCCTCGCAGCGGCGCAGCCGCTCCTGCTCGCCGGCCACCACGAAGAAGGCCAGCGCCATCCCGCAGTCGGCCGCCAGGTGATCGGCGACGGAGGCGCCGGGCGCGAAGTAGTGCACGTGCCAGTCGTAGCCGTCGTGGTCCGTGAGCCGGGGCGTGGTGCCCGCGGCGGCGACGAGGTCGTTGATCAGCGCGGCGGCGGCCCGGGGGTCCGGTGCGGCGAAGACCGCGGCGAACCGCCCGCGGATCTTGCGCACCGCCGAGAGATCGAACTCCGAGAGCACTCCGACATCGCTGATTTCGTGGTTTCGTACGAAATCCTCGAGAGCCGCGACATCCGGCAGCGCGTCCTGAGCCGCGTCGTCCTCCGGGGCGGTGTTCACCAGATCCACCACGGTGTCGAGGGCGCACCGGGTGTCGTGGGTGATCAGCACGTTTCGCTCCCTGGCCTGGGGGTCGGGCGGACGCCCGCCGATGCTGGCCGATGGTAATGGGTCGCGCCCGCCAGGGAGTCGACGGTCGCACGACGCACGCCGGCGCCGCCCCCGTGGGGATCCACGGTGACGACGCCTGCGCATGCCCTATGCGGTTGTCTGAGCCCGAGCCGTCTCCCCGAGTGGACGGCGCCGGGCGGCTCTGTGCAGCCTCGCCCCTTAGCTTTCCGCCAGGATGTGCGAGAGCTCCTGATCGAGATCGAAGTGGCGATGCTCCGTGCCGGGAGGCACAGCGGCATCGGTCCGCTTCAGGAAGGACTCCAGGGCCCGCGCCGGGGCCTCCAGCAGGGCCTCGCCCTCCGGCGAACTCAGGGCGATGCAGACGACGCCCTGACCATGACTGCGCGACGGCCAGACACGGACGTCGCCGGTGCCGGTGGGCCGGTGGAGACCCTCCGCGAGCAGGTCGCGGGCGAACACCCACTCGACGGTCTCCTCGGCTCCGGTGTGGAAGGTGGCGTGCACGGCGTAGGGGTCGGCCGTGTCGTACCGCAGGCCTGCGGGGACAGGCAGGGAGGACTCGCTCGACACAACGAGGCGCAGGTGCAGCTCGCAGCTGACCGTGGTGTTCATAAGCGCCAGGGCCTTTCGCTCAGTGTGCGCTCGGGGATTCGCACGTCGGCGAAATCGACATGCCACCTACGGTGCCGTTGTAAACCCCTCTGAGTGTTTTGCGTGCCTTTACGTAACTCTTCCGGCCGAGAGTGCGTTCGCACGGTACGCCCATTTCGGTGACCGGTTTCCGTCCGGTAGGGTTTGGCCGTATGAACACGGGGAGTGACGAGTCGGGCGAGGTTGCCGTGGCGGTGGACAAGACGCAGACCGACGGCGTGAAGGGCGAGCACGTGCTCGGCTCCAAAGCGCCCGAATTCATCAAGGCACGCCGCATGCTGCACCTCAGCTGGCAGGTCTGTGTCTTCATCATCGGACTCGCGGTCGTGGGCCTCGGCATCGTCATGCTGCCGCTGCCCGGACCGGGCTGGGTCGTGATCTTCGGTGGCATGGCGATCTGGGCGACCGAGTTCGTCTGGGCCCAGCTGGTGCTCCGCTGGACCAAGCGCAAGGTCACCGAGGCGGCCCAGCGTGCCCTCGACCCCAAGGTCCGGCGGCGCAACATCATCCTGACATCGGTCGGCCTGGTGGTCGTGGCCGCCATCGGCAGCGTGTACCTGTGGAAGTTCGGCCTCGTGATGCCCTGGAAGATCAAGAACCAGTGAGCCGCCAAGGGGGTGCGCGGGCCGGCCGGTACCGGTCACCCGTACCCCCTGACATGGGGTAATGTTCTGCCTGCGTCCGGGCGATTAGCTCAGTGGAAGAGCGCTTCGTTCACACCGAAGAGGTCACTGGTTCGAACCCAGTATCGCCCACCCGGACACGACGGCCCGTCTGCTAGACAGCAGGCGGGCCGTCGTCATGTGTGCGTCCCGGGCGGGGCCCGGCCCCGCCGGAAGGGCCGCGCAACCCCCGGCGAGTTTTGGCCGATCAACATCCGCTCAGCGAGGGCCGGTTGGCGTTCGACCGGTCGATCCCGTGCGCCTCACCTGCGACATCGCCCGGCCCGCGGCCCGCTCCGCTCCCGACGCACCGTCAACTTGCCACGACGGTCCACGAGAAAATCCTGTCCGAATCATTGACGCACCCCGAGGCCCTCCGTAGCTTGTGCCAGCAAGCGCTTACTTGAAACGATTCATGCAGGCGGCAACGACGCTGCGGGGAGGGTCCGACTGTGGGAACCAGCAGGAATGTTGAGAGGCGTACGATCCTGAAGGCCGCGGGAGCGACGGCGGCCACACTGGGCCTGGCCGCGACCACGGGGTGCGGGGGAGACGGCGGTACCTCCTCGGACGGGACGGTGACGCTCCGTTATGCATGGTGGGGTGGCGAGCCGCGCACCATCGCCATGAAGAAGGCGATCGCGCTCTTCGAGAAGAAGTACCCGAAGATCAAGATCAAGCCTGAATTCACCGACTACGAGGCGTTCTGGGAGAAGTTCCAGACCCAGGCCTCCGGCGGGAATCCGCCGGACGTTTTCCAGAATGCGGTCGGCTTCCTGCGCAAGTACGACAAGCGCGGTGTTCTGATGGATCTCAAGCCGCAGGCGGACGCCGGGAATCTGGACCTGAAGAACTTCCGCAACGGCGTTCTGGCGAACGGTCAGGTCGACGGCAAGCAGATCGGTGTACCCGTCGGCGCCAACACCATGGCGCTCGTCATCGACCTCAAGGCCTTCCAGAAGGCGGGCGTCGAGCCGAAGTTCGGCTGGACCTGGGACGAGTACTTCGACGCGCTCCAGACGATCCAGGACAAGCTGAAGATCGCCGGTGACACCGGCTACTTCGCCATCATGTACCTCTACGACCTGTACCTGCGCCAGAACGGCAAGGCCTTCTTCACCGACTCCGATCTCGGCTTCACCGAGGACGATCTGACGCAGTGGTGGGAGGACGGCTACAAGCGCGTCAGGTCCGGGCTCGTCGCCGACCCGAAGAAGATCGAGCAGGCCAAGCCGAAGTCCGGTCTCTCGGCGGGGCTCGCCGCGTCCGAGTTCACCTGGGACAACTTCTCCATCCGGTACGAGGGCGAGGGCGAGTCGGACTACGGGCTCGCGCCGATCCCCACCACGGACGGCAAGGACACCGGCCAGTACCTCGGCTCGCTGATGATGAGCGCATTCTCCGGGACCAAGCACCCGAAGGAGGTCGCGCAGTTCATCAGCTTCATGGTCCACGACCCCGAGGTCGGCAAGATCATGGGCTACGACCGCGGCATCCTCGCCACGACCGAGCAGTACGACGCCTTCAAGCCCACCGACCCCAACAACAAGGGTGTCGCGGCCTACGAGGACGAGGTCGCCAAGGCGGGCGTGCTCGGGAAGATCACCCCGCACCCGTCGGGCGCCGATGTCATCGAGGCGGCGTTCCTGCGGATCGGCGGTGAGGTCTCCCAGGGCAAGACCAAGCCGGCCGACGCCGCCAAGGCGCTGTTCAGCGAGGCCAAGGCCGCGTTCGCGGGCTGAGGGGACGTACCACCATGACGCTCGTCAAGGAAGCGCCCGCGCGCCCGGTGAAGAAGCGGTCCGCCGCTCCTGCCGCCGGGCGGCGCGGGCGGCGCCGCGAGAACCTCGCCGGCTATCTCTTCATGTCGCCGTGGATCGCGGGATTCCTGCTGCTCACGGCGGGACCGATGATCGCGTCGCTGTACTACGCGTTCACCCGGTACAACCTGTTCACCCCGCCCCAGTGGGTGGGCTTCGACAACTTCACGACGATGTTCCAGGACCCACGCTGGCAGAAGTCGGTGGAGGTCACCCTCAAGTACGTGGTCGTGGCCACTCCGCTGAAGCTGCTGCTCGCGCTCGGCGTCGCGCTGCTGCTCGCACAGAAGCGGCGCGGACAGGGTGTGTACCGGGCCGCGTTCTACATGCCCTCGCTCATCGGCGCCAGTGTCTCCGTGGGCTTCGTCTGGCGGGCGCTGTTCTCGGACGACGCGGTCGTGGACCGTACGCAGAAGATCTTCGGCCTCGACGTTGGGGGCTGGATCGGTAATCCGGACTACGTCATCTACGCCCTGGTGGCCCTGAGTATCTGGCAGTTCGGCGCACCGATGGTCATCTTCCTGGCCGGCCTCAAGCAGGTACCGCAGGAGCTGTATGAGGCCGCGGAGGTGGACGGGGCCGGACCCCTGCGGAGGTTCTGGAACATCACCCTGCCGATGATCTCGCCGGTGCTGTTCTTCAACGTGCTGCTGGAGTCCATCCACGCGTTCCAGGTGTTCGGCTCCGCGTACGTCGTCTCCGACACCCGGTGCGGGCCTGCCGACGCCACGCTCGTCTATACCTGCTACCTCTACCAGAAGGGCTTCAAGGAGGCCCAGATGGGCTTCGCCTCCGCGATGGCCTGGACGCTGGTGATCGCGGTGGCGCTCGTCACGGCGGTTCTGTTCTGGTCGCAGAAGAAGTGGGTGCACTACGAGGAGGCCGCCAAGTGACCAGTGTCAGCACGCCTGTGGTGCGCACCCCGAACGAGCGGCGGCGCACCGGGTCCATCGCCTGGCACGTGGGCGCGCTCGCCGTCCTCGCGGTGGTTTTGTATCCCGTGATCTGGGTCGTCGGTGCTTCGTTCAAGCCCAGCAAGGACATCATCGCCAGCATCGACCTGCTGCCCACGCAGCCGGTCTGGGCGAACTTCTCCGGGCTCGCCGACGGTATCTCCGGCATCCCCATCAGCAGCTTCTTCTGGAACTCGCTGATGTACGCGGTCCTCGCCGTGGTCGGTGTCGTGGTGTCCAGCTCGCTGACCGCCTACGCCTTCGCCAAGATCCGGTTTGCGGGGCGGAACCTGCTCTTCACGCTGATGATCGGCACGCTGCTGCTGCCGTACCACGTGCTGCTCATCCCGCAGTACGTGCTCTTCCGCAACCTTGAGCTCACCGACACCCTGGTGCCGCTCGTCGCGGGCAAGTTCCTGGCAACGGAAGCCTTCTTCGTGTTCCTGATGGTGCAGTTCATGCGCGGGCTGCCGCGCGAGCTGGACGAGGCGGCCAAGCTCGACGGCTGCGGGCACTTCAGGACCTACTGGTCCATCGTGCTGCCGCTGAGCCGCCCCGCCATCATCACCAGTGCCATCTTCACCTTCATCAACGCGTGGAACGACTTCATGGGGCCGTTGATCTACCTCAACACCCCCGAGAAGTACACCGTCTCGCTCGGCCTGATGATGTTCCGCGATCAGGAGGGCATCTCCAACTACGGCAGCATGATCGCGATGTCGCTGGTGGCGCTGGTGCCGGTCATCGCCTTCTTCATGGCCTTCCAGCGGTACCTCATCGACGGTATGGCGACGTCCGGACTGAAGTGAGCAGAAAGGGCTGAGGCGGTCACCATGGCGGAAGCACGTGTGAAGGCCCGTTCCCGGCGCAGGGGGTCCATGTTCGGCGAACGCTTCGCGCTCTTCGCCGAGTGTCTGCTCACCGGCGTGTGGATCGCCGTGGCCTGTCTCGGGGTCGTCACCTACCCCGCGGCCTTCGCCGCCGGCGCGCGGCACCTGCGGCGCCGTACGACCCACGAGGACGGTGGCTGGCGGGAGTTCGTCGCGGACTTCCGTACGGCCGCGCGCGCCGGGTGGCTCGTCGGGCTCGTCGGCTGGGTGGCGGCCGCCGCGGTCTGGGTGGACGTCCTGGCCGCACGGGCCGGGATTCCCGGCGGGCCCTTCGTCGGGGCGGTCGGCATCTTCGCGCTGATCGGACTCACCGTGGCGTTGCTGCGGGCGGCCGCCGTCTGGACGCCGGGTGCCACCTGGCGGGCGCTGCTCGCGGACGCCGGGCGGCGGACCGTGCTCGATCCCGCCGGGTCCTTCCTGATCGTCTGCGGGCTGGCTGTCGTCACCCTGTCCGCCATGTTCGTCGCACCGCTGGCGGTCCCCGTCCTGGGGGCCGTCGCGGCGGCGGCCGTCGCCGTGGAGGAGCGGTACCGGCACCGCTGACCCGCGGTGCCCTCGCACAAGGTCGGCGCCCTGGGCGTCGCACCTCTCTCTGTCATGCCCCTGACCATCCGCATGTGGAAAGGAAAGGCTGGATTCCCATGTCTCCCATCCCCCGCAGGTCCATCCTCAAAGCAGCCGCCGTGGCCGGAGCCGCCGCACAGTTCAGCTGGGCGCTAGGAGCCAAGGACGCTCAGGCGGCGCCGAGAGCCGCCGAGGCCGACGCCGATCCGGTGACCCTGGACTGGCTGGAGGACGGCGGCCTGGGCGCGGCCCCCGGCTCCACCGTCGGTGTCCCCTGGCCGAAGGGCACCTATCAGAAGGACCAGAAGTTCGCGATCACGGACGCGGACGGCAAGGCCGTGCCCGCGCAGTCGTGGCCGATCGCCTACTGGCCCGACGGCTCGCTCAAGTGGACCGCGCACGCCGTCAGTTCGGGTACCGGCAAGCTCACCCTGGCCGCGGGCGAGGCCGCCGCCCCCGCCAAGAAGGTGACCGTCGACAAGAGCGGCGGCACCATCGACATATCGACCGGCGTGATCACCGCGAAGATCGGCAAGTCCGGTGCCACGCTGATCAAGTCGGTCACCCGCGGATCGACCGAGATCGCCAAGAACGGCCGGCTCGTCCTCATCCGCCAGCCCGAGATCGAGGACGAGGACCAGGGCGCGGTCAAGACCGAGCGCTTCGAGGGCGCCATCTCGAAGGTCGAGGTCGAGCAGGAGGGCCCGGTCCGCGCGGTCGTCCGCATCGACGGCAAGCACCGCAAGGGCAGCCGGAGCTGGCTGCCGTTCTCCATCCGGCTGTACTTCTACGCGGGCGCCGACTCCTTCCGGATGGTGCACACCATCACCTTCGACGGCACCCAGGAGCCCGGCAAGGCCAGCGGCGACTTCATCCGCGGCCTCGGCGTCCGGTTCACCGTTCCGATGCGCGACCAGTCGTACGACCGCCACATCCGCATCGGCGGCGACGGCACCGGTCTGCTGCGCGAGGCCGTCAAGGGCATCACCGGACTGCGCCGCGACCCGGGCGCGGCCGTGCAGGCGGCGCAGTACGAGGGAAAGAAGCTGCCTGACCCCTCCACCTGGGACCAGCGGGTCACCACGCGGCTCCAGTACATCCCCGAGTGGGGCGACTACACCCTCTCCCAGCTCTCGGCCGACGGCTTCGGCCTGCGCAAGCGCACCAAGAAGGGCCACGGCTGGATCGGCGCCGGCGGCGGCAAGCGCGCCTCCGGGTTCGGATATGTCGGCGGGGCGAGCGGCGGCTTCTCCTTCGGCCTGCGGGACTTCTGGGAGAAGTTCCCTGCCCAGCTGGACATTCGCGACGCCCAGACCGAGGAGGCCGAGGTCACCCTCTGGCTCTGGTCGCCCGAGGCGCAGCCCATGGACCTGCGCTTCTACCACGACGGCATGGGCCAGGACACCTTCGCCGAGCAGCTCGAAGGCCTCAACATCACGTACGAGGACTACGAGCCCGAGTTCGGCACCCCCTACGGCATCGCCCGCACCTCCGAACTCCTCTTCTGGGCGAACGAGTCCACGCCGAGCGCCGAGACACTCGCCGAACAGGTCGAGGCCGTACGGGTGCTGCCGCAGCTGGCCGCCCCGCCCAGGCAGCTCATCAAGGCCGGGGTCTTCGGCCCGGGGCTGTACTCCGAGCCGGACCGCTCCACGCCCGCCAAGGCCAAGATCGAGGACCACCTCGACTTCCTCTTCACGTACTACAAGGACCAGGTGGAGCAGCGGCGTTGGTACGGCTTCTGGGACTACGGCGACATCATGCACACGTACGACACGGTCCGGCACCAGTGGCGGTACGACATCGGCGGATACGCCTGGGACAACTCCGAGCTGTCGCCGGACCTGTGGCTGTGGTTCGCGTACCTGCGCTCCGGCCGGGCGGACATCTTCCGCTTCGCCGAGGCGATGACCCGCCACACCGGTGAGGTCGACGTCTACCACCTGGGCAAGTGGGCCGGCCTCGGCACCCGGCACGGCGTGCAGCACTACGCCGACAGCGCCAAGCAGCAGCGCATCGCCAACACGACGTACCGCCGCTACTACTACTTCCTCACGGCCGACGAGCGGGTCGGCGACCTCATGCACGCCAACGTCGACTCCGACGAGACGTTCCTCGTCCTCGACCCGATCCGCAAGATCCGCACCGAGCCCTACACGCCCGACCGGCACGCCCTGTCGATCGGCTTCGGCACGGACTGGAGCGGTCTGGTGTCGGCCTGGCTGACGGAGTGGGAGCGCAAGGGGCCCAAGTGGGAGAAGGCCAAGGCGCGCATCCTGTCGACCATGGAGACCATCGCCGCCCAGCCCAACGGCTTCGTGCAGGGCACCGGCCTCTACGACCTCGACACGGGCAGGTTCGCCGTCGCCGACAAGCCGGTGGTCGGCGTCTCGCACCTCTCCGCCGTGTTCGGCCTCAACGAGCTGTGCGCCGAGCTCATCGACCTCGTCGACATGCCGAAGTTCAACGAGGCCTACTTCGACTACTGCCGCTACTTCAACGCGACGAAGGCCGAGCAGGCCGCCCGCTACGGCTCCAACTTCGGCTCCCTGCTCCTGTTCCAGGGCCACTCGCGCCTCGACGCGTACGCCGCCGTCAAGACCGGGGACGAGAAGCTCGCCAAGCGGGCCTGGGACAAGTTCTACAACTCCGACGGGTACAAGGAGTCCTCGCCCTGGAGGACCGAGAAGCTGAGCGGCCCGGCCGCGCTGGTCCCGGGCAGCGAGGCCACCTGGGTGTCCACGAACGACACCTCGCTCTACGGCCTCGCCGCCATCGAGAACCTGGCGCTGCTGGGGGACAAGATGCCGTAACCGTCCGCTAGTTCATCTTCCCCAGGACCTCCCGCACCCGCCGGACATCACGCAGTCGCTGCTCGTACGTCGCCCCGAGTGCGAGCAGCAGCAGGCCGGCGAGGGCGGGAGGCACCCAGCGGGGGAGTGCGTCGGTGACCTGGACGAGGTAGGGCGCGAGCTCGTGCAGCGCGTCCAGGGCCAGTACCCAGCCGCCCAGCAGGAGCGGGGCCTGGAGGTGGTGCCGGGCGCCCAACAGGGTGACCAGCAGTGCCGCGACGCCCAGCAGCAGGGGGCGCGTCCAGTGGGCGTCGCCCCAGGCCGCGACGAGGCTCGGCAGGAGCGTGGCGGCGAGTCCGGGGCCGTACGCCGTCCAGGAGGACGCCTGCGGATCGCGGCGCCGGCGCAGGGCGCCGACCAGCAGCGCCGGGACGGTGACCGGGAGGGTGTACGCCTCCGGCGTTCCGATGTCCCAGGCCGCCAGCCGGACCCAGGCCGCCAGCACGAAGAGGGCGGTGGCCGCGTAGCCGAGGGCGTGGCGGTCCGGGCGGACGGCCGTGCCGGCGGTGATCACCGCGCACAGGGCCAGGACCAGGGCGAGCAGCGGCGGGTCGGTGAGGGCGAGGGCCACGGCGAGCAGACCGGCGGCGGCACCCGCCACCTCGACCGGCACGGTCGCCGGGGAACCTCCGAGCCGTGCCGCGAGCAGGGCCGCGACCGCGGGCACCGCGAGCACGAGCAGAGCGGTGTGCGAGGGCGGCCAGTCGGCGGCGGCACCGGTCGCGCAGGCGAGTGCGGCGGCGTACGCGAGGGCGGCCGGGGCCGTCACGGGGGCGAGGCGCGACCGCCACGAGGCCGCCGCGAACAGCGCCGTCAGGGCGGAGAGCACGGTCAGGGTCGCGGTCTGCGTGGCGAGGGAGAGGCAGGCGAGGCTGAGGGAGGTGGCCGACGCGAGGACGAGGGCCGTGAGGTGCGTGAGCCGGTGCTCGGACGGGGCGCGGAGCGCGTACGCCGCCACCGCGAGCTCTCCGGCGGTCGTGACCCCCGCGACCGACACACCGACGGTATAGGGCAGTTCCAGGACCGGTGCCAGGGTGAGCACGGTGGCCCAGGCCAGACCCACCGCACCGGCCAGGGCCCGCGGGCGCCAGGTCGTGTCACGGACCGCCAGGGCGAGTACGGCCGCGACGGCCGCCAGCACGAGCGGGACCGTCGCCGCGTGCGGCGGCCAGGGCGCGTCGACCGTCACCGCGGCACGCGCGTCCGAAGGAGCGCCGGTCCATGGGTGCCCCGACCAGCCGGCCGGACCCAGCAGCGTGACCACGAGGACCGGCAGCGCCCACAGCACGGCGAGTGCCTGCACGGTGCCCGAGGCCCATAGGAGGCCGCCTCGCACCGCCTCCGGGAGCCGGCCGGCCCGCACCGCCGCCAGCAGGGCGATCCCGCAGGCCAGATGGACCGGGACCGTCCATGCCTCAGCGAGCGCGGGGCGCACCGCACCGCCGAGCGCGGCGACCGTGAGCAGTCCGGCGGTGACGGCGAGACCGAGGGCTCGCTTCTCGCCCTCGCTCCGCCACGCCGCGACCAGCGCGATCGTCGCCGCGAGGAGGAGGAGCGCCGCCGCACGGGCGGCGGCGCTCGCGCCGGTGGCCGTCAAGGACAGCCAGCCGGCGGCCATCACGCCCCAGGCACCCGTGCCGTACGCCCCGACGGCGGCGGCGGTCCGTACGGACGCGGCCGGCGACCGCAGCGCCACGGCCGTGTCGAACGCGGCGGTCAGCAGGAGCGCTGCCGTGATCCCGTAGGGACCGGCGTCGGCAGCCACCGACCAGAGCAGCAGCGGGAGTTGGGCCGGGGCCAGGGCGGCCGGGAAGGGCAGACGCAGACCGGCGGTCGCCGGCAGCAGACCGTACGCGGCCCACAGCACCGCGAGCACCGCCGACGCGAGGGCCGCGTACCCGGTGCCGTCCACCTCCGCGAGGGCGGCCTCGTGCAGCGCGTACGCGTCGAGCACCGTCAGCGCGAGCCCGAGGCCCGCCACCGACTCGGCCGTCGAGCGCAGGCCCCGCTTCAGGAGCGGCACCGGCGCCGCGAGCGCGGCCAGCGTGACCGCGCCGAGCACCACGGCCCGCCCGGCGATGCCCAGATGCCCCCAGCTGACCAGTGTGAACACCATCGCAGCGATGGTGAGCAGGATGCCGCCGAGCAGGAGGAGCACGTTCTGGACACGCGGTGCGGGAGTCTCGGGACGGGGCGGCGCGACAGGCGCGGGCGGCGGAGCGTGGTGCAGGGCCGCGACCAGCCACGCACGACGGGTCAGCAACTGGGCCCGGCGGGCGTCCAAGTGCCACAGCTCGGCGTCGAGGAGCCGCAACTCCTCGGCCGGGGGCGGAATGTGCGTCATGCCGTCGAGTGTGGTCCGCGTCACGCCGTTCGCCATGAGTGCGGGTACTCAGGACGTACTCAGATACGCCTCACGGTGGCTGCGTACGGGCAGACTCCGCTCATGGACTGGACCCACTACCGCTTCCACAGCCGCTGGCACCTGTCCGCGGCGCCCGCCGTCGTGTACCGCGCACTCGAGCGGGTCGAGGAGTATCCGCACTGGTGGCGCCAGGTGCGCGAGGTGCACCGGACCGACGGCACGACCGCCGTCGTCCGTATCCGCTCCCTGCTGCCGTACGGCATGACCTTCACCGCCCGCGAGGTGCGGCGCGACCCGGCGGCGGGGGTCCTGGAGATCGCCGTGTCCGGGGACATCGACGGCTGGGCGCGCTGGACGATCACCGCGGACGGCACGGGCAGCCTGGCCCGCTACGAGCAGGAGGTCCACGTGAACAAGCCGCTCCTGCGGCGGCTGGCCGTACCGGGACGGCCGGTGTTCCGCGCCAACCACCGGCTGATGATGCGGGCCGGGCGGCGAGGTCTCGCCGGCCACCTGGAAGCGGTTTGAAGGAAAGGCGCGGGGACCTGTATTGTTCAGTGCGTTCCCGGGCGATTAGCTCAGTGGGAGAGCGCTTCGTTCACACCGAAGAGGTCACTGGTTCGAACCCAGTATCGCCCACCGGGAAAGGCCGGTCCGTCCCAGACGGACCGGCTTTCTGCTGCCCCCGCGCGTCCCCTACGCTGCCGCCGCCGGCAGGTCCGGACGCAGCGGCCACGCCGGGTCCACCGCCTCCTCCGTGCCGCTGCGCGCGAACCACGCCTGCAGACCGCGCGCCTGCCCCGCGTGCCACACCGCCTGCAGGGTGTGCAGTTCGGCGAGGCTCAGCCGCTCCAGCCGGACCGCGAACCGGCGCCCCACCGCTCGGACGACCTCCAGCGCGGCCAGTGCGTCGGCGCCCGCGTCGTGCGCGCCCTCCAGCTCGACGCCGTAGTGCGCGCACAGGTCGGTGAGGGTGCGGCGGCCCTTGCGGTAGCGGTCCAGATGCTTGTCGAGGACCCGCGGATCCAGCACCAGCAAGGGCGAGGACTCGAACCAGCGGTCCAGGGACGAGGCGCGATGACGGCGCAACTCCCGGTCCAGCAGCGTCAGATCGAACGGCGCGTTCATCACCACCAGCGGCCGGCCCGCCGCGGCCTGCTCGGCCAGCGCCTCGGCCATCTCGTACATCACCGGAGCCGGCCAGCGGCCGTTGCGCTGCAGATGCTCCTCCGTCAGTCCATGCACCTCCGTCGCCCCGGCGGGCACCGTCACACCCGGGTTCACCAGCCACCGGGTCACCCGCGGCCGGGTGCCCGGGGCGTCCTGGACGGCGACGGCGGCCGACACGATCCGATCGGTCTCGACGTCGACACCCGTGGTCTCCGTGTCGAAAGCGGCCAGGGGCCCTTCGTACCAGCACGTCATATTTACTCAACCCCTCGTTCACCCACGGCAGCTGACGCCCCGTCGTCTGCCCCGTTTGGTGATACCCGGGCTGTTTGCGCCGTACGCCGGAAGGAC
Source organism: Streptomyces sp. NPDC033131 (assembly GCF_055578365.1). Classification (NCBI taxonomy): domain Bacteria; kingdom Bacillati; phylum Actinomycetota; class Actinomycetes; order Kitasatosporales; family Streptomycetaceae; genus Streptomyces; species Streptomyces sp. NPDC033131. The sequence continues at coordinate 22,158 of NZ_JBVIPA010000034.1, forward strand.
ACAACAGGAGTACGGGTCTTTGCAGTTCAGCGACCCGACGTGGGATTCACTCGGCCCAGGTGTGGGCATATCACTTGGCTTGGAAGGCTGTTCGTCATGGCGATAGCCCAGCCCGAGCGGGGCGGGCTGCTGCCCGAACGCACCGGCCCCCAACGCGGCACACTCGCCACCACCGCCTGCATGGAGACCTTGCAGGTGGGCTACCTGCACGCGGTCGCGGCGGCCGCCGGCTGCTCGCTGTCCCAGCCGTTCCCGGACAACGGCATCGACTGGCACGTCAGCCACGGCTCACCGGGGCACACCGTCGACGACGAGGTGACCATCAAGGTGCAGCTGAAATGCACCTACCAGGTCCCGCCGAATCCCCCCGGCCGCACCTTCTCCTTCACGCTCGACAACGACCACCTGCGCAAGCTCGCCCGCACCCCGGTCTCGGTCCACAAGATCCTGGTCGTGATGCTGGTCCCGCGGTCACAGGATCAATGGCTGCGGGCCGGCCACGACCGACTGGACCTCAGGCACTGCTGCTACTGGGTCAACCTCGCCGGTCACGCCATCACCGGCCGGAACCGGACCACCGTGCGGATACCGACCTCGCGCATCTTCGACGACCGGGCGCTCTGCGAGATCATGACGCGCGTCGGGACGGGAGGCAGACCATGACGCACCGCCCGACGGAAGAGCCACTGCGGCTCGTACGACCACACCCCGTCGACCAGACCGCCGCCTGGAGGCGTCCCCCCGAGCCCGGCGAGGTCGACCCCGCCGTACTCGGCGCCCTGCTGCGCCGGCACGGCTGGCAGCGGCGCGGGGGAGCGGCCGGACACTACGGCCGCTGGACCCCGCCCGGACCGGGCGCCGGCGGCACGAGCCTGCTCGTGCCCGAGAGCCGGGCCTTCCCCGACAGCGAGGACCTGCTCGCCGAGGCGCTGCTCGCGCTGTCCCGCAGCGGCACACCCTCCGCGCGCGAGGTGCTGGTCTCCCTCGCCGTGCCCAGCGACGAGATCCGCTGGCGGCGCGACGTACCGACCGGTCCGGCCGGAACCGTCCCCTGGACGGTCGAGGAACAGCTGCGTTCGGCCGCCCGCCAGACGCTGCTCGCCGGAGCACTCGCCACCCGCGCGCGGGCGGGCTACTACGGCGCCCGCTACCGCCGCTCCGCCGCCTCGGTCCTGGAGAACGTCCTCGTAGGATCCGCGGCCGGCGGCCGTCGCCTGACCGCCTTCGTGCCCGTCGGCACCGGCCGTCCGCTCGCCGTACGCCTGCACCAGGCCCTGTACGCCGCCCGCGAGGCCATCGACTACCAGCGGGCCACCGGCGGCATGGACGCCTTCGACGGCGCCGTCGCGGCGGGCGTCAGCCGCGAGCTCACCGAGGCCCTGATCGCCCTGGTGCGCGGTACGGAGGGGGCGCGCATCGGCGTGGAGTGGGCACCGGCCGCCGGTGTACCCGAAGGATGCGCGGCGCCCGCCGAGGCCGTCGAGTTCTCGCCCGGAGACCTGCCTGTGCTCCGTGAGGCCGGCGCCCGCTATCTGCGCGAGGAGCCCTCCATGCCGGTCCGGATCACCGGGACGGTGGTCCGGATGCGCAGATCGGGGCCGCGCGGGGAGGGATCGGTACGGTTGCGGGTGATCGCGGGCGCCGACATCCCGCACATACGACTGACACTGGACGAGGAGTCCTACCGGATCGCCGGGCACGCGCACCTCGTCGGACTGCCGGTACGGGTGCACGGGCGGCTGGAGAGCAGGGGCGGCTTCCGGCGCCTCACGGACGCCTCCGGGGTCGAACCGGTGCAGGTGGACGAGGCCGAGCGGGACCGGCTGATGAAGTCGCTCCAGGAGACCGCGGAGATCACGGCCTTCTTCGAGGAGGCCTGCGGCGGGGACTGATTTCGCTCAGGGCGGGCCCGGGTCGGTACGATCCCCTATTGCGCGCGCTCTCGGTATGGCGCCGCATCCGCCTTCAGTCAGGAGAGACCGGTGTCAGACGTCCGTGTGATCATCCATCGCGATTCCGAGCGGGAAGAGCGCGTGGTGACGACGGGCACCACGGCCGCCGAGCTCTTCGCCGGCGAGCGTTCGATCATCGCCGCGCGCGTGGGCGGCGAGCTGAAGGACCTGTCGTACGTCCTGTCCGAGGGCGAGGAGGTCGAGGGCGTCCAGATCTCCTCCGAGGACGGCCTGAACATCCTGCGCCACTCCACCGCGCACGTGATGGCGCAGGCCGTGCAGGAGCTCTTCCCCGAGGCCAAGCTGGGCATCGGCCCGCCGGTCAAGGACGGCTTCTACTACGACTTCGACGTCGAGAAGCCGTTCACGCCCGAGGATCTCAAGGCCGTCGAGAAGAAGATGCAGGAGATCCAGAAGCGCGGACAGAAGTTCTCCCGCCGTGTGGTCACCGACGAGGCGGCCCGCGAGGAGCTGGCGTCCGAGCCGTACAAGCTGGAACTGATCGGCATCAAGGGCTCCGCCTCCACGGACGACGGCGCGGACGTCGAGGTCGGCGCGGGCGAGCTGACGATCTACGACAACCTGGACGCCAAGACCGGTGACCTGTGCTGGAAGGACCTGTGCCGCGGTCCCCACCTGCCCACCACCCGGAACATCCCGGCGTTCAAGCTGATGCGCAACGCGGCCGCCTACTGGCGCGGCAGCGAGAAGAACCCGATGCTCCAGCGCATCTACGGCACCGCCTGGCCCACCAAGGACGAGCTGAAGGCCCACCTCGACTTCCTCGCCGAGGCGGAGAAGCGCGACCACCGCAAGCTGGGCTCCGAGCTCGACCTGTTCTCGATCCCCGAGCAGATCGGCTCCGGCCTCGCCGTCTTCCACCCCAAGGGCGGCATCATCCGCCGGGTCATGGAGGACTACTCGCGCCGCCGTCACGAGGAGGAGGGCTACGAGTTCGTCTACACCCCGCACGCGACGAAGGGGAAGCTCTTCGAGACCTCGGGCCACCTGGACTGGTACGCCGACGGCATGTACCCGCCCATGCAGCTCGACGAGGGCGTGGACTACTACCTGAAGCCCATGAACTGCCCGATGCACAACCTGATCTTCGACGCGCGCGGCCGCTCCTACCGTGAACTGCCGCTGCGCCTCTTCGAGTTCGGGACCGTGTACCGGTACGAGAAGTCGGGCGTCGTGCACGGCCTGACCCGTGCCCGCGGCTTCACCCAGGACGACGCGCACATCTACTGCACGCGCGAGCAGATGTCCGAGGAGCTCGACAAGACGCTCACCTTCGTCCTCGGCCTGCTGCGGGACTACGGCCTGACCGACTTCTACCTGGAGCTGTCGACCAAGGACCCGGAGAAGTTCGTCGGCTCCGACGAGGCCTGGGACGAGGCAACGGAGACGCTGCGCCAGGTCGCCGAGAAGCAGGGCCTGCCCCTGGTCCCCGACCCGGGCGGCGCCGCCTTCTACGGCCCGAAGATCTCCGTCCAGACCAAGGACGCCATCGGCCGCACCTGGCAGATGTCGACCATTCAGCTCGACTTCAACCTGCCGGAGCGGTTCGAGCTGGAGTACACGTCCCCCGACGGCTCCAAGCAGCGCCCGGTCATGATCCACCGTGCGCTCTTCGGCTCCATCGAGCGGTTCTTCGCGGTGCTCCTGGAGCACTACGCGGGCGCCTTCCCGGCGTGGCTGGCCCCGGTCCAGGCGGTCGGCATCCCGATCGGCGACGCGCATGTCGAGTACCTGGAGAAGTTCGCCGCGGCGGCCAAGAAGAAGGGGCTGCGGGTCGAGGTCGACTCCTCCTCCGACCGCATGCAGAAGAAGATCCGCAACGCCCAGAAGCAGAAGGTGCCCTTCATGGTCATCGCGGGCGACGAGGACATGTCGGCCGGCTCGGTGTCCTTCCGCTACCGCGACGGCTCGCAGGAGAACGGCATCCCGTTCGACGAGGCCATCGCGAAGATCGGGAAGGTCGTCGAGGAGCGGGCGCAGATCTGATCCGTCGCAGACGAGGCCCCCGGCGCGTTCATCCCGCCGGGGGCCTCTCGTCGTCCTCGCTGGAGAAGACCTGGAGCAGCCACGAGGCGAAGGTCCCGGTCACGGCGCCGAGCAGGGCCATCCCGATGCCCATCATCCCGACCGCGATCAGGCGTCCGACCGGCGTGACGGGGACGACGTCGCCGTACCCGACGGTGGCGAGGGTGGCGCAGGTCCACCACACGGCGTCCCCGAAGGTCAGGATGCTCGCGTCCGGTGCTCCGTGCTCCTGCTGGTAGACGGCGAGGGCACCGGTGAAGCCGAGGAGGACGGTCGACAGCCCGGCGTAGGCGATCACGCGCGCGTGCAGCGCCAGCCGGGGCTTACCGTGCCGCCGCTGCACGGCCTCGTACACCTGGACGACCCGCAGCGGCCGCAGCAGCGGCAGGACCAGCACGACGGTGGCCAGCCAGTGCGTCCGTACGAAGCGCAGCCGCTGACCGCTCAGCCGCCAGCGCACCGCGTAGTCGACGGCGAACAGTGCCCAGGCGGCCACGGTCAGCGCGAGGCACAGGCCGAGCAGGCCCTCGGGAAGGTCGTCGACGAGCACGCGGATCGCGTACGAGGTGAGGAAGACCAGCGAGGCCACGGCGAGCGGGACCTCCGTGCGCCGCTCCCAGCGGGCCGAGGGAGTGTCGTCGTCCAGCGCATGCGCATCGTTCACCGGCCCAGCTTGGCCCCGGACGCTTTTCCCACAACCCGCCGACACGGCGCGAACGGGCGAAGTCATATGCTGCACTGCATGACGAGTGAGCCGGAGCAGCAGTGGGGCGTGGGGACCCAGGACGCGTTCCAGCGTCTGTGGACGCCCCATCGGATGGCCTACATCCAGGGTGAGAACAAGCCGACCGGCCCGGGCGCCGAAGACGGCTGCCCCTTCTGCTCGATCCCGGCCAAATCCGACGAGGACGGGCTGATCGTCAGGCGCGGTGGGCAGGTCTACGCGGTGCTGAACCTGTACCCGTACAACGGCGGCCACCTGATGGTCGTGCCCTACCGCCACGTCGCCGACTACACGGACCTCACGGACGCGGAGACGGCCGAGCTGGGCGCGCTGACCAAGCAGGCCATGACGGCTCTGCGCACCGCGTCCGGAGCACAGGGCTTCAACATCGGCATGAACCAGGGCTCGGTGGCCGGCGCCGGCATCGCGGCCCACCTGCACCAGCACATCGTCCCGCGCTGGGGCGGCGACACGAACTTCATGCCCGTGGTCGGACACACGAGGGTGCTGCCGCAGCTGCTCGCGGACACGCGGAAGATGCTGGCGGAGGCCTGGCCCACAACCTGACCTCCCGGGCGGGGGCGGGGGCCGTGAGCACGGCCCCCACCACGCCTACGCGTCGTACACGTCGGCCTTCCGCGGTGTCGGATCCTGCACCGCCGTGCTGAGGAACGCCGACCGGTTGCCGAACTTCTCCGTGTCCACGCCGTTCTCCTCCAGGACCCGGATCGCCGCGGCGTGCACCACCCGCAGCACCGGGGTGGCCGCGCGCAGCGCGTCGTCGGCCATGAAGCGGTGCCGCCACGGCTTGTCCGCCCAGGCGTGCCGCAGCCCGAAGGGCTCGGGGAGGGTCAGCGCGCCGCCGAGCCAGTTCAGCAGCGGCGGATACCTGGTCAGGGGCGCCCGGGCGGCGAGGCGTACCACCTCGTCCGCGTCGACCAGCGGGAGCTTCACCTTCCGGGTCTCCCAGAACTTGACCTGCTTGGCGACTTCCTTCTCCTTGGCCTCCGGCTTCGTGGTGAACAGCGAGTGCACCGGGCCCAGCGCGTGGCCGGTCACCTCGATGCGCAGCGTCTCGTGCAGCACGGTCACGGTGATCATCATGGTGATGACGAGCTGCCCGTCCCACAGCGTCCACTGCACACCCAGGTAGTGCCGGTCGCCCGCGCCGAACTGCTGCTTGTTGCAGATGTCCTGTATGGCGTGCGGCTTGACCTGGTACGCGCTCACGTCCGTGCCCTCGGGCCGGGAGACCGCCTTCGCGTTCTCCCCGACCGGGGTGACGACCCAGTGCCGTACGGACGCTTTCGGGAAGCCGCCGGTGTTCAGCGTGTTCCGCTCCAGCATGCGCAGTTTGTCGTGGATGGACCGTATGACGTCCCAGCTGCGGAAGGGGTGGATCTCCCGGTCCGGATGGCGTGAGACCAGGTCCTCGGCGAGCTGCCAGCTGCCCCAGCGGGTGCCCATGCCGAGTATGCCCTTGGGCCCGGCGTAGAACACGGAGTTGGACTGCTGCTCGGCGCTCAGCTGGGCGAGGGACTGGCGCAGTTGCTCGGCAGCGGTCTCGCGCGGGCTGCTCGGCACCGCCTCGGGCACCTTCGCCCCGACGCTGCTGCCGGAGAGCAGGCTGTTCCAGCGCTCCCGCAGGTCCCTGGCCGTCCGCTCGCAGATCTGCTTGGCCCAGAACCAGCCGACCACCGGCATCACGATCGCCGCGCGTGCGTACCACGCCCAGAATCCGTCGAACGGCGTGCGCACCAGGAAGATCACGGCGAGCGCGCCCACTCCGACGAGCAGGGCGGTGGCGAGCGCGCCGGCCTGCTTGTTCTCGGTCCTCGCCACGGTGGTACGGATCTGGAAGACCAGCAGCCAGATGAGGAGCCCGGGCAGGAACAGCACACCGCACAGCACCATGACGATGGTCAGCAGGCTGTCGCGGTCCCTGCGGATGTTGTTCGCCGCGAGACAGTGCTCGACCACGGCCTGTGGCTCGGCACCGAAGGACTGGATGAGCGGCTTGCGGCCGGCCCCCAGCATGCGGGCGATCACGGCCCCGGAGAAGGCCTCGCCCAGGTTGGGCCGGAAGATCCGCGCCCACCTGCGGCCGTCCGAGACGGTCGACTGATGCCACTCGCTGTTGGCCGCGAGGATGTCCCCCACGGGATTGTCCCGATAGGCCGCCGAGGCCAGCGCGAACGTCGCCGTCTGCCCCTCGTCGCCCGTGCGCGGCACCTGCGGACCGAAGATGTCCGCGTAACCGCTGTCAACGGTCATTCCCGCCCCCGATCGCCGCGACTCCTGCTCATGCGGCCTTCCCGACTTCCTTGCTTCGCACACCTGTTGATCAGGTGATCAGCGTATCCGCAGGCACGGACATCCGTCTGCGGACGTACGACAACCGGTCGGCTGAGGCACAACATCCGGTCGGCGGACGGCCGAAGCCGCCCGCCGACGCGGAGGGGAGCGTTGCGTGAAGGTCACTTGTGGCGGGCTCGACGCCAACTACGAGCTGCTGCCCACCTTTTCGCGGAGCCTTTCCGCGACCTGCGGCGGCATCGGCTCGTGCCGTGCGTAGGAGCGGCTGAAGCGTGCCGTGCCGTGGGACAGGGAGCGCAGGTCGACGGCGTACCGGCCGATCTCGATCTCGGGGACCTCCGCCCGCACCAAGGTCCGCCCGCCGCTTATCTGTTCCGTGCCGAGCACCCGGCCACGCCGGCCGGACAGGTCGCTCATCACGGCTCCCACGTAGTCGTCGCCGACCAGGACGGTCACCTCGGCCACCGGCTCCAGCAGATGGATCTTCGCGTCGGCCGCCGCCTCCCGCAGCGCCAGCGCGCCGGCCGTCTGGAACGCGGCGTCGGAGGAGTCGACGGAGTGCGCCTTGCCGTCCAGCAGCGTGACCCGGATGTCGAGGAGCGGATGACCGGCGGCAACTCCCTTGGCGGCCTGGGCCCTTACGCCCTTCTCGACGGACGGGATGAACTGGCGCGGCACCGCCCCGCCGACGACCTTGTCCACGAACTCGATGCCCGAGCCGCCGGGCAGCGGCTCCACCTCGATCTCGCAGATGGCGTACTGACCGTGGCCGCCGGACTGCTTCACATGACGGCCGCGGCCCGCCGACCTGACCGCGAACGTCTCCCGCAGGGAGACCTTGTGCGGGACGACGTCGACCTGGACGCCGTACCGGTTGCGCAGCCGTTCCAGCGCGACGTCGGCGTGTGCCTCACCCAGGCACCACAGCACCACCTGGTGGGTGTCCTGGTTCTGTTCCAGCCGCATGGTCGGGTCCTCGGCGACCAGCCGGGACAACCCCTGGGAGAGCTTGTCCTCGTCGGCCTTGCTGTGCGCCTGGATGGCGAGCGGCAGCAGTGGGTCGGGCATCTCCCACGGTTCCATGAGCAGCGGGTCGTTCTTGGCCGAGAGGGTGTCCCCGGTTTCGGCGCGGCCGAGCTTCGCCACGCACGCGAGATCGCCGGCGATGCAGTGGGTGAGCACCCGCTGCTGCTTGCCGAACGGTGCGGACAGCGCGCCGATCCGCTCGTCGACGTCGTGGTCCTCGTGCCCGCGGCCGGCGAGCCCGTGCCCGGAGACGTGCACGGTCTCGTCCGGGTGCAGGGTCCCGGAGAAGACCCGCACGAGCGAGACCCGGCCCACGTACGGGTCGGACGACGTCTTCACCACCTCCGCGACCAGTGGCCCGTCCGGGTCGCACAGCTTCAGCTCGCGCGGCTTGCCGTCGACGGTGGTGACCCTCGGTGCCTCGCGCTCCAGCGGCGTCGGAAACCCGCGTGTGACCAGGTCGAGGAGTTCGACCGTGCCGAGCCCCTGCCGAGCGCCCCCGGCCGCCGGAGCGGCCGCCAGGACCGGGAAGAAGACCCCGCGTGCCACGGCCCGCTCCAGGTCCTCGATCAGCGTCGCGACGTCGATCACCTCGCCGGCGAGGTAGCGGTCCATGAGGGTCTCGTCCTCGCTCTCCGAGATGATCCCCTCGATCAGCCGGTTGCGGGCCTCCTCGATCAGTGGCAGCTGGTCCTCGCCCGGCTCGGACTCCTTGCGCTCCCCGGACGAGTAGTCGAACAGTTTCTGCGACAGCAGCCCGATCAGCCCGGTCACGGGCGCGTGCCCGTCCGGGGCCTGCGGGCCGTGCAGCGGCAGGTACAGGGGCAGTACGGCGTCGGGGTCGTCGCCGCCGAAGGTCTCGGCGCAGATCCGTGTCATGTCCTCGAAGTTCGCCCGGGCGGACTCCAGGTGCGTGACGACGATCGCCCGCGGCATGCCGACGGCCGCGCACTCCTCCCACACCATGCGCGTCGAGCCGTCCACCCCGTCGGAGGCCGAGACGACGAAGAGGGCCGCGTCCGCCGCTCGCAGACCGGCCCTGAGTTCTCCGACGAAGTCGGCGTATCCGGGGGTGTCGAGAAGATTGATCTTGTAACCGTCCCATTCGACGGGTACCAGGGAGAGCTGCACCGAGCGCTGCTGCCGGTGCTCGATCTCGTCGTAGTCGGAGACGGTGCCGCCGTCCTCCACGCGGCCCGCCCGGTTGACCGCTCCCGTCGTGAGTGCGAGAGCTTCCACCAATGTCGTCTTGCCCGATCCGGAGTGGCCGACCAGCACCACATTCCGTACGGACGCGGGTTGGTCGGCCGCTGTTGCCCTGCCGGCGGCTCCGGGGTGTGCGTTCGCCTTGTCACCCATGGCCTTGCCTCCCGTGCACGGTGAGGTCACTGTGGGCGCGGACATGCGGACCCTGCCCCGGACTCCGTCCGGGGACCCCCAGCGGTGGCGGCTCCGGTGACGCCCGCGATGTTCTTCGAGCTTTCCACTCCCGTCACGGTGCGTCCATACGACGGACGCGATCCGGCGGCCCACCGTCGGCCGCGGGCCGTACGGGGGATCACGGGACGTGGTGCCCGGCCGTCGGCCACGCGCGCGCGTGGCTACGATGGGCCAGCCGGTGGCCAGCAGGGGCCGCTCGGCCACACCGACCCTCGGGAAGGCCATGCTGAACAAGTACGCGCGTGCATTCTTCACGCGTGTCCTCACACCGTTCGCCGCGTTTCTCATCCGCAGGGGCGTCAGCCCCGACGCGGTCACGCTCATCGGCACCGCCGGTGTCGTCGCGGGGGCGCTGGTCTTCTACCCCATGGGCGAGTTCTTCTGGGGCACGGTCGTGATCACACTGTTCGTGTTCTCCGACCTCGTCGACGGAAACATGGCCCGCCAGCTCGGCCGCTCCAGCCGCTGGGGCGCCTTCCTCGACTCCACGCTGGACCGGGTCGCCGACGGCGCGATCTTCGGCGGCTTCGCCCTCTGGTACGCCGGTCACGGCGACGACAACGTGCTGTGCGCGGTCTCGATCTTCTGCCTGGCAAGCGGCCAGGTGGTGTCGTACACCAAGGCCCGGGGCGAGTCGATCGGCCTGCCGGTCGCCGTGAACGGACTCGTCGAGCGTGCCGAGCGCCTGGTGATCGCCCTCGTCCTGGCAGGGCTCGCGGGTCTGCACAAGTTCGGGGTACCCGGTATCCAGTACCTGCTGCCGATCGCCCTGTGGATCGTGGCCGTCGGCAGCCTGGTCACGCTGATCCAGCGGGTCGTCACGGTCCGCCGGGAGTCTGCCGAGGCAGAGGCCGCCGCCCAGCAGGAGACGCACGGGAGTGAGGCGGCGAAGTGAGCGCGCAGGAGCGGTTCGCCGACGCGTTGTACGGCCTCGGCTGGGGCGTGGTCAAGAAGCTCCCCGAGCCGGTCGCCGTGCGTCTGGGCCGGAGTATCGCCGACCTCGCCTGGAAACGGCGCGGCAAGGGCGTCCAGCGGCTGGAGAGCAACTACGCGCGCGTGGTGCCCGACGCCACCCCCGAGCGCCTCGCCGAGCTCTCGCGAGCGGGCATGCGCTCGTATCTGCGCTACTGGATGGAGTCCTTCCGGCTCCCCGCCTGGAACGCGGAGCGCGTCAGGAGCAGCTTCGAGGCCAAGGACCTGCACCACCTCACCGACGGCATGGCGGCCGGCAAGGGCGTCGTCCTCGCGCTGCCGCACATGGCCAACTGGGACCTCGCCGGCGCCTGGCTCACCACCAAGCTGGGCATCCCCTTCACCACGGTCGCCGAGCGCCTCAAGCCGGAGACGCTGTACGACCGGTTCGTCGCCTACCGGGAGGGCCTCGGCATGGAGGTCCTGCCGCACAGCGGCGGCACCGCCTTCGGCACGCTGGCCCGGCGGCTGCGCGACGGCGGCGTGGTCTGCCTGGTCGCCGAACGTGACCTTTCCTCCTCCGGCGTCGAGGTCGAGTTCTTCGGCGAGGCCACCCGGATCCCGGCCGGCCCGGCGCTGCTCGCACAGCAGACCGGAGCGAGGCTGTTGCCGGTGACGCTCTGGTACGACGACTCGCCGGTGATGCGGGGCCGGGTGCATCCCCCGATCGAGGCCCCCGGGACAGGTACGCGGGCCGAGAAGACGTCTGTCATGGCACAGGCGCTGGCCGATGCCTTCGCCACAGGGATCGCCGACCACCCGGAGGACTGGCACATGCTGCAGCGCTTGTGGCTCAAGGACCTTGATCCCGCGCGTTCTCCCGCCGGGGGGACCGCGTGAGGATCGGCATCGTCTGCCCGTACTCCTGGGATGTACCGGGTGGCGTCCAGTTCCACATCCGCGATCTCGCCGAGTACTTCATCCGCCTCGGCCACCAGGTGTCCGTCCTCGCCCCGGCCGACGACGACACCCCGCTGCCGCCGTACGTCGTCTCGGCCGGCCGCGCGGTGCCGGTGCCGTACAACGGCTCGGTGGCCCGCCTGAACTTCGGCTTCCTGTCGGCGGCCCGGGTGCGGCGCTGGCTGCACGACGGCGAGTTCGACGTCATCCACATCCACGAGCCGGCCTCACCGTCCCTCGGCCTGCTGGCGTGCTGGGCCGCGCAGGGCCCCATCGTCGCCACCTTCCACACCTCCAACCCGCGCTCCCGCGCCATGATCGCCGCGTATTCGATCCTGCAGGCCGCCCTGGAGAAGATCAGCGCGCGGATCGCCGTGAGCGAGTACGCCCGCCGCACGCTCGTCGAACACCTCGGCGGCGACGCCGTGGTGATCCCGAACGGCGTCGACGTCGGCTTCTTCGCCCGGGCCGAACCCAAGCCCGAATGGCAGGGGGACACGATCGGCTTCGTCGGTCGCATCGACGAGCCCCGCAAGGGTCTGCCGGTGCTGATGAAGGCACTGCCGAAGATCCTCGCCGAGCGCCCGCAGACCCGGCTGCTGGTCGCCGGGCGCGGCGACGAGAAGGAGGCCGTCGAGTCGCTGCCCGCCGAACTGCGCCCGCGCGTCGAGTTCCTCGGCATGGTCAGCGACACGGACAAGGCCCGTTTCCTGCGCAGTGTCGACCTGTACGTCGCCCCCAACACCGGCGGTGAGAGCTTCGGCATCATCCTGGTCGAGGCGATGTCGGCGGGGGCCCCGGTGCTGGCCTCGAACCTGGACGCCTTCACCCAGGTGCTCGACCAGGGCGCGGCGGGCGAACTGTTCGCCAACGAGGACGCGGACGCGCTCGCCGAGGCCGCCGTACGGCTGCTCGGGGACCCGGTACGGCTGACCGAGCTGCGCGAGCGCGGCAGCGCGCACGTACGGCGGTTCGACTGGTCGACGGTCGGCGCGGACATCCTGTCCGTGTACGAGACGGTGACGTCCGGCGCGGCGGCGGTCGCGGCGGCGGAGGACGAGCGGGCGACGGGGCTGCGGGCGCGGCTGGGGCTGGCGCGGGACTGACCAGTCATCGGGGAGTGTGTGCCGGCGCCGGTCCGGGCAATCTCAGCCCGTCCGGCGTTTGAGGACGAGGCCGTTCAGGCCGAAGCGGGGGCCTGGGGGCGGCAGCCCCCGGAACGCCCCCACCGACGCCCCGCACGACACCCGGCCAACCCCGGCGGAGCGCACCGGTAGCCTTGCCGCCCGTGACCGCAACCCTGATCTGGATCCTCGTCGCGCTGGTCGCGATCGGCCTCTACCTGAGCTGGACGGCCGGGCGACTGGACCGGCTGCACGCCCGCATCGACGCCACCCGCGCCGGTCTCGACGCCCAACTGCTGCGCCGCGCCTCGGTGGCCCAGGAACTGGCCACCTCCGGGGTGCTCGACCCGGCCGCCTCGATCGTCCTGTACGAGGCAGCGCACGCCGCGCGGCAGGCCGAGGAGGAGCAGCGGGAGGTCGCCGAGAGCGACCTGAGCCAGGCGCTGCGGGCCGTGTTCGCCGAGACGCAGCAGGTGGAGGCGGTACGGGAGGCCCCCGGGGGAGAGCAGGCCACCCGGGAACTGACCGAGGCGGTGCGCAGGGTTCCGATGGCCCGGCGCTTCCACAACGACTCCGTGCGGGCGGCCCGGGCCCTGCGCCGGCACCGCAAGGTGCGCTGGTTCCGGCTGGCGGGGCACGCGCCGTTCCCGTTGGCCTTCGAGATGGACGACGAGCCGCCCTCGGCCCTGGCGGATCGCCCGACCTAGGGCTGCACTGCGGACCGGCCCGAGCCACTCTCACCGGCCCCTGGCCGGAAAACGATCCACCGTCTCCCCATTGGCCCTTGCTGTGGACTGGTCCAGTCCCGTTTCCTCGGTGCTGCAGATCCCTCTTTCACTTCAGCGAGGTCACCCGTGTCCAGCACGTTCCCCGACAACCAGACCCCCGAGACCGGCACCGCGCGCGTGAAGCGCGGCATGGCGGAGCAGCTCAAGGGCGGCGTGATCATGGACGTCGTCAACGCCGAGCAGGCGAAGATCGCCGAGGACGCGGGCGCCGTCGCCGTCATGGCTCTGGAGCGCGTGCCCGCCGACATCCGCAAGGACGGCGGCGTGGCCCGGATGTCCGACCCCACCATGATCGAAGAGATCATCGAGGCCGTGTCGATCCCGGTCATGGCCAAGTCCCGCATCGGTCACTTCGTCGAGGCCCAGGTCCTGCAGTCCCTCGGTGTCGACTACATCGACGAGTCCGAGGTCCTCACCCCGGCCGACGAGGTCAACCACTCCGACAAGTGGGCGTTCACGACCCCCTTCGTCTGCGGTGCCACCAACCTGGGCGAGGCCCTGCGCCGCATTGCCGAGGGCGCCGCGATGATCCGCTCCAAGGGCGAGGCCGGCACCGGCAACGTCGTCGAGGCGGTCCGTCACCTGCGCCAGATCAAGAACGAGATCGCCCGTCTGCGCGGCTACGACAACAACGAGCTGTACGCCGCCGCCAAGGACCTGCGTGCCCCGTACGAGCTCGTCAAGGAGGTCGCCGAGCTCGGCAAGCTCCCGGTCGTGCTGTTCTCCGCCGGTGGCGTCGCCACCCCCGCCGACGCCGCGCTGATGCGCCAGCTCGGCGCCGAGGGCGTCTTCGTCGGCTCGGGCATCTTCAAGTCCGGCGACCCGGCCAAGCGCGCCGCCGCCATCGTGAAGGCGACCACCTTCTACGACGACCCGAAGATCATCGCGGACGCGTCCCGCAACCTGGGCGAGGCCATGGTCGGCATCAACTGCGACACCCTCCCCGAGGCCGAGCGCTACGCCAACCGCGGCTGGTAAGACACCCCCTGAGGACTGCACGTACATGTCTGACACACCTGTCATAGGCGTCCTGGCACTCCAGGGCGACGTACGGGAGCACCTCATCGCCCTGGCCGCGGCCGACGCCGTGGCCAGGCCGGTGCGGCGCCCCGAAGAGCTCGCCGAGGTGGACGGCCTGGTCATCCCCGGCGGCGAGTCCACCACCATCTCCAAGCTGGCCGTCCTGTTCGGCGTGATGGAGTCGCTCCGCGCGCGCGTGCGGGCCGGCATGCCCGTCTACGGCACCTGCGCGGGCATGATCATGCTCGCCGACAAGATCCTCGACCCGCGCTCGGGCCAGGAGACGATCGGCGGCATCGACATGATCGTGCGCCGCAACGCCTTCGGGCGCCAGAACGAGTCCTTCGAGGCCTCGCTCGACGTGCAGGGCATCGCGGGCGATCCTGTGGAGGGCGTGTTCATCCGCGCCCCCTGGGTCGAGTCCGTCGGCGCCGAGACCGAGGTGCTCGCCGAGCACGACGGCCACATCGTCGCGGTCCGCCAGGGCAACGCGCTCGCCACGTCGTTCCACCCGGAACTGACCGGCGACCACCGTGTGCACGCCCTGTTCGTCGACATGGTGCGCGCGAACCGGACGGCGGAGTCCTTGTAGGATCTCTGCGTTCGTACGGAGTTGGGTTACGCGAAGGAGACAGGCAGATGTCCGGCCACTCTAAATGGGCTACGACGAAGCACAAGAAGGCCGTGATCGACGCCAAACGCGGCAAGCTCTTCGCGAAGCTGATCAAGAACATCGAGGTCGCGGCCCGGATGGGCGGCGTCGACATCGAGGGCAACCCGACTCTCTACGACGCCATCCAGAAGGCGAAGAAGTCGTCGGTCCCGAACAAGAACATCGACTCCGCGGTCAAGCGCGGCGGCGGTCTCGAGGCGGGTGGCGCCGACTACGAGACGATCATGTACGAGGGCTACGGTCCGAACGGTGTCGCGGTGCTCATCGAGTGCCTCACCGACAACCGCAACCGCGCCGCCTCCGACGTCCGCGTCGCCATGACCCGCAACGGCGGCTCCATGGCCGACCCGGGCTCGGTGTCGTACCTCTTCAACCGCAAGGGCGTCGTCATCGTCCCCAAGGGCGAGCTGGGCGAGGACGACGTGCTCGGTGCCGTCCTGGACGCGGGCGCCGAGGAGGTCAACGACCTCGGTGAGTCCTTCGAGGTCATCAGCGAGGCCACCGACCTGGTCGCGGTGCGCACCGCCCTCCAGGACGCCGGCATCGACTACGACTCCGCCGACGCCAACTTCGTCCCCACCATGCAGGTCGAGCTCGACGAAGAGGGCGCGAAGAAGATCTTCAAGCTGATCGACGCGCTCGAGGACAGCGACGACGTGCAGAACGTCTTCGCCAACTTCGACGTCAGCGACGAGGTCATGGAGAAGGTCGACGCGTAACGCTGCCGCGAGCGGAATGGTCTCAACGGGCCGACGGGACACGCCCCGTCGGCCCGTCGCTCTGCCGGGCGTTGCTGGCGGCCGTTGTCGGTGGCACCCGATAGCCTGCACAAACAGGTGATCGAAGGGAGGCACGGGTGCGCGTACTCGGGGTGGACCCCGGACTCACGCGGTGCGGTGTCGGTGTCGTCGAGGGCGTCGCGGGCCGGCCGCTCACCATGCTCGGCGTCGGTGTCGTACGGACGTCGGCGGACGCCGAGTTGGGGCAGCGCCTCGTCGTGATCGAGCAGGGCATCGAGCAGTGGCTGGACGAGCACCGGCCCGAATGCGTCGCCGTGGAGCGGGTGTTCAGCCAGCACAACGTCCGGACCGTGATGGGCACCGCCCAGGCCAGTGCCGTCGCCATGCTGTGCGCCGCCCGCCGCGGCATCCCCGTCGCCCTGCACACCCCGAGCGAGGTCAAGGCCGCCGTCACCGGCAGCGGCCGCGCCGACAAGGCCCAGGTCGGTGCCATGGTCACCCGCCTGCTGCGGCTCGGCGCACCGCCGAAGCCGGCCGACGCCGCCGACGCCCTCGCGCTCGCCATCTGCCACATCTGGCGCGCCCCCGCCCAGAACCGACTCCAGCAGGCCGTCGCCCTGCACGCATCGAAAGGCCGTACGGCATGATCGCCTACGTCAGCGGTCCGGTCGCCGCCCTCGCCCCCGACTCCGCGGTGGTCGAGGTGGGCGGGATCGGCATCGCCGTCCAGTGCACACCGAACACCCTCTCCGGGCTGCGCATGGGCCGGCAGGCCAAGCTGGCCACCTCCCTGGTGGTCCGCGAGGACTCACTGACCCTGTACGGCTTCGCGGACGACGACGAGCGGCAGACCTTCGAACTGCTCCAGACCGCCAGTGGCGTCGGACCGCGCCTCGCCCAGGCGATGCTCGCCGTGCACTCGCCGGACGCCCTGCGCCGGGCCGTCTCCACCGGCGACGAGAAGACGCTGATCGCCGTCCCCGGCATCGGGAAGAAGGGCGCCCAGAAGCTGCTCCTGGAGCTGAAGGACCGTCTCGGCGAGCCGATCGGCGCGCCCGCGGTGGGCACCGCGATCAGCACCGGCTGGCGCGACCAGCTGCACGCCGCCCTGATCGGCCTCGGCTACGCGACCCGGGAGGCCGACGAGGCCGTGTCCGCGGTGGCCCCGCAGGCGGAGGCGGCCGAGGGCACGCCCCAGGTCGGCCAGCTGCTGAAGGCGGCTCTGCAGAGCCTGAACCGAGCCCGCTGAACGCCGAACCGCCGCGCCGTCACGAGACCGCGAGGCACACTCGATGCCGTGTCCTTCGGGAGACGGCCCCGGGACCCACGGCCGACCGACCGACCGGCGCGCCACCGCGAGGAGAACTGCAGTGAACTGGGACGACACGACCGACACCCCCGCCGCCGAGCGGCTCGTCGGCGCGTCAGCCGATGGCGAGGACCAGGCCGTCGAGGCCGCCCTGCGCCCCAAGGACCTCGGCGAGTTCATCGGCCAGGAAAAGGTCCGCGAACAGCTCGACCTCGTCCTGCGCGCCGCACGCGCGCGGGGCGCCACCGCCGACCACGTGCTGCTCTCCGGCGCCCCCGGCCTCGGCAAGACCACGCTGTCGATGATCATCGCGGCCGAGATGAACGCCCCCATCCGCATCACCAGCGGCCCCGCCATCCAGCATGCCGGCGACCTGGCCGCGATCCTCTCCTCCCTCCAGGAGGGCGAGGTCCTCTTCCTCGACGAGATCCACCGCATGTCCCGGCCGGCCGAGGAGATGCTCTACATGGCGATGGAGGACTTCCGCGTCGACGTCATCGTCGGCAAGGGCCCCGGCGCCACCGCCATCCCGCTCGAACTGCCCCCCTTCACCCTGGTCGGCGCCACGACGCGCGCGGGTCTGCTGCCGCCCCCGCTGCGCGACCGCTTCGGCTTCACCGGGCACATGGAGTTCTACGAGCCCGCCGAACTGGAGCGCGTCATCCACCGCTCGGCGAACCTGCTCGATGTGGAGATCGACGCCGACGGTGCCGCCGAGATCGCCGGCCGCTCCCGCGGCACGCCCCGTATCGCCAACCGTCTGCTGCGCCGTGTGCGCGACTACGCCCAGGTCAAGGCCGACGGCCTGATCACCCGTGACATCGCCCAGGCGGCACTCGCCGTCTACGAGGTCGACGCCCGCGGCCTGGACCGTCTGGACCGCGCGGTTCTGGTGGCGCTGCTCAAGCTGTTCGGCGGCGGCCCGGTCGGCCTGTCCACGCTCGCCGTCGCCGTGGGGGAGGAACGTGAGACCGTGGAGGAGGTCGCCGAACCCTTCCTCGTCCGGGAGGGGCTGCTCGCCCGCACCCCGCGCGGACGGGTGGGCACGCCCGCCGCGTGGGCGCATCTCGGCCTCACCCCGCCCCGCTCCACGGCCACAGGAAACGGACAACAGGACCTGTTCGGGGCGTGACGGGGAGCGTGGTGGCCGGGTCAGGAACCCTGGTGCCATGCTGAGCGTTGTTCCCTGCGCGCGGACTCGCTTAGACTCCGCCGATGCCGCCTTTGTCGGCGGTGTACATACCCCCAACCATCAGGCCGCTCACCATCGCGGTCACGTGAAGGAAGTACCGACCCGTGAGTCTCGTGACCCTCCTCCCGTTCATCGTGCTCATCGGGGCCATGTTCCTGATGACCCGCTCCGCCAAGAAGAAGCAGCAGGCGGCCGCGAACATGCGGAACGAAATGCAGCCCGGCAGTGGCATCCGCACCATCGGGGGGATGTACGCGACGGTCAAGGAAGTCAACGAGGACACGGTCCTCGTCGATGCCGGTCCGGGCGTCGACCTCCTCTTCGCGAAGAACGCGATCGGTGCCGTCCTGTCGGACGACGAGTACAACCGCATCGTCCACGGCGTCGAGCACGACCTGAAGTCCGACTCCGACGTCGTCCCGGACGACGCCTCCTCCCTCACCGAGACCGACGAGCCCGCCGCCGACGCTGCCGCCGCTTCCGACGACAAGCCCGTCGACCTCGGCAAGAAGGACACGGCCGAGGAGACCGCCGAGGCCCCGGCCGACACCGAGGCCGCCGAGGCGAAGACGGACGAGGAGCCGAAGAAGACCGACGGCGACTCCGAGGCGAAGTAGCCGCACCCCGGGCGCCGCGGGCCGGCTCCGCGTGCCCTGGGACGTGCACAGCTCGCACGGGATCCCGACACCAGTCATGGCCGTCCGCCCGCAGATCCGGCGCGAGGCGGCCCGAGAGGGAGTACGAGAAGGTGGCAGCACCTAAGAAGGGCCGGAGCGCGAGCGCCCAGAGCAGGCCGGGGCGCTCGCTGGTCCTCATCCTGATCGCCATCGTGGCGCTCACCGGAGGAATGTTCCTCTCCGGGCACACCACTCCGCGTCTCGGCATCGACCTTGCCGGTGGTACGAGCATCACGCTCCGGGCGGTCCCGGAGGTCGGCCAGGAATCCGCGATCAACAAGACCAACATGGACACAGCGGTCGAGATCATGAACCGCCGTGTCAACGGTCTTGGCGTCTCGGAGGCCGAGGTTCAGACCCAGGGCGACAAGAACATCATCGTCAACATCCCCAAGGGTACGAACTCCGAGGAGGCCCAGAAGCAGGTCGGCACCACCGCCAAGCTGTACTTCCGGCCGGTCCTCACCACCGAGGTCTCGGGCGCGGAAGCGCCGGCCAGCCCGTCGCCGAGTGCCTCCAGCAGCGGCGACAAGGCCACGGACAAGGCGACCTCGTCGTCTTCTCCCTCCGGCTCCACCACCCCGTCGGCGACCCCCACCTCGCAGGGCCGCGCGGTCACCGACGCCCTGAAGGCCGACCCGACGCCGTCGACGAGCGCCTCGGCCTCCGCGAGCGCCAGCCCCTCCCCGTCCGCGAGCAGTGGCGACGCGAGTGCGGCGGCCGGTCAGCTCGAGGCCCAGTACGCCGCCCTCGACTGCACGAAGGCGACGGCCCGAGCCAAGGCCGGCGAAGGCGCCAAGCCCGGTGACTCCACCGTGGCCTGCGGCCAGAACTCGCAGGGCCAGTGGCAGAAGTACGTCCTGGGCCCGGCCGAGGTCGACGGCACCGACGTGGACGAGGCAAAGGCCGTCCTCAACACGACGACGGGCGCCGGCTGGACCGTCACCATGCAGTTCACGTCCGGCGGCGCCAAGAAGTTCGGCGACATCACCGGCAAGCTGGCCCAGAACCAGCCCCCGCAGAACCAGTTCGCCATCGTCCTCGACGGCGACGTGGTCTCCGACCCGTCCGTCAGCCAGGCGCTGACCGGTGGCAACGCGGAGATCTCCGGAAACTTCAACCAGGAGTCGGCCGAGAGCCTGGCCAACATGCTGTCGTACGGCGCCCTGCCGCTGACCTTCAAGGAGGACAGCGTCACCACGGTGACCGCCGCGCTCGGTGGCGAGCAGCTGAAAGCCGGTCTGATCGCGGGCGCGATCGGTCTCGCCCTGGTCGTCATCTACCTGGTGGCGTACTACCGCGGCCTGGCGCTCATCGCCGTCGCCTCGCTGCTGGTCTCCGCGGCCCTCACCTACGTGATCATGGCGCTGCTCGGCCCGGGCATCGGCTTCGCGCTGAACCTCCCGGCCGTGTGCGGTGCGATCGTCGCGATCGGCATCACGGCGGACTCGTTCATCGTGTACTTCGAACGGGTCCGGGACGAGATCCGCGAGGGCCGCTCGCTGCGCCCCGCCGTCGAGCGGGCCTGGCCGCGAGCCCGGCGCACCATCCTGGTCTCCGACTTCGTGTCGTTCCTCGCCGCGGCGGTGCTCTTCATCGTCACCGTCGGCAAGGTCCAGGGCTTCGCGTTCACGCTGGGTCTGACCACCCTCCTCGACGTGGTGGTGGTCTTCCTGTTCACCAAGCCGCTGCTGACGCTCGTTTCGCGCAGCACGTTCTTCTCGAGCGGTCACAGCTGGTCCGGCCTCGACCCCAAGCGGCTGGGCGCCAAGCCCCCGCTGCGCCGCACCCGCCGTCCCGCCCAGCCTGCCGCCGGCCCTGTCGACCCGAAGGAGGCGTGAGATGTCGAAGCTCGGCAACCTCGGCGCCCGACTGCACCGTGGCGAGGTCGGCTACGACTTCGTCGGCAACCGCAAGATCTGGTACGGCCTCTCGATCCTGATCACCATCACGGCCATCGTCGGCCTGGCGGTGCGCGGCCTGAACATGGGCATCGAGTTCGAGGGCGGTGCCGTCTTCACCACCCCGAAGAACACGAGCGTCTCGGTGTCGCAGGCGGAGACGTACGCGGAGGAGGCCTCCGGGCACGACGCGATCGTCCAGAAGCTCGGCGACGGCAGCCTGCGCATCCAGCTCGCGGGCATCGACACCGACACGTCCGGGCAGATCAAGCAGGAGCTCGCCAAGGACCTGAAGGTCGACAGCGAGCAGATCAACGCCGACCTGGTCGGCCCCAGCTGGGGTGACCAGGTCGCCAACAAGGCCTGGCAGGGCCTCGGGATCTTCCTGGTCCTCGTCGTGATCTATCTGGCGATCGCCTTCGAGTGGCGCATGGCGCTCGCCGCGTTCATCGCGCTGATCCACGACATCACCATCACGGTCGGCATCTACGCCCTCGTCGGCTTCGAGGTCACGCCGGGCACGGTGATCGGTCTGCTGACCATTCTCGGTTACTCGCTGTACGACACGGTCGTCGTCTTCGACAGCCTCAAGGAGCAGACCAAGGACATCACCAAACAGACCCGCTGGACGTACAGCGACATCGCCAACCGCTCGATCAACAGCACCCTGGTCCGCTCCGTCAACACCACGGTGGTCGCGCTGCTGCCGGTGGCCGCCCTGCTGTTCATCGGTGGCGGTGTCCTCGGCGCCGGCATGCTGAACGACATCTCGCTGTCGCTGTTCGTCGGCCTCGCGGCCGGTGCGTACTCCTCGATCTTCATCGCCACGCCGCTCGTCGCCGACCTCAAGGAGCGCGAGCCGCAGATGAAGGCCCTCAGGAAGCGGGTACTCGCCAAGCGTGCGCAGGCCACCGCCAAGGGCGAGACGCCGGAGAACGAGGTCGTCGACGACCAGTACGACGACGAGCCGGAGGACGCCACCCCCGCGGTCGTCGGCCCGCGCAGCCAGCCCGCGGCCCGCAACCGCGGACGCGGCCGGCCCTCCGGGAAGCGCCGATGACCGGCATCGAGGAACTGCTGCTCAGCCGGATCCGTGACGTGGCGGACTACCCGGAGCCGGGCGTGATGTTCAAGGACATCACCCCGCTCCTGGCGGACCCGGCGGCGTTCACCGCGCTCACCGACGCCCTCGCCGCGATCGCCGCGGACGCCGGCGCCACGAAGATCGTCGGCCTGGAGGCCCGCGGCTTCATCCTCGGAGCCCCGGTGGCCGTCCGTGCCGGCCTCGGCTTCATCCCCGTGCGCAAGGCGGGCAAGCTCCCCGGAGCCACGCTCAGCCAGGCGTACGACCTGGAGTACGGCTCCGCCGAGATCGAGGTGCACGCCGAGGACCTGAGCGCGGCCGACCGCGTGCTGGTCGTCGACGACGTCCTCGCCACCGGCGGCACGGCCGAGGCGTCGATCCAGCTCATCCGCCGGGCGGGCGCCGAGGTCGCGGGCCTCGCCGTTCTGATGGAGCTGACCTTCCTGGGCGGCCGTGCCCGCCTGGAGCCGGCCCTCGCCTGCGCCCCGCTGGAGGCGCTGCTCAAGGTCTGAGCACCCGCACGAAACCCCTGCGCAAGGCGTGTGCCACCCGCAGGACACCGCAGAGGCGGGCCCGGAGAAGTCCGGTGCCCGCCTCTCGCGTTTCACCGGTGGACGGCCCTCACATCGGGCTGAAGGCGATCCTTGGGCGCGGGCTCGCTACCATGGGGTCTCCGGAGCCTGACCGGGGGACCCGGATCGCGCACGAGGAGTCCTCTTGCCAGACGAGGCCCAACACCTGACCGCCGCAAAGCCCGAGTCCGCCTCGGGGCCCGCAGCGAAGCCCGCGCCGACCGACGCGGCCCAGGCGAAGAACGACCCCCGCGGGCCGGTCGAGCACGCCCAGTCGGCGCCCGTCGACAAGTCGGCCGAGCAGACGCGTCCCAAGCCCCTGCCGCCCACCCCCGACGCCGCGCGAGCGGGGGGTGCCCCGGCGCCCCAGCGGGCCACGAACTCGCCCACGGCCCGCCCCACCGCGGGCCAGCCCGCCCGCACCGGCTCCTCCAACCGCGTACGGGCCCGCCTCGCCCGTCTCGGCGTGCAGCGCTCCAACCCGTACAACCCGGTCCTGGAGCCCCTGCTGCGGATAGTCCGCAGCAACGACCCCAAGATCGAGACGGCGACGCTGCGCCAGATCGAGCAGTCCTACCAGGTCGCCGAGCGCTGGCACCGCGGCCAGAAGCGCAAGAGCGGCGACCCGTACATCACGCACCCGCTCGCGGTGACCACGATCCTCGCCGAGCTCGGCATGGACCCCGCCACCCTCATGGCCGGACTCCTGCACGACACCGTCGAGGACACCGAGTACGGCCTCGACCAGCTCCGCCGCGACTTCGGCGACTCCGTCGCCCTCCTCGTCGACGGCGTCACCAAGCTGGACAAGGTCAAGTTCGGCGAGGCCGCGCAGGCCGAGACCGTGCGCAAGATGGTCGTGGCGATGGCCAAGGACCCGCGCGTCCTGGTCATCAAGCTCGCCGACCGCCTGCACAACATGCGCACCATGCGGTACCTCAAGCGCGAGAAGCAGGAGAAGAAGGCGCGCGAGACCCTCGAGATCTACGCGCCGCTCGCCCACCGGCTGGGCATGAACACCATCAAGTGGGAGCTGGAGGACCTCGCCTTCGCGATCCTCTACCCCAAGATGTACGACGAGATCGTCCGCCTCGTCGCCGAGCGCGCCCCCAAGCGCGACGAGTACCTCGCCATAGTGACCGACGAGGTCCAGTCCGACCTGCGCGCCGCCCGCATCAAGGCGACCGTCACCGGCCGCCCGAAGCACTACTACAGCGTCTACCAGAAGATGATCGTCCGCGGCCGTGACTTCGCGGAGATCTACGACCTGGTGGGCATCCGCGTCCTGGTGGACACCGTCCGCGACTGCTACGCGGCGCTGGGCACCGTGCACGCCCGCTGGAACCCGGTTCCGGGGCGGTTCAAGGACTACATCGCGATGCCCAAGTTCAACATGTACCAGTCGCTGCACACGACGGTCATCGGACCCAACGGCAAGCCGGTCGAACTCCAGATCCGAACGTTCGACATGCATCGCCGCGCCGAGTACGGCATCGCCGCGCACTGGAAGTACAAGCAGGAGGCCGTCGCCGGCGCCTCCAAGGTGCGCTCCGACCAGCCGAGGACCACCGGCAAGGACGACCACCTCAACGACATGGCGTGGCTGCGCCAGCTCCTGGACTGGCAGAAGGAGACCGAGGACCCCGGCGAGTTCCTGGAGTCCCTGCGCTTCGACCTCTCGCGCAACGAGGTCTTCGTCTTCACGCCGAAGGGCGACGTGATAGCGCTGCCGGCCGGCGCCACGCCCGTGGACTTCTCGTACGCGGTGCACACCGAGGTGGGCCACCGCACCATAGGAGCCCGCGTCAACGGCCGCCTCGTCCCGCTGGAGTCCACCCTGGACAACGGCGACCTGGTGGAGGTCTTCACGTCCAAGGCGGCCGGGGCCGGCCCGTCCCGGGACTGGCTGAACTTCGTGAAGTCGCCGCGCGCCCGCAACAAGATCCGGGCGTGGTTCTCCAAGGAGCGCCGCGACGAGGCGATCGAGCAGGGCAAGGACGCCATCGTCCGCGCCATGCGCAAGCAGAACCTGCCGATCCAGCGCATCCTGACCGGCGACTCGCTCGTGACGCTCGCCCACGAGATGCGTTACCCGGACATCTCCGCGCTGTACGCGGCGATCGGCGAGGGACACGTCTCCGCGCAGAACGTCGTGCAGAAGCTCGTGCAGGCGCTCGGCGGCGAGGAGGCGGCCACCGAGGAGATCGACGAGTCGGTCCCGCCGTCCCGTGGTCGCGGCCGCAAGCGTCGCACCAGCACCGACCCGGGTGTCGTGGTCAAGGGCGTCGACGACGTGTGGGTCAAACTCGCCCGCTGTTGTACGCCGGTCCCCGGCGACCCGATCATAGGATTCGTCACGCGCGGTAGTGGCGTATCGGTTCACCGCAGCGACTGCGTGAACGTGGACTCGCTGTCCCGCGAGCCCGAGCGCATCCTCGAGGTCGAGTGGGCGCCCACGCAGTCGTCGGTCTTCCTGGTCGCCATCCAGGTCGAGGCGCTGGACCGCTCCAGGCTCCTGTCGGACGTCACGCGGGTGCTGTCCGACCAGCACGTCAACATCCTGTCCGCGGCGGTCCAGACCTCCCGGGACCGCGTCGCGACCTCCCGCTTCACCTTCGAGATGGGCGACCCCAAGCACCTGGGGCACGTCCTGAAGGCGGTCAGGGGAGTCGAGGGCGTGTACGACGTGTACCGGGTGACGTCGGCCCGCAGCAGGTAGGCACCGGCGCCACGCACGAAGTGGGGCTCCCGAACCCTGCCGGTTCGGGAGCCCCACTTCGCACCTGCGTGACGAGCGTCAGCCGCCGAACTCCTGCAGACCCTTCAGCGCCTGGTCCAGCAGGGCCTGGCGGCCCTCCAGCTCCCTCGCGAGCTTGTCGGCCCTGGCGTTGTTGCCCTGGGACCGCGCCTGCTCGATCTGGCCCTGCAGCTTGTCGACGGCCGCCTGGAGCTGGCCGGTCAGGCCCTCGGCACGCGCGCGTGCCTCCGGGTTCGACCGGCGCCACTCGCTCTCCTCGGCCTCCTGGAGGGCCCGCTCGACCGCGTGCATCCGGCCCTCGACCTTCGGCCGCGCGTCACGCGGCACGTGACCGACGGCCTCCCAGCGCTCGTTGAGCGAGCGGAACGCGGCACGCGCGCTCTTCAGGTCACCGATCGGCAGGAGCTTCTCGGCCTCCTCGGCCAGCTCCTCCTTCAGCTTCAGGTTCTCGGACTGCTCGGCGTCCCGCTCGGCGAAGACCGAGCTGCGGGCGGCGAAGAAGACGTCCTGGGCGCCGCGGAAGCGGTTCCACAGGTCGTCCTCGTGCTCGCGCTGGGCGCGTCCCGCGGCCTTCCACTCGGCCATCAGCTCGCGGTAGCGCGCGGCCGTCGGCCCCCAGTCCGTCGAGCCGGACATCGCCTCGGCCTCGCCGACCAGGCGCTCCTTGGTCTTCCGGGCCTCCTCGCGCTGCGCGTCCAGCGACGCGAAGTGCGCCTTGCGGCGCTTGGAGAACGCCGAACGGGCGTGGGAAAAGCGGTGCCACAGCTCGTCGTCCGACTTGCGGTCCAGGCGCGGCAGGCCCTTCCAGGTGTCCACCAGGGCGCGCAGCCGCTCACCGGCCGCCCGCCACTGGTCCGACTGCGCCAGCTCCTCCGCCTCGGTGACCAGCGCCTCCTTGGCATGACGCGCCTCGTCGGACTGCTTCGCGCGCTGCTGCTTGCGCTCTTCGCGACGCTTCTCGACGGTCTTTACGAGCGCGTCCAGCCGGACCCGCAGGGCGTCCAGGTCGCCGACCGCGTGGTGCGCGTCGACCTGCTCGCGGATGTGGTCGATCGCGGCCTGCGCGTCCTTCGCCGACAGATCGGTGGTCTTGACTCGCTTCTCGAGGAGGCCGATCTCGACCACCAGGCCCTCGTACTTGCGCTCGAAGTAGGCCAGTGCCTCGTCAGGGGAGCCGGCCTGCCAGGAACCGACGACCTGCTCGCCGTCGGCCGTACGCACGTACACGGTCCCCGTCTCGTCGACGCGGCCCCACGGGTCGCTGCTCACAGCGCCTCCTCCACATGATGCCTGCGAGGGCCTCAGCGCCCCCGAGCATCGTCCACAGTTTCGTCACGGCCAACATAGGCGACCGGCGGGTTGCCTGTCCGCATCCCGCGCGACCGAAATTTCGCAGTTGGGGGTCAGGATTTGGTGACGGTTGCCTTGTTGATGACGACCGTTGCGTTGGGCGCTCCGTCGCCCGCTCCGGTGCTCTCTCCGGCGGCGGCGATCTTCTTCAGAACCTTCATGCCGCCTTCCGAAATCGTGCCGAACGGTGTGTAGCTGGGCGGCAACTGGCTGTCCTGGTAGACGAGGAAGAACTGGCTGCCGCCGGTGTTCGGCTGGCTGGTGTTCGCCATCGCGACCGTGCCCGCCGGGTAGACGTTGTCCTTGAGGGATTTGTCCTTCAGGTTCTCGTCCGGGATCGTGTAACCGGGGCCGCCGCTGCCGGAGCCGGTCGGGTCGCCGCACTGCAGCACGTAGATGCCGTTGGTGGTGAGCCGGTGGCACTTGGTGTGGTCGAAGTAGCCCTTGCCGGCGAGGAAGCTGAACGAGTTCACGGTGTGCGGCGCGGCCGACGTCTTCATCGCGATCTCTATGTCACCGCACGTCGTCGCCAACGTCATCGTGTACTTCGCCGACTTGTCGATGGTGACCGCCGGCTCCTTCTTCCAGGTCGCCGTCTTGACCTTGCCGGCGGCGGGCTTCTCGCACGGGTCCGGCGCCTTGCTGGTCGGCGCCGCGCTCGGCGTCGTCTCGGAGCTCGCGTTGGTCTTGTCGTCGTCCTTGAGGGCGCCGGTCGTGTACAGCGCGAGGCTGCCGATCACGACCACGCCGAGCACGGACGCGATCACCGAGTTGCGCATGCGCGCCTTGCGTCGCGCGGATGTGCGCCGCTGCTGCTGCCGCAAGAACTTCTCCCGGGCAAGCTGCCGCTTCCGCTGTTCCTGGGTGACCACCGGATTCTCTCCTCATGCGTCTCGTACGCCTGCTGGGACGCGTGCGTCTTGTGAGCCGACCGCCTGCGTGTGCCCCGTACCGTATATGGGTTCGCTGAGTAATCGGCAGCGCCGGTAGGCTCTGACCACAGGCGCAGCCATTCCGAAGCCCGCCCGTATCGACACAAACGAAGGACGATCGTGCTCATTGCCGGGTTCCCCGCCGGGGCCTGGGGGACGAACTGTTATCTCGTCGCCCCCGCCGCCGGTGAGGAGTGCGTGATCATCGACCCCGGCCACCAGGCCGCCCAGGGAGTCGAGGAGACGCTGAAGAAGCATCGGCTCAAGCCCGTCGCCGTCGTCCTCACGCACGGCCACATCGATCACGTGGCCTCGGTCGTCCCGGTGTGCGGCGCGCACGGCGTACCGGCGTGGATCCACCCCGAGGACCGGTACATGATGACCGACCCGTCGATGGGTCTCGGCCGGTCGATCGGGACGCAGCTGATGGGCGAGCTGACCGTGGGGGAACCGGACGACGTCAAGGAGCTGACCGACGGCGCGAGGCTTGAGCTCGCGGGCCTCGAGCTGTCCGTCGCGCACGCGCCCGGCCATACCAAGGGGTCGGTGACCTTCGGGATGCCCGAGGCCGCGGACATCCCGCCGGTCTTCTTCTCGGGCGACCTGCTGTTCGCCGGCTCCATCGGACGCACCGACCTGCCCGGCGGTGACATGGACGAGATGCTCGACTCGCTGGCCCGCGTGTGCCTGCCGCTCGAGGACTCGACCGTGGTGCTGTCCGGTCACGGCCCCCAGACGACCATCGGCCAGGAGCGCGCCACCAACCCGTATCTGCGGCAGGTGGCCGCGGGCCGCGAGGAACGCGGCAGCGTGGACGCCCCCCGACGAGGAATGTGACGAGACCTTCCGTGAGCACCTTCAAGGCCCCCAAGGGCACGTACGACCTGATCCCCCCGGACAGCGCCAAGTTCCTGGCGGTCCGTGAGGCGATCGCCGCGCCGCTGCGCAACTCCGGCTACGGCTACATCGAGACGCCCGGCTTCGAGAACGTCGAACTGTTCGCGCGCGGTGTCGGCGAGTCCACCGACATCGTGACGAAGGAGATGTACGCCTTCGAGACCAAGGGCGGCGACCAGCTCGCCCTGCGCCCCGAGGGCACGGCCTCCGTGCTGCGGGCCGCGCTCGAGGCCAACCTGCACAAGGCGGGCAACCTCCCGGTCAAGCTCTGGTACTCCGGCTCGTACTACCGCTACGAGCGTCCCCAGAAGGGCCGTTACCGTCACTTCTCCCAGGTCGGCGCCGAGGCGATCGGCGCCGAGGACCCGGCGCTGGACGCCGAGCTGATCATCCTGGCCGACCAGGCGTACCGCTCGCTGGGCCTGCGCGGCTTCCGGATCCTGCTGAACAGCCTGGGCGACAAGGAGTGCCGTCCGGTGTACCGGGCCGCCCTGCAGGACTTCCTGCGCGGCCAGGACCTGGACGAGGAGACGCTGCGCCGCGCGGACATCAACCCGCTGCGGGTCCTGGACGACAAGCGTCCCGACGTCCAGAAGCAGCTCGCCGACGCCCCGATCCTGCGCGACTACCTGTGTGACGCCTGCAAGGCGTACCACGAGGAGGTGCGTGAGCTGATCACGGCCGCTGGCGTCTCCTTCGAGGACGACCCGAAGCTGGTGCGCGGCCTGGACTACTACACCCGGACGACCTTCGAGTTCGTCCACGACGGTCTCGGTTCCCAGTCCGCGGTGGGCGGCGGCGGCCGCTACGACGGCCTGTCCGAGATGATCGGCGGTCCCGCGCTGCCGTCCGTCGGCTGGGCGCTGGGTGTCGACCGCACGGTCCTGGCCCTGGAGGCGGAGGGCGTCGCGCTCGAACTCCCCTCCCTCACCAGCGTGTTCGCGGTGCCGCTCGGCGAGGAGGCCCGCCGGGTGCTGTTCGCCAAGGTCACCGAGCTGCGCAAGGTGGGTATCGCCGCGGACTTCTCCTACGGCGCAAAGGGGCTGAAGGGCGCCATGAAGAACGCCAACCGCAGTGGCGCCCGCTACACCGTCGTCGCCGGCGAACGCGACCTCGCCGAGGGCGTCGTCCAGCTCAAGGACATGGAGTCCGGCGAGCAGACGGCGGTCGGGGTCAACGAGATCGTGGCGGAACTGGAGTCGAGGCTGGGCTGAGGGGAGTGACGGGGGTGCGCGCGGGGGTGTTTCATCGCCCCCGCCGCCCCTACCCGTCCCGTCCCCGGGGGGCTGCGCCCCCAGACCCCCGCTTCGGCCCGAAAGGCCTCGTCCTCAAACGCCGGACGGGCTGAAATTCAGCCCCTCCGGCGTTTGAGGAGCGGGGTCTGGGGCGGAGCCCCAGAACGACGGGAGAGGGAAGGGGCGGCGGGGGCGGGCTCCCTCAGTCGAGCAGGCCGTGCCGCATCGCACTCGTCACCGCCGCCGTCCGGTCGTCCACCCCCAACTTGCCGAAGGCCCGCAGCAGATGGGTCTTCACCGTCGACTCGCCGATGAACAGCCGGCGCCCGATCTCCGCGTTCGTGCAGCCCTCCGCCACCAGCCGCAGGACCGCCGTCTCACGCTCCGACAACCGCGGTCGTTCCGGCCTCGTGCGGAGCCGGTCCACCAGCCGTGCCGCCACGGACGGCGCCAGCACGGTCTCGCCCCGGGCCGCCGCGCGCACCGCCTCCGCCAGTTCCGCGCGCGGCAGATCCTTCAGCAGGTAGCCCGCCGCTCCCGCCTCCACGGCCCGCAGGATGTCCCGGTCCGTCTCGTACGTCGTCAGGACGATCACCCGGCACGGCAGGCCCGCCTCGCTCATCCGCACGATGGAGTCCACGCCCCCGCCGCCCGGCATCCGCAGGTCCATCAGCACGATGTCGGGCCGCAACGCGGCGGCCAGCGCCTCCGCCTGCGGCCCACTGGACGCGTCGGCGACCACCTCCAGGTCCGGTTCCGCGCTCAGCATCGCCCGCAGTCCCTCCCGTACGACGGGATGGTCGTCGGCCAGGATGATCCGGATCACGGTGAACTCCTCGGGGGCGGTACGGGCAGGCGGACGGTCACCGTCGTGCCGGCGCCGGGGGCACTGCGCACCTGGGCCGTCCCGCCCGCCTCGACGACCCGGGCCCGCAGCCCCGCCAGACCGTAGCCGCCGGCACCTGTGCCGGCGGCGGACGGGTCGAAGCCGCAGCCGTCGTCGCGTACGGACACGGTGAGCGTGTCGTCGGTGTACCCGACGGTGATGCCGACCGACATCGGACTCCCCGCGTGTTTGCGGGTGTTGGCCAGCGCCTCCTGACAGGCGCGCAGGGCGACCACCTCGGGACCGGCGGGGAGGGGACGCAGGGGACCGGTCACCTCCAGCGTCGCCTCGTGGCGGGCGGCCAGTCTGCGCAGCGCGTCCGGCAGGGAGGCGCCGGCCAGGTCCGCGGGTCCGCCCCCGGTGACCAGGGCGCGGGCCTCGGCGAGGTTCAGCCGGGCCGTCTCGTCCATCAACGCCAGATGCCGGCGGGCCTGGGACACGTCGTGGTCGAGTTCCGCCTCGACGGCCTGGACCAGCATCAGCAGGCTGGTGAAGCCCTGCGCGAGCGTGTCGTGGATCTCCCGGGCCATCCGCTCCCGCTCGGCCAGGGCGCCGTGCGCGGCCGACAGCCGGGAGACCTCGTGGCGGCTCGCGTCGAGCTCGGCGATCAGCTCGGCCCGCTCCTGGCTCTGCTCGATGATCCGGATGACCCAGGTGCCGACGGCCACCGAGAAGACGAGGGTGACCACGGCGAACAGCCCGTTGAAGAAGACGTCCTGGTCGCTCGGCCACCACAGCAGGGCCCAGCCGGCCACGGGCGCGAGATTGATGACGGCCACCGCCGTCAGCGCCCGCCGGATCCGCAACGACATGAAGCACTGGGGGACCAGCGCGAAGGTCATCAGCCGGGTCTCGCCCACGAGGATCGCCGACGGCAGGAACAGCGCCATCGCCGCCACCAGGTAGCCGAGCGCCTGTCGTTCCTCGGGCGGATCGCCCCGCAGGATGGGCCGCCCCACCCACACGAACAGGGGGATGAGAGGCACGAGCAGCGCGGCCGCGGCGAGGCGGACCGGCCACCCCGGGTTCGCCGTGCCGAGCACGAACACCAGGGTGGCCAGCCAGATGAGCGCGAAGTAGGTGTCCCAGATCCGGAACGACCGCGCCCAGCTGTAGGCGCCGACGACATCGTCCGGGCCGGTCACCCGTCGCGCCGGTTCTTCCATCGGAAGGTCAGCAGACACAGCAGCAATCCTCCGACGCACCACGCCCCCAGCACCAGGGCGATCCGCCAGAACTCCCAGTCCCCGGCCTGCTCCAGGACCTGCGCCGACTCCGGAAGGAACACCCCGCGCAGGCCCTGGCACATCCACTTCAGCGGGAACAGCGCGCCGATGTTCAGCATCCAGCCCGGGATGGTGTCGATCGCGATGTACACCCCGGAGATGAACTGCAGGACCAGGAACGGGAGGACGACCACGGAGGTCGCGCTCTTGCCGGTCTTCGGGATCGAGCTGATCGCGATCCCGAGCAGCGAGCACGCCGTCAGACCGAGAACGAAGATCCAGGCGAAGTCGAGCCACCGGCCCGCGTCCGAGGGCAGATCGATGTCGTAGAAGGCCGTGCCGACGAGCAGCAGGATCGCGGTCTCCAGCAGACCGGTGACCAGAACCAGCCAGATCTTGCCGAGGAAGTACGCCGCCGGAGGCATCGGCGTGCCGCGCAGCCGCCGCAGCACCTTCTCGTCCCGCTCGATGGCGATCGAGACGCCGAGGGACTGGAAACTCGTCGACATGATGCCGGCGGCCATCATCGCCGGGACGTACAGCTGCGAGGCGTTGATGCCAGCGCCCCGCACGTCGTCGCGGAAGATCGACGCGAACAGGAACAGGAACACCACCGGGAAGGCGAAGGTGAACACCACGTGGTCGCGCTGCCGGAAGAACTGCCGGAGCTCCAGGGCGCCGCGCCCGAGACCGATGCCCCAGACACCGGGCAGCCGCTCGTCGGGCGCCAGAGACCGTGGTCGTGCGGCGGTCGTGGTCATCGCGCGTCCTCCTGTCCGGTCAGCCGGAGATAGACGTCCTCCAGCGTGGGGCGGCTCACCCGCAGCCCCGGGATCTCGCCGTCGAAGCGGCCCATGAGCGCGCCGACCGTCCTGGTGGGCGTGTCCGTGCGTTCCGTGCGCGGGGTGCCGTCCGGGTCGGTCCACGCGACGGTGGCGCCCGTGCCGTACCGCTCCCGCAGGCCCGCCGGATCGCCCTCGGCGACGACCCGCCCCCGGGCGACGACCGCCAGCCGGTCCGCCAGGGCCTCCGCCTCCTCCAGGTAGTGCGTGGTCAGCACGATGGTCGTGCCCTCGGCGGACAGCTTGCGGATCAGGTCCCAGAACTGGCGGCGAGCCGCCGGGTCGAATCCCGTCGTCGGCTCGTCCAGGAGCAGCAGCTCGGGGCCGCCGATCACTCCGAGCGCGACGTCGAGCCTGCGGCGCTGCCCGCCGGAGAGGGCCTTGATCCGGCTGTCCGCCTTGGCCCGCAGACCGACCAGGCCGATGACCTCCTCCGGGTCCCGGGGCCTTGGGTAGTAGCGGGCGAAGTGCCGCACGGTCTCGCGGACCGTCAACTCGGCGGGCGCGGATTCGTCCTGCCAGACGATTCCGACGCGTGAGCGCCACGCGCGTGTGCCGTGCGCCGGATCCGCCCCCAGCACGGACACCTCGCCCGCGTCCCTGCCGCGGTTGCCCTGAAGGATCTCCACCGTCGTGCTCTTGCCCGCCCCGTTGGGTCCCAGCAGGCCGAAGACCTCTCCCCTGCGGATACCGAGATCGATGCCGTCGACGGCGGTCACGTCGCCGTACCGCTTGCGCAGCCCTCGTACATCCACAGCGAGTTCGTTCGCGTGTGCTGTCATGCAGACGAGCCTCGTTGGGAACCGAGCGCTCCGGGACGACCGTGCGTACGTCCTTACGTCCACCGAACGGTGGACACACGCCTGCGTACGGCACAATGAGCGCTGTCCGCGGAAGGTCCACCTCTCAAGTGATGGAATCGGCGTGATGAGCAAGACGACAGTCAAGGACGTCTCCACCGAACCGGGGCCGGAGCGCACCGAGGCCGCCCCGCGGTCGGTGGGCGGCAGCCGTGCGTTCGCGCTGCTGCTCGTGATCACCGGTGCGGCGGGTCTGCTCGCGGCGTGGGTCATCACGATCGACAAGTTCAAGCTGCTCGAGGCGAAGGTCGAGGGCAAGTCCTTCACCCCCGGCTGCAGCCTGAACCCCGTCGTCTCCTGCGGCAGCGTGATGGAGAGCGACCAGGCCTCGGCCTTCGGGTTCCCGAACCCGATGCTCGGCCTCGTCTGCTACGGCATCGTCATCGCCGTCGGCATGAGCCTGCTCGCCCGCGCCCGCTTCCCGCGCTGGTACTGGCTCACCCTCAACGCCGGCACCCTCTTCGGCGTCGGCTTCTGCGCCTGGCTGATGTTCCAGTCGCTGTACCGGATCAACGCGCTGTGCCTGTGGTGCTGCCTGGCCTGGGTCGCGACGATCATCATGTTCTGGTACGTGACCTCGTTCAACATCCGCAACGACCTCCTGCCCGCCCCGCGCTGGCTGAAGAACTTCTTCGGCGAGTTCACCTGGGTCATGCCGGTCCTGCACATCGGCATCATCGGCATGCTGATCCTGACCCGCTGGTGGGACTTCTGGACCAGCTGACCGCCCGGGGTCCGGGGCCTTGCGACGGCCCCGACCGGATTGTCAGTGGTGTGACATAGGGTTTTCCTCGTGGAGCCCGACCTGTTCACCGCCGCAGCAGAAGAACGCCAGGAGAAGGACCCGTCCAGCAGCCCCCTGGCGGTCCGGATGCGCCCGCGCACCCTCGACGAGGTCGTGGGCCAGCAGCACCTGCTGAAGCCGGGCTCCCCGCTGCGCAGACTGGTCGGCGAGGGCGCCGGCGGCCCCGCCGGGCCCTCCTCGGTGATCCTCTGGGGCCCGCCCGGCACCGGCAAGACCACCCTGGCCTACGTCGTCTCCAAGGCGACCAACAAGCGCTTCGTGGAACTGTCGGCGATCACCGCCGGCGTCAAGGAGGTCCGCTCGGTCATCGACGGAGCCCGCCGCGCCACCGGTGGCTACGGCAAGGAGACCGTCCTCTTCCTCGACGAGATCCACCGCTTCAGCAAGGCCCAGCAGGACTCCCTTCTTCCGGCCGTCGAGAACCGCTGGGTGACCCTGATCGCAGCGACCACCGAGAACCCGTACTTCTCGATCATCTCCCCGCTGCTGTCCCGCTCCCTCCTCCTCACCCTCGAACCCCTCACCGACGACGACCTGCGTTCCCTGGTCCGGCGTGCGGTGAGTGACGAGCGCGGGCTGGGGGACGCCGTCACCCTTCCCGAGGACACCGAGAACCACCTGCTGCGCATCGCCGGCGGCGACGCGCGGCGCGCCCTGACCGCCCTGGAGGCCGCCGCCGGGGCGGCCCTGGACAAGGGCGAGACGGAGGTCGCCCTCCAGACGCTCGAGGAGACCGTCGACCGGGCCGCCGTGAAGTACGACCGGGACGGCGACCAGCACTACGACGTGGCCAGTGCCCTCATCAAGTCGATCCGCGGCTCCGACGTCGACGCGGCCCTGCACTACCTGGCCCGCATGATCGAGGCCGGCGAGGACCCCCGTTTCATCGCCCGTCGCCTCATGATCTCCGCCAGCGAGGACATCGGCCTCGCCGACCCGAACGCCCTGCCGATCGCGGTCGCCGCCGCCCAGGCCGTCGCCATGATCGGCTTCCCCGAGGCCGCCCTCACCCTCAGCCACGCCACCATCGCCCTCGCCCTGGCCCCCAAGTCCAACGCCGCGACCACGGCGATCGGCGCCGCCCTGGACGACGTGCGCAAGGGACTGGCCGGTGCCGTGCCGCCGCATCTGCGCGACGGGCACTACAAGGGCGCCGCCAAGCTCGGCCACGCGCAGGGGTACGTGTATCCGCACGACCTGCCCGAGGGCATCGCGCCCCAGCAGTACGCTCCGGACGCGATCCAGGACCGCGAGTACTACACCCCCACCCGGCACGGCGCCGAGGCCCGGTACGCGGACGCGGTGGAGTGGACCAGGAAGCACCTCGGTCGCAAGCGGCCTTGAGCACCCTGTAGACTCGCCCGAAGTGCTGCGTCCCGTGTCCGGCTCAGGCCGGTTCACCAGAACGGGACATCCAGCCGGAGGCCTGGTCCGCCAGGATCTCCAGGAGCGTCGCGCACCGTCGAACGGTGTCGCGGGCAGCCCACCACCACCCGGATTCCCGGGAACGGCCGGTGGGCCACTCGCGTGCTGCACGTTGTGCCCAGACCAGGGAGCGGCTGCCCGGCAGGTCCCCAGTGGACCGGCGGGGTTTCCCCGGCTGCGGATGCGACCTCCCCTAACCCTGGTGAAGCCGTATTCGCATCAGAAACACGAGGTGTTTGGTTCATGCCGAACCAGTCCCGCCCCAAGGTGAAGAAGTCGCGTGCCCTCGGCATCGCGCTGACCCCGAAGGCCGTCAAGTACTTCGAGGCCCGCCCCTACCCGCCGGGTGAGCACGGCCGTGGCCGCAAGCAGAACTCGGACTACAAGGTCCGTCTGCTCGAGAAGCAGCGTCTGCGCGCGCAGTACGACGTGTCCGAGCGTCAGCTCGTCCGCGCCTACGAGCGTGCCGCCAAGACCCAGGGCAAGACCGGTGAGGCCCTGGTCATCGAGCTCGAGCGCCGTCTCGACGCGCTGGTCCTGCGTTCGGGCATCGCCCGCACGATCTACCAGGCCCGCCAGATGGTCGTCCACGGCCACATCGAGGTCAACGGCCAGAAGGTCGACAAGCCGTCCTTCCGCGTCAAGCCCGACGACGTCGTGATGGTCCGCGAGCGCAGCCGCGAGAAGACCCTGTTCTCGATCGCCCGCGAGGGTGGCTTCGCCCCCGACGGCGAGACCCCGCGCTACCTCCAGGTGAACCTCCGCGCCCTGGCCTTCCGCCTGGACCGCGAGCCGAACCGCAAGGAGATCCCGGTGATCTGCGACGAGCAGCTCGTCGTCGAGTACTACGCCCGCTGATCACCAGCAGGCCGTAGCACCACCTCAGCCCGTCGTCTCGCCGCCCTTCCGGGTGGGCGAGGCGGCGGGTTCGTGCGTGTCGGGGCCAGGGTCGCCGTCGTGTGGCCGCACCAGCCGGCGTTCCCGCAGAGCCCAGCGCAGGCCTGGGCGGCCGTCGCGTCCCGGCCGAGCCGCGCGCCCTGCCGTACGCCCGCCCCGTACGGCCCGTCAGCCGCATCCCCGGGCGATCGCCTCGCGCAGGACGAGGCCGACGATCGAGCCACCGGCCCTGCTCACGGCCACGGAGGGCGACCCGGCGGAGGCCGCGCTGCTGCAGGGCGCCGCCGCGATGTGGCCGTCGGTGGGGTCTGCCCCTGTTCGGCCGGCGGCCCCAGCGTGAACACCCGCTCGCCCGCCACGGCCGGCGTCCCCCGGCGAGCACCCC
Source organism: Streptomyces sp. NPDC033131 (assembly GCF_055578365.1). NCBI lineage: Bacteria > Bacillati > Actinomycetota > Actinomycetes > Kitasatosporales > Streptomycetaceae > Streptomyces > Streptomyces sp. NPDC033131. Next base: position 59,112 of record NZ_JBVIPA010000034.1, read on the forward strand.
GAGGCCGGGCGCCCGGCGCAGCGGGTCGCCGACCTGGTCGGCGCACGCGTCCGGCTGGTGCTCGAACCCGTTGCTGAGCAGCAGGAGTTGGCGCCCGCCGAGATACGCGAGCAGGATCTCGCGCGGCAGCCGGGCGGTGTGGTCCGTCAGCCCGAGCGCCGCCACGAAAGCGTGGCGGCGAACTCCGGATCGCGCACCGGTGCGAGCTGACACGCCACACGCCGTCGGCGGCGGACCGCGCGGCCGCGCGCGCCGCCAGACGCGACGTGCCCACCCCGCCCACACCCTCGACCGTGACGAGCCGCGAGGGGCCGAGCGCCCGCGCCGGCCCGGAGAGTTCGGCCGTGCGGCCGCGAACGCGTCGGGATCCAGGGGCAGATCGCCGCTCATCGAGGTGCCGCCGGGCTGATGGGCGCACGTGGACCACGGAACGTACTGAGATGTGTTCGGTCCGTACAATCGCCTCCCGCGGTGCGGCCGCGCGCGGGCCCTAATCCGGTTCGGAGTCAGGACCCCGGCGCGATAGGCTCGGCGTACGACTTTTCCGATACGCAGGCACGTTTCAGGGAGCGGGTGCACACAGTGTCCGGTGGAGAGGTGGCCGGGATCCTGGTGGCCGTCTTCTGGGCGATTCTGGTCTCTTTCCTCGCCGTCGCGCTGGCGAGGCTGGCCCAGACGCTCAGGGCGACCACCAAGCTCGTGGCGGACGTGACCGACCAGGCCGTCCCGCTGCTGGCCGACGCCTCCTCGGCGGTGCGCTCCGCGCAGACCCAGATCGACCGGGTCGACGCGATCGCCTCCGACGTCCAGGAGGTCACGTCGAACGCCTCCGCGCTGTCGACCACGGTCGCCTCGACCTTCGGCGGCCCCCTGGTGAAGGTCGCCGCCTTCGGCTACGGCGTGCGCCGGGCCCTCGGCGGCAGCAAGGAAGACGTGCCCGCGAAGGCACCCCGGCGTACCGTGATCGTGGGCCGCACGGTCTCTCGGCGGGACAAGCGAGACCTCCGCAAAAAGAAGGACTGAGAGCCAGCGATGTTCCGCCGTACCTTCTGGTTCACCTCGGGCGTCGCCGCCGGTGTGTGGGCCACCACCAAGGTCAATCGCAAGCTGAAGCAGCTGACCCCCGAGAACCTCGCCGTGACCGCGGCGAACAAGGCGCTCGATGCCGGTCACCGCATCAAGGACCGCGCGGTGGGCTTCGCGCTGGACGTCCGCGACAACATGGCCCAGCGGGAGGAGGAACTGGGCGACGCGCTCGGGCTGAACGCCTCCGTCGACCCCGAACTCCCCGCACCCCGGCGGTACACCGCCATCGAGAACCGCAGCAATCCGAAGTCCGTCGACAACGACAGGACGACGTACACGTACAACCGGAATGAGGACCACTGATGGAGTCGGCCGAGATTCGTCGCCGCTGGTTGAGCTTCTACGAGGAGCGCGGGCACACCGTCGTCCCTTCGGCGTCGCTCATCGCGGACGACCCGACTCTGCTCCTGGTCCCCGCCGGCATGGTGCCCTTCAAGCCTTACTTCCTCGGTGAGGTCAAGCCGCCGTGGTCGCGCGCCACCAGCGTGCAGAAGTGCGTGCGCACGCCCGACATCGAAGAGGTCGGCAAGACCACGCGGCACGGCACCTTCTTCCAGATGTGCGGCAACTTCTCCTTCGGCGACTACTTCAAGGAAGGCGCCATCAAGTACGCCTGGGAGCTGCTCACCACGCCCCAGGACAAGGGTGGTTACGGCCTGGAGCCGGAGAAGCTCTGGATCACCGTCTACAAGGACGACGACGAGGCCGAGCGCATCTGGCACGAGAACATCGGTGTGCCCAAGGAGCGCATCCAGCGCCTCGGCATGAAGGACAACTACTGGTCCATGGGCGTTCCCGGCCCGTGCGGTCCCTGTTCCGAGATCAACTACGACCGCGGCCCCGAATTCGGCGTCGAGGGCGGCCCCGCCGTCAACGACGAGCGGTACGTGGAGATCTGGAACCTCGTCTTCATGCAGTACGAGCGCGGCGAGGGCATCGGCAAGGACAACTTCGAGATCCTCGGAGACCTGCCGAGCAAGAACATCGACACGGGCCTCGGCATGGAGCGGCTCGCCATGATTCTGCAGGGCGTGCAGAACATGTACGAGATCGACACCTCCATGGCCGTCATCAAGAAGGCCACCGAGCTGACCGGTGTCGAGTACGGCGACTCGCACGACTCGGACGTCTCCCTGCGCGTGGTCACCGACCACATGCGCACGTCCGTGATGCTCATCGGCGACGGCGTGACCCCCGGCAACGAGGGCCGCGGCTACGTCCTGCGCCGCATCATGCGCCGTGCCATCCGCAACATGCGTCTGCTCGGTGCCACCGGCCCGGTCGTCAAGGATCTGATCGACACGGTCATCGAGATGATGGGGCAGCAGTACCCCGAGCTCGTCACCGACCGCGAGCGGATCGAGAAGGTCGCCGTCGCCGAGGAGAACGCGTTCCTCAAGGCCCTCAAGGGCGGCACCAACATCCTCGACACCGCCGTCACCGAGACCAAGCAGGCCGGTGGCAAGGTCCTGTCCGGCGACAAGGCCTTCCTGCTCCACGACACCTGGGGCTTCCCCATCGACCTCACCCTGGAGATGGCCGCCGAGCAGGGCCTGTCCGTCGACGAGGACGGCTTCCGCCGCCTGATGAAGGAGCAGCGGGAGCGCGCCAAGGCCGACGCCCAGGCCAAGAAGACCGGCCACGCCGGCGTCGGCGCCTACCGCGAGATCGCCGACAAGGCCGGCGAGACCGACTTCATCGGCTACTCGGACACCGAGGGCGAGTCCACGATCGTCGGCATCCTCGTCGACGGCGCCTCCTCCCCGGCCGCCACCGAGGGCGACGAGGTCGAGATCGTCCTGGACCGCACCCCCTTCTACGCCGAGGGCGGCGGCCAGATCGGCGACACCGGCCGCATCAAGGTGGACACCGGTGCCGTCATCGAGATCCGCGACTGCCAGAAGCCCGTGCCCGGCGTGTACGTCCACAAGGGCGTCGTCCAGGTCGGCGAGGTCACCGTCGGTTCCAAGGCCCACGCCTCGATCGACAACCGCCGCCGCACGGCCATCGCCCGCGCCCACTCGGCCACCCACCTCACCCACCAGGCCCTGCGCGACGCCCTCGGCCCGACGGCCGCCCAGGCCGGTTCCGAGAACCAGCCCGGCCGCTTCCGCTTCGACTTCGGCTCGCCGTCCGCCGTTCCGACGGCCGTGATGACCGACGTCGAGCAGAAGATCAACGAGGTGCTGGCCCGCGACCTGGACGTCCGTGCCGACGTCATGGGCATCGACGAGGCCAGGAAGCAGGGTGCCATCGCCGAGTTCGGCGAGAAGTACGGCGAACGCGTCCGGGTCGTCACCATCGGCGACTTCTCCAAGGAGCTGTGCGGCGGCACGCATGTGCACAACACCGCCCAGCTGGGTCTGGTGAAGCTGCTCGGCGAGTCGTCGATCGGCTCGGGTGTGCGCCGTATCGAGGCCCTGGTCGGTGTCGACGCCTACAACTTCCTCGCCCGTGAGCACACGGTGGTCGCCCAGCTCCAGGAGCTGATCAAGGGCCGTCCGGAGGAACTTCCGGAGAAGGTCTCCGCCATGCTCGGCAAGCTGAAGGACGCCGAGAAGGAGATCGAGAAGTTCCGCGCCGAGAAGGTGCTCCAGGCCGCCGCCGGTCTCGCCGAGTCCGCCAAGGACGTCCACGGTGTCGCCGTCGTCACCGGCCGCGTCCCGGACGGTACGACCCCCGACGACCTGCGCCGGCTGGTCCTCGACGTGCGCGGCCGCATCCAGGGCGGACGTGCCGCCGTGGTCGCCGTGTTCGCGGTCAACAACGGCAAGCCGCTGACCGTCATCGCCACCAACGAAGCCGCCCGCGAGCGCGGCCTCAAGGCCGGTGACCTGGTCCGTACGGCCGCCAAGACCCTCGGTGGCGGCGGTGGCGGCAAGCCGGACGTCGCCCAGGGCGGCGGCCAGAACCCCGCCGCCATCGGCGAGGCCGTCGACGCCGTCGAGCGGCTCGTGGCGGAAACGGCCAAGTGAGCGCCGAAATCCAGGCGGGCGACGGTCGCGGCATGCGCCGCGGCCGTCGTCTCGCGATCGACGTCGGGGACGCCCGCATCGGGGTCGCCTCGTGCGACCCCGACGGGATCCTCGCCACCCCGGTGGAGACGGTCCCCGGCCGCGACGTTCCCGCAGCTCACCGCAGGCTCCGGCAACTGGTCGAGGAGTACGAGCCGATCGAGGTGGTGGTCGGCCTCCCGCGCTCCCTGAAGGGGGGCGAGGGCCCGGCCGCGGTCAAGGTCCGCGGCTTCGCGCAGGAGCTCGCCCGGGGGATCGCCCCCGTCCCGGTCCGGCTCGTGGACGAACGGATGACCACGGTGACGGCCAGTCAGGGGCTTCGCGCTTCGGGTGTGAAGTCGAAAAAGGGCAGATCGGTCATCGACCAGGTGGCAGCCGTGATCATCCTCCAGCAGGCCCTGGAATCCGAACGAGTGTCAGGTAAAGCACCCGGCGAGGACGTCGAAGTGGTCATCTGATCGCGATACGGTAACGTTCCGCGCGATGTGGAGGTGTTCGAACAGCCACCGCACAAAGAGAGGCGGAACGGGAGCCGAGCCGAAAGCCGCGCGACCGCCGCCTCGCGGCTCAAGGGGATCGATGACTGAGTATGGCCGGGGCGAAGGCTCCGAACCGTGGCATCCGGAGGACCCGTTGTACGGGGACGGCGGATGGGGCGGACAGCAGGCCCACACGGGCCAGCAGTCCCCCTACGGCGGCCAGCCGCAGCACTATCCGCAGCAGCCGCAGCAGCCGCAGTACGACGATGGAAGCTGGGGCGACGGCCAGCAGGCCGCATACGGTCAGGCGCAACAGCAGTACCAGCAGCAGTACGACCAGCAGCAGCACGGTCAGCAGCAGGGTCAGCAGCAGTACGGCGACCAGCAGTACCAGCAGCAGTACGACCAGCAGCAGTACGGCCAGCAGCAGTACGCGCCCCAGCCCCAGCAGCAGTACGACAACGGTTCCTGGGGCACCGGCACGCACGCGCACGTGCCGTACACCGACCCGTCGGACCCGTACGCACAGCAGCAGCAGGGCGTGGCGTACGGCGCGGAGCAGCAGCCCGACTTCTACGGCACGCCGGACGCCTACCCGCCGCCGGAGCCGCCCGCGCGTCGGCGCACCGAACCCGAACCGCAGCAGGCCGACTGGGATCCCGGCCCCGACCAGGGCGAGCACGCCTTCTTCTCGGGCGCCGACGACGACGAGGACGACGCGGGCGACAGGGACGACCCGAAGAGCGGCCGCGGCGGCGACCGCAAAGGCCGGGGTGGCAAGCCCAAGAAGCGCCGCAGCGGGTGCGCCTGTCTGGTGGTCCTGCTGGTGTTCGGCGGAGGCCTGGGCGGGGTCGGCTACTTCGGGTACCAGTTCTACAAGGATCGTTTCGGCACGGCTCCGGACTACGCGGGGGACGGCACGGGCGAGGTGGTGTCCGTGGTCATCCCGAAGGGTGCCTACGGATCGACCATCGGCCAGAAGCTGAAAGAGGCGGGGGTCGTCAAGAGCGTCGACGCCTTCGTCGCGGCTCAGGAGCAGAACTCCAAGGGGAAGACCCTGCAGGCGGGCGCCTATCTGCTGAAGAAGCAGATGTCCGCCGCGAGCGCCATCGAAATGATGCTCGACCCCAAGAGCCAGAACAACGTGCTGGTCAGGCCGGGCGAGCGCAATATCAGCGTCTACAAGGCGATCGACCAGCAGCTCGAACTGTCGGCCGGCACCACCAGGAAAGCCGCCGACAAGGGGTACAAGAGCCTCGGTCTGCCGAGCTGGGCGAACAGCAACAAGGACATCAAGGACCCGCTGGAGGGCTTCCTCTATCCGGGCACCTATCCCGCGGCCAAGGGCATGAAGCCCGAGACGGTCCTGAAGGAGATGGTGAGCCAGGCCGCCGAGAAGTACGAGGCGCTCGACCTGACTGCCAAGGCCAAGGCGCTGAAGCTGGACAACCCGCTGCAGGTCATCACGGTCGCGAGTCTCGTCCAGGCGGAGGGCAAGACCGACGACGACTACCGCAAGATGGCGGAGGTCGTCTACAACCGCCTCGATCTCGCGAACCCCGAGACCTATGGACTGCTGCAGTTCGACTCGACCTTCAATTACCTGAAGAACGAGAGCAACATCAACATCAGTGAGTCCGAGATCAACAGCAACCAGGACCCGTACAACACGTACACGCAGAAGGGTCTGCCGCCCGGTCCGATCGGAAACCCGGGCGACGGTGCGATCAAGGCGACACTGGATCCGACGGACGACGGCTGGTACTACTTCGTGGCCGTCGACGGCGTCAGCAAGACCGAGTTCGCCAAGACGCATGCCGCGTTCCTCAAGCTCAAGGACAAGTTCGATGCCAGCTCGGGCAGCTGACGCCCGCCGGGCCGCCGTGCTCGGCAAGCCCATCGCCCACTCCCTCTCGCCGGTGCTGCACCGCGCCGCGTACAAGGAGCTGGGACTCGCCGACTGGTCGTACGACCGGTTCGAGCTCGACGAGGCCGCGCTGCCCGGGTTCTTCGCCGAACTCGGCCCGGAGTGGGCCGGGCTCTCGGTGACCATGCCGCTGAAGCGGGCGGTCATCCCGCTGCTCGACGAGATCAGTGAGACGGCCGCCTCGGTGGACACGGTCAACACCGTCGTGTTCACCGAGGACGGCCGCCGGGTCGGCGACAACACCGACATCCCCGGCATGGTCGCGGCCCTGCGCGAACACGGCATCGAACAGGTCGACTCCGCCGCCATCCTCGGCGCCGGCGCCACCGCCTCCTCCGCGCTCGCCGCGCTGGCCCGGATCTGCACCGGTGAGGTCGTCGCCTACGTACGCAGTGGGGCACGCGCCGCCGAGATGCGGCAGTGGGGCGAGCGGCTGGACGTCGAGGTCCGGACGGCGGACTGGGCGGACGCCGGGCAGGCCCTGCACGCACCGCTCGTCATCGCGACGACTCCGGCCGGTGCGACCGACGCGCTGGCCTCGGCGCTGCCGGAGCGGCCCGCCACCCTCTTCGACGTGCTCTACGACCCGTGGCCCACCGAGCTCGCCGCCCGCTGGTCCGCGTACGGCGGGGCCGTCGTCAGCGGGCTCGACCTGCTGGTGCACCAGGCGGTGCTGCAGGTCGAGCAGATGACGGGACGTGCCCCGGCCCCGCTGGACGCCATGCGCAAGGCGGGCGAGCACGCGCTCGCGGCCCGCTAGGGCAGGTCAGGACGCGCTGAGACCCGCTCGGTCCCGGGCCCCGGCGGCGGGATCCCGTCCGCCCTGTGGACCGGCGGCCTGTCCCGGCGCCCGGACGTGGGAGGATCGGAGGTGGCGGGCCAGGGCCGCGCACCTGGTCGGGCCGTCGCCGTACGCGAGGACACGTGTACGAAGGGCAGTACCAGGGCGCGAGCACTGAGGAGCACCGTTGAGCAGGTTGCGCTGGCTGACCGCGGGCGAGTCCCACGGTCCCGCACTCGTCGCGACGCTGGAGGGACTTCCCGCCGGCGTGCCGATCACCACGGAGATGGTGGCGGACCACCTGGCCCGGCGCCGACTCGGCTATGGACGCGGCGCCCGCATGAAGTTCGAGCGTGACGAGATCACGTTCATCGGCGGTGTGCGGCACGGCCTCACCCTCGGCTCGCCCGTCGCGATCATGGTGGGCAACACCGAGTGGCCGAAGTGGGAGCAGGTCATGGCGGCCGACCCCGTCGACTCCGAGATCCTCGCGGGCCTGGCCCGCAACGCCCCGCTGACCCGCCCGCGCCCCGGCCACGCCGACCTCGCCGGCATGCAGAAGTACGGCTTCGACGAGGCCCGGCCGATCCTGGAGCGCGCCTCCGCCCGAGAGACGGCGGCCCGGGTGGCGCTGGGCGCGGTGGCCCGGTCGTACCTCAAGGAGACGGCCGGCATCGAGATCGTCTCGCACGTCGTCGAGCTGGCCGCCGCGAAGGCGCCGTACGGCGTGTACCCCAGGCCCTCGGACGTCGAGAAGCTGGACGCCGACCCGGTGCGCTGCCTGGACGCGGACGCGTCGAAGGCGATGGTCGCGGAGATCGACCAGGCCCACAAGGACGGCGACACCCTCGGCGGTGTGGTCGAGGTGCTGGCCTACGGCGTGCCGGTGGGCCTGGGCTCGCACGTGCACTGGGACCGCAGGCTGGACGCCCGGCTGGCCGCCGCCCTCATGGGCATCCAGGCGATCAAGGGCGTCGAGGTCGGCGACGGCTTCGACCTGGCGCGGGTGCCCGGCTCCCAGGCGCACGACGAGATCGTCGCCACCGACGAGGGCATCCGGCGGGCCACCGGCCGTTCCGGTGGCACAGAGGGCGGCCTGACCACCGGTGAGCTGCTGCGGGTGCGGGCCGCGATGAAGCCGATCGCGACCGTGCCCCGGGCACTGAAGACCGTGGACGTCGTCACCGGCGAGGCCACTCAGGCCCACCACCAGCGCTCGGACGTGTGCGCGGTGCCGGCCGCCGGCATCGTCGCGGAGGCGATGGTCGCGCTGGTCCTCGCGGACGCCGTCGCGGAGAAGTTCGCCGGCGACAGCGTCGCCGAGACCCACCGCAACGTGCGGTCGTACCTCGACAACCTCCCGGTCCGATGAGCGCTGTGCCGCTGGTCGTCCTGGTCGGCCCGATGGGCGTCGGCAAGTCCACCGTCGGACAGCTCCTCGCCGAGCGGCTCGGGGTCGGTTACCGGGACACCGACGAGGACATCGTCGCCGAGCAGGGCCGGAGCATCGCCGAGATCTTCGTCGACGAGGGCGAGCCGGCTTTTCGCGCGATCGAGAAGCGGGCCGTGCACACGGCACTCGCCGACCACGACGGCGTCCTCGCGCTGGGCGGCGGCGCGGTCCTGGACGAGGACACCCGCGCGCTGCTCGCCGGGCAGCGCGTCGTCTACCTCTCCATGGACGTCGAGGAAGCGGTCAAGCGCACCGGCCTGAACGCGGCCCGGCCACTGCTCGCCGTCAATCCGCGCAAGCAGTGGCGCGAGCTGATGGAGGCGCGGCGGCACCTGTACGAGCAAATCGCCACCGCGGTCGTGTCCACGGACGGCCGTACGCCCGAAGCGGTCACCCAAGCGGCCATGGACGCACTGGAGTTGAAGGAAGCATGAGCGAGGCAGTCACCCGCATCCAGGTCGGCGGTACCGCGGGCAGCGAGCCCTACGAGGTCCTCGTCGGCCGGCAACTCCTGGGCGAACTCGGCGCGTTGATCGGCGACAGGGCCAAGCGGGTCGCGATCGTGCACCCCGAGGCGCTGGCCGAGACCGGCGAAGCGCTCCGTGCCGACCTGGCCGAGCAGGGCTTCGAGGCCGTCGCCATCCAGGTGCCCAACGCCGAGGAGGCCAAGACCGCCGAGGTCGCCTCCTACTGCTGGAAGGCGCTCGGCCAGTCCGGCTTCACCCGCACGGACGTCGTCGTCGGAGTCGGCGGCGGTGCGACCACGGACCTCGCCGGGTTCGTGGCCGCGACCTGGCTGCGCGGGGTGCGCTGGATCGCCATCCCCACCACCGTGCTGGCCATGGTGGACGCGGCCGTCGGAGGCAAGACCGGCATCAACACCGCCGAGGGCAAGAACCTCGTCGGCGCCTTCCACCCGCCGGCCGGCGTGCTGTGCGACCTGGCCGCGCTGGACTCCCTCCAGGTCAACGACTACGTCTCCGGGCTCGCCGAGGTGATCAAGGCCGGCTTCATCGCCGACCCGACGATCCTGGAGCTCGTCGAGTCCGACCCGGAGGCCGCGCGCACTCCGGCGGGCCCGCACACCGCGGAGCTCATCGAGCGGTCCATCCGGGTCAAGGCCGAGGTCGTCTCCTCCGACCTGAAGGAGTCGGGCCTCAGGGAGATCCTCAACTACGGCCACACGCTCGCGCACGCCATCGAGAAGAACGAGCGCTACCAGTGGCGCCACGGTGCGGCGGTCTCGGTCGGCATGCACTTCGCCGCCGAACTCGGCCGCCTCGCGGGCCGGTTGGACGACGCCACGGCCGACCGCCACCGCACGGTCCTGGAATCGGTCGGGCTGCCCCTGCACTACCGCTACGACCAGTGGCCCAAGCTGCTGGAGAACATGAAGGTCGACAAGAAGTCCCGCGGCGACCTGCTGCGCTTCATCGTCCTGGACGGGCTGGCCAAGCCCACCGTCCTGGAGGGCCCCGACCCGGCCGTCCTCCTCGCCGCGTACGGCGAAGTGGGCGAGTAGATCCCCGAGTGCGCCTTCCGACCGATTCCCCTTGCCTGATGGGGCACTTCGGACCGCCCCCGGCCGTTGCACCAAACGACGGCCGGGGGCGGTACCGTTCCGACGGGAGCCCCTCCCACGCCCTTTAGGCTGTGGGGGAGCGGGACTTACCCGCGCTGTCAGCACCCATTGCCTGTACGAGACGGAGTGGCACCGGATGCAGCACGCAGTGGGTTCTCCGCTGCCGCCGCCCCACCAGCCGGGGCACGGACCGGCCGTCGGCTGGTCGCCGGCCGCACACCACCCGGGTCCGCAGCACCCGGGCGCACATCAGGGTTCCGCCCCCGTGCCCCCGCCGCCCGTACCCGCTCCGGGCTTCGCCGGCGCCCCGTCGGCGCAGGTACCGCCCGCGCCGCAGCACGCCCCGGCCTCGCCGGTGCCGGACACCACCGGCCATCTGCCGCTGCCGTCCGGCGCCCCCGTCGCCATGCCGAGCGCGCCGCCCGCCCCGGCCGCCGCCGACCCGGCCGGCACCACCCTCGCGGTCCTGCTCATCGGCCCGGCCGGTGCCGGCAAGACCAGCGTCGCCAAGTACTGGGCGGACCACCGCCGGGTCCCCACCGCCCACATCAGCCTCGACGACGTACGCGAATGGGTCCGCTCGGGCTTCGCCGACCCGCAGTCCGGGTGGAACGACCACTCCGAGGCCCAGTACCGCCTGGCCCGCCGCACCTGCGGCTTCGCCGCCCGCAACTTCCTGGCCAACGGCATCTCGTGCATCCTCGACGACGCCGTGTTCCCCGACCGCCCGGTCGTCGGCCTCGGCGGCTGGAAGCGCCACGTGGGCCCCGGCCTGCTGCCGGTGGTTCTGTTGCCGGGCCTGGAGATCGTCCTGGAGCGCAACGCCGAGCGCTCCGGAAACCGCCGCCTCACCGACGACGAGGTCGCCCGCATCCACGGCCGCATGGCGGGCTGGTACGGCTCGGGCCTGCCCATCATCGACAACTCCCAGTTGGACGTACCGCAGACGGCCCAGATCCTGGACGACGTACTGGCCAGGTCGATAGCGAGCCCGCCGAGCTGGTGAACGCGGCGGACTGAGCCGGCGCCAGGTGCGCGGGGCCGTACCGACATGCGGCTCCGCCGCGTGGGCGCGGCCGGCCCCCACCGGCCCGCACCCGGAAAAACAACGGGATCACGCACCGCGGTCCCCCAAACGGCACCCTCCCAACCAGCACAATCCGGGCACCCCTCCTACGCTCGTGTCATGTCAGAGGTCTACGCTGCCCGCCGAGCCCGCCTACGGGAACGCTGCCAAGCCGGCGGCAGCTCCTCCGCGCTGGTCTCCCGCCCCGCCAACGTCCGCTACCTCGCCGGCACCGCCCCGCGCGGCGCCGTCCTGCTGCTCGGCAGGATCGAGGACCTGCTGCTGTGTCCCGGCCCGCCGGACGACCGCCCCGCGGACGGGCGGCCCGACGAGGCGCTGCGCGTGCAGCGGCTGTCCGGCTCCGGCGGTGATCCCGCCGTCGCGGCGGCCGACCTCGCGGCCGGGCAGGGCGGCGAGTCCCTTGCCGTCGAGGAGCACCACCTGACCGTCGCCCGGCATCGCGCCATCCGCTCGGTCGTGCCCCGGCTGCGCCTGGCCGACCTGGGCGGCGGGGTGGAGCAGCTGCGCCTGGTGAAGGACGAGGAGGAGATCTCCTGCCTCAGGATCGGCGCCGAGATCGCCGACCAGGCCCTCGGCGAACTGCTGGAGTCCATCCTCGTCGGCCGCACCGAACGTCACCTGGCTCTCGAACTGGAACGCCGCCTCGTCGACCACGGCGCCGACGGCCCCGCTTTCGCGACCTCCGTCGGCACCGGCCCGAACTCCGGCAGACCCGGCCACCGCCCCACCGACCGGAGGGTCGAGGAGGGCGACTTCCTCTCCGTCTGCCTCGGCGCGACCTATCGCGGCTACCGGTGCGAGATCGGCCGCACCTTCGTCATCGGTACGTCCCCGGCGGACTGGCAGATCGAGCTGTACGACCTGGTTTTCGCCGCTCAGCGGGCCGGCCGGGAGAGCCTGGTCCCCGGCGCCGCCTACCGCGACGTGGACCGTGCCGCACGCCAGGTGCTGGACTCCGCGGGGTACGCGGAAAGCCTTCCGGCCCTGACGGGGCACGGTGTGGGACTCGAAATCGACGAGGACCCGCAGCTGGCCCCCGCGGCCATGGGTAAACTGGACGCTTGCGTGCCGGTCACCGTCGAACCGGGGGTCCACCTCCCGGGCCGGGGCGGTGTCCGGATCGATGACACGCTCGTCGTCCGCCCCGAGGCGGACGGCGGCCCAGAGCTACTCACCATCACGACCAAGGAGCTGCTCGCGCTTTAGCCGCGCGTGCGCCGGGGTCGTCCACGTCAGTCCAGGAGATTCCGCAACCGTGGCTTCCACGAACGACCTCAAGAACGGCCTGGTGCTCAAGCTCGACGGAGGCCAGCTGTGGTCCGTCGTCGAGTTCCAGCACGTCAAGCCCGGCAAGGGCCCGGCCTTCGTGCGCACCAAGCTGAAGAACGTGCTTTCCGGGAAGGTCGTCGACAAGACGTTCAACGCCGGCGTCAAGGTCGAGACGGCCACGATCGACAAGCGCGACATGCAGTTCTCCTACATGGACGGCGAGTACTTCGTCTTCATGGACATGGAGACCTACGACCAGCTCATGGTCGACCGCAAGGCCGTCGGTGACGCCGCCAACTTCCTGATCGAGGGCTTCACCGCCACCGTCGCGCAGCACGAGGGCGAGGTACTCTTCGTCGAGCTGCCCGCCGCCGTCGAGCTCGTCATCCAGGAGACCGAGCCGGGCGTCCAGGGCGACCGTTCCACCGGTGGCACCAAGCCCGCCATCCTGGAGACCGGTCACCAGATCAACGTCCCGCTCTTCATCACCACCGGTGAGAAGATCAAGGTCGACACCCGCACGAGCGACTACCTCGGCCGGGTGAACAGCTAACCGTGGCTGCCCGCAATACGGCCCGCAAGCGCGCCTTCCAGATCCTCTTCGAGGGCGACCAGCGCGACGCGGACGTCCTGACCGTCCTCGCGGACTGGATCCGGCTCTCCCGGGGAGACACCCGGCAGCCGCCGGTGAGCGAGTACACGATGCAGCTGGTCGAGGGGTACGCGCAGCACGCGACGCGCATCGACGAGCTGATCGCCCAGTACTCGGTCGGCTGGACGCTCGACCGGATGCCCGTCGTCGACCGCAACATCCTGCGCCTCGGCGCCTACGAGCTGATCTGGGCGGACGAGACGCCGGACGCGGTCGTGCTCGACGAGATGGTGCAGCTGGCGAAGGAGTTCTCCACGGACGAGTCGCCCTCGTTCGTGAACGGCCTGCTCGGCCGGTTCAAGGACCTCAAGCCCTCGCTGCGCCGCGACCAGGCGTAGACGAGCCCAGGACAGACCTGGCGCCAGAGGTACGCATTGCCGAGGGGCCCACAGCAGTGATGCTGTGGGCCCTCTGGCGTTCCTGGTGCGCCTGATGGCGTTCCCGTGCCTCTGGGGGCCTTCAGGCCCGCAGAAAGCCGCCGGGGTGGCCGGAACCGTGAAGTTCCGGCCACCCCGGCGGCACGTTTCTGCTCAGATGAGAAGCGGCTCAGCTGTCCTCGTGGGAGGCGACCGCACGCCGCGCGTCGGCGTCCAGGACGCCCCAGCTGATCAGCTGCTCGGTGAGGACCGAGGGCGACTGGTCGTAGATGACGGCGAGTGTGCGCAGGTCGTCCTGACGGATCGAGAGCACCTTGCCGTTGTAGTCACCGCGCTGGGACTGGATCGTGGCGGCATACCGCTGGAGGGGACCCGCCTTCTCGGCCGGCACGTGTGCCAGCCGCTCCAGGTCCAGGACCAGCTTCGGCGGCGGCTCGGCGGCCCCGCCCGGAGTGGTGCCCGGCAGCAGCTCCTGCACCGGAACGCCGTAGAAATCCGCCAGCTCGGCGAGTCGCTGCACGGTCACGGCGCGGTCGCCACGCTCGTACGAACCGACCACGACGGCCTTCCAACGCCCCTGGGACTTCTCCTCGACACCGTGGAGGGAAAGGCCCTGCTGGGTGCGGATGGCCCGGAGCTTGGCCCCGAGCTGTTTGGCGTATTCGCTGGACATATAGCTCCCCGGACACTGTGTCGACGCGGCTGGGTCTGTTCCGTGCCGCGCGGCTGGTAACTCACTGTGAGGTTACGCAGCGTTACTCTGCCGCGTCAAGCCGAATGGTCCGCACCGACGCTTCCGTGGTATCGGTGACCGGTTGGGCCAGGGGGGTGATCTGGGACGCCGTCCGGGCCTGCTACCGTGGATGGCGCAAATCCGACGTCCTTTAAGGTCCGTCCCGTGAGGCGGAGAAGGAGGTCCGTTTTCTATGGACACTCAAGCGTCCGATGCAAGGCCGGTTCTCGAAGGCCCTGACATCGCGCGGGTACTGACCCGCATCGCCCACGAGATCGTCGAGCGCGCCAAGGGCGCCGACGACGTGGTGCTCCTCGGCATCCCGACGCGGGGCGTCTTCCTCGCCCAGCGGCTCGCCGCCAAGCTCCAGGAGATCACCGACCGCAAGATCCCGGTCGGCTCCCTCGACATCACCATGTACCGCGACGACCTGCGCATGCACCCGCCGCGTGCGCTGGCCCGTACCGACATCCCCGGTGACGGCATCGACGGCAGACTGGTCGTCCTCGTCGACGACGTGCTCTTCTCCGGCCGCACCATCCGAGCCGCCCTCGACGCCCTGAACGACATCGGGCGCCCCCGCGCGGTCCAGCTCGCGGTCCTCGTGGACCGAGGCCACCGCGAACTGCCCATCCGCGCCGACTACGTCGGCAAGAACCTCCCCACGTCACTGCGGGAGACGGTCAAGGTCCAGCTCGCCGAGGAGGACGGTCGCGACACCGTGCTGCTCGGGGTGAAGCCGGCCGCCCCGGGCGAGCAGTAGCGCCCAGCGGTACGCCCCTGAGTGCGCGACCGCGCGCTTGCATGCCCGCATTCTCCTGAACTGCCTTACGGAGCCTGACAGATGCAGCGTCATCTCATCTCGGCCGCCGACCTCACCCGCGACGACGCCGTCCTGATCCTCGACACCGCCGAGGAGATGGCCCGGGTCGCCGACCGGCCGATCAAGAAACTGCCGACCCTGCGCGGCCGTACCGTCGTCAACCTCTTCTTCGAGGACTCCACCCGGACCCGGATCTCCTTCGAGGCCGCCGAGAAGCGCCTGTCCGCCGACGTCATCAACTTCTCCGCCAAGGGGTCGAGCGTGTCCAAGGGCGAGTCCCTGAAGGACACCGCCCAGACCCTGGAAGCCATGGGCGTGGACGCCGTCGTCATCCGGCACGGCGCCTCCGGAGCGCCGTACCGCCTGGCCAACTCCGGCTGGATCGACGCGGCCGTCATCAACGCCGGTGACGGCACCCACCAGCACCCCACGCAGGCGCTGCTGGACGCCTTCACCATGCGCCGCCGGCTCGTCGGCCGGGATGCCGGGCTCGGGCAGGACCTCGACGGCAAGCGGATCACGATCGTCGGCGACGTCCTGCACAGCCGGGTCGCCCGCTCCAACGTCGACCTGCTGCACACCCTCGGCGCCGAGGTCACCCTCGTCGCCCCGCCCACCCTGGTGCCGGTCGGCGTCGAGACCTGGCCCTGCGAGATCTCGTACGACCTGGACAGCACGCTTCCCAAGTCCGACGCGGTGATGATGCTGCGCGTCCAGCGGGAGCGGATGAACGCCGCGTTCTTCCCGACCGAGCGCGAGTACGCGCGGCGCTACGGCCTCGACGGCGAGCGCATGGCGCGGATGCCCGAGCACGCCATCGTGATGCACCCCGGTCCGATGGTCCGCGGCATGGAGATCACCGCCGAGGTCGCCGACTCCGACCGCTGCACCGTCGTCGAGCAGGTCGCGAACGGGGTCTCCATCCGGATGGCCGTCCTCTACCTGCTCCTGGGCGGCAACGAACCCGCCGTCAGCCACACCCGTACCGAGGAGAAGTAAGACAGATGAGCAAGATCCTGATCCGTGGTGCGAAGGTGCTCGGCGGCGAGCCGCAGGACGTGCTGATCGACGGCGCGACCATCGCCGGGGTGGGCGTCGGTCTGCCGGCCGAGGGCGCGGAGGTCGTCGACGCCGACGGCAAGGTGCTCCTGCCGGGTCTCGTGGACCTGCACACCCACCTGCGCGAGCCGGGCCGCGAGGACTCCGAGACCGTGCTGACCGGCACGCGCGCGGCCGCCTCCGGCGGCTTCACCGCCGTGTTCGCCATGGCCAACACCTTCCCGGTGGCCGACACGGCCGGAGTGGTCGAGCAGGTCTACCGGCTGGGACAGCAGCACGGCTACTGCGACGTCCAGCCCATCGGTGCCGTCACCGTCGGCCTGGAGGGCAAGAAGCTCGCCGAGCTGGGCGCCATGCACGAGTCGGCCGCCGGCGTCACCGTCTTCTCCGACGACGGCAAGTGCGTCGACGACGCCGTGATGATGCGCCGGGCGCTGGAGTACGTGAAGGCGTTCGGCGGGGTCGTCGCCCAGCACGCGCAGGAGCCGCGGCTGACCGAGGGCGCCCAGATGAACGAGGGCGTCGTCTCCGCCGAGCTGGGGCTCGGGGGCTGGCCGGCGGTGGCCGAGGAATCGATCATCGCCCGGGATGTCCTGCTCGCCGAGCACGTCGGTTCCCGCGTCCACATCTGCCACCTGTCGACCGCGGGCTCGGTGGAGATCGTGCGCTGGGCCAAGTCCCGCGGCATCGACGTCACCGCCGAGGTCACCCCGCACCACCTCCTGCTCACGGACGAGCTGGTACGGACGTACAACCCGGTCTTCAAGGTCAACCCGCCGCTGCGCACCGAGCGCGACGTGTTCGCGCTGCGCGAGGCGCTCGCCGACGGCACGATCGACATCGTGGCCACCGACCACGCCCCGCACCCGCACGAGGACAAGGACTGCGAGTGGGCCGCGGCCGCCATGGGCATGGTCGGTCTGGAGACGGCGCTGTCGGTGGTCCAGGAGACGATGGTGGACACCGGACTGCTCGACTGGGCGCAGGTCGCCGACCGTATGTCCTTCGCGCCGGCCCGGATCGGGCAGGCCAAGGGCCACGGCCGTCCCGTCTCGGCAGGTGAGCCCGCCAACCTCGCTCTCGTCGACACGGAATACCGTGGATCCGTGGACCCCGCGGGCTTCGCCTCGCGCAGCCGCAACACGCCCTACGAGGGGCGCGAGCTGCCGGGCCGTGTCACGCACACCTGGCTCCGGGGCAAGGCCACGTTCGTCGACGGGAAGCTCACGTGACACCTGTAATTCTGCTGGCCGCCGAGAAGGAATCGGCTCAGGTCACCGACTGGGCCGCCCGCATCGGCTGGCTGGTCGGCCTCGCCCTGTTCGTCGCGCTCGTCTACTGGCTGATGCGCGAGGGCTGGAAGTGGCGCGGCACCCTCCAGGGCGACCTGCCCGAGCTGCCCACCGCGCCGCAGGAGCCCGGCGCGGCGAGACTGACGATGAGCGGCCGCTACCACGGCTCCACCACCGCCGGTCACTGGCTCGACCGCATCGTGGCGCACGGCCTGGGCACCCGCAGCCGGGTCGAGCTCACGCTGACGGACGCGGGGCTGGACGTCGTACGTCCGGGAGCGACGGACTTCTTCGTCCCTCTCGAGGCGCTGCGCGAGGCCCGGCTCGACAAGGGCATCGCCGGCAAGGTGCTGACCGAGGGCGGACTGCTCGTGGTGACCTGGGCGCACGGCGAGAGGCTGCTCGACTCCGGGTTCCGCTCCGAGCGCGCGGCCGAGCACAACGAGTGGGTCGACGTCATTAACTCCATGATCAAAACAACCACCAGGGAAGGCGCCGAACGATGACGACCTCCGCCAAGGGAATCGCTTCCGACACGAAGGCGCCTCCCGCCGTACTCGTCCTGGAGGACGGCCGCACCTTCCGCGGCCGTGCCTACGGGGCCGTGGGGGTGACCTTCGGCGAGGCCGTGTTCTCCACCGGGATGACCGGCTACCAGGAGACGCTCACCGACCCGTCGTACCACCGCCAGGTCGTCGTGATGACCGCCCCGCACGTCGGCAACACCGGCGTCAACGACGAAGACCACGAGTCGAAGCAGATCTGGGTCGCCGGATACGTCGTGCGCGACCCCGCGCGCGTGCCGTCCAACTGGCGCTCCCGCCGCTCGCTCGACGACGAGCTGCGCCGGCAGGGTGTCGTCGGGATCTCCGGCATCGACACCCGCGCGCTGACCCGCCACCTGCGCGAGCGCGGCGCCATGCGCGTCGGCATCTTCTCCGGCCACGCGCTGCCCGACGAGGACACCATGCTCACCGAGGTCCGCCAGGCCCCCGAGATGAAGGGCGCGGACCTCTCCGCGGAGGTCGCCACCAAGGAGACGTACGTCGTCCCGGCGATCGGCGAGAAGAAGTTCACCGTCGCCGCGATCGACCTCGGCATCAAGGGCATGACCCCGCGCCGCATGGCCGAGCGCGGCATAGAGGTGCACGTGCTGCCGGCGACGGCGTCGGTCGAGGAGGTGTACGCGGCCGGCCCGGACGGCGTGTTCTTCTCCAACGGGCCCGGCGACCCGGCCACCGCCGACCACCCGGTCGCGCTGATGCGGGCGGTGCTGGAGCGCGGGACCCCGCTCTTCGGCATCTGCTTCGGCAACCAGATCCTGGGCCGCGCGCTGGGCTTCGGCACGTACAAGCTGAAGTACGGCCACCGCGGCATCAACCAGCCGGTGCAGGACCGTTCCACCGGCAAGGTCGAGGTCACCGCGCACAACCACGGCTTCGCCGTCGACGCCCCGCTGGACAAGGTCTCCGACACCCCGTTCGGCCGCGCCGAGGTGTCCCACGTGTGCCTCAACGACAACGTGGTGGAGGGGCTCCAGCTCCTCGACCGCCCCGCCTTCAGCGTCCAGTACCACCCCGAAGCGGCAGCCGGCCCGCACGACGCCGCCTACCTGTTCGACCGCTTCGTATCCCTGATGGAGGGCCAGCGTGCCTAAGCGCCCCGATATCCAGTCCGTCCTGGTCATCGGCTCCGGCCCGATCGTCATCGGCCAGGCCGCCGAGTTCGACTACTCCGGCACCCAGGCGTGCCGCGTCCTCAAGGCCGAGGGCCTGCGCGTCATCCTGGTCAACTCCAACCCGGCGACGATCATGACCGACCCGGAGATCGCCGACGCCACCTACGTCGAGCCGATCACCCCCGAGTTCGTCGAGAAGATCATCGCCAAGGAGCGGCCGGACGCGCTGCTGCCGACGCTCGGGGGCCAGACCGCCCTCAACACCGCGATCTCCATGCACGAGCAGGGTGTGCTGGAGAAGTACGGTGTCGAGCTGATCGGCGCCAACGTCGAAGCGATCAACAAGGGCGAGGACCGCGACCTCTTCAAGGACGTCGTCGAGGCCGTCCGCCAGAAGATCGGGCACGGCGAGTCCGCCCGGTCCTACATCTGTCACTCGATGGACGACGTGCTGAAGGGGGTGGAGCAGCTCGGCGGCTACCCCGTCGTCGTCCGTCCCTCCTTCACCATGGGCGGCGCCGGCTCCGGCTTCGCGCACGACGAGGAGGAGCTGCGCCGGATCGCCGGTCAGGGCCTCACACTGTCTCCCACCACCGAGGTGCTCCTGGAGGAGTCCATCCTCGGCTGGAAGGAGTACGAGCTGGAGCTCATGCGCGACAAGAACGACAACGTCGTGGTCGTCTGCTCCATCGAGAACTTCGACCCGATGGGCGTCCACACCGGCGACTCGATCACCGTCGCCCCCGCGATGACGCTGACCGACCGCGAGTACCAGCGCCTGCGGGACATCGGCATCGCGATCATCCGCGAAGTCGGCGTCGACACCGGTGGCTGCAACATCCAGTTCGCGGTCGACCCGGTCGACGGCCGCATCATCGTCATCGAGATGAACCCGCGCGTCTCGCGCTCCTCGGCCCTCGCCTCCAAGGCCACCGGCTTCCCGATCGCCAAGATCGCCGCCAAGCTGGCCGTCGGCTACACCCTCGACGAGATCCCGAACGACATCACGGAGAAGACCCCGGCATCCTTCGAGCCGACCCTCGACTACGTGGTCGTCAAGGCCCCGCGGTTCGCCTTCGAGAAGTTCCCCTCGGCCGACTCGACGCTGACCACGACCATGAAGTCGGTCGGCGAGGCCATGGCCATCGGCCGCAACTTCACCGAGGCGTTCCAGAAGGCGCTGCGCTCGCTGGAGAAGAAGGGCTCGCAGTTCACCTTCGTCGGCGAGACGGGCGACAAGAAGGAGCTCCTGGAGGCTTCGGTCCGCCCCACCGACGGCCGGATCAACACGGTCATGCAGGCGATCCGCGCCGGTGCCACGCCCGAGGAGATCTTCGAGTACACGAGGATCGACCCCTGGTTCGTGGACCAGCTGTTCCTGATCAAGGAGATCGCCGACGAACTCGCCGCCGCCGAGCGCCTGGACGCCGAGCTGCTCGGCGAGGCCAAGCGGCACGGCTTCTCCGACCAGCAGATCGGTGAGATCCGGGGGCTGCGCGAGGACGTCGTGCGCGAGGTGCGGCACGCGCTGGGCGTGCGCCCGGTGTACAAGACGGTCGACACCTGCGCCGCCGAGTTCGCCGCGAAGACGCCGTACTTCTACTCCTCCTACGACGAGGAGACCGAGGTCGCGCCCCGCGAGAAGCCCGCGGTGATCATCCTGGGCTCCGGCCCCAACCGCATCGGCCAGGGCATCGAGTTCGACTACTCCTGTGTCCACGCCTCCTTCGCGCTGAGCGACGCCGGGTACGAGACCGTGATGGTCAACTGCAACCCGGAGACCGTCTCCACGGACTACGACACCTCCGACCGCCTGTACTTCGAGCCGCTGACGCTGGAAGACGTGCTGGAGATCGTCCACGCGGAGGCCCAGGCCGGCCCGATCGCGGGCGTGCTCGTGCAGCTCGGCGGCCAGACCCCGCTGGGTCTGGCGCAAGCCCTCAAGGACAACGGCGTACCCGTCGTGGGCACCCCGCCCGAGGCGATCCACGCCGCCGAGGACCGCGGCGCCTTCGGCCGCGTGCTCGCCGAGGCCGGTCTCCCGGCCCCCAAGCACGGCACCGCGACCACCTTCGCGGGCGCCAAGGCCATCGCCGACGAGATCGGCTACCCGGTCCTGGTGCGGCCGTCGTACGTCCTCGGCGGCCGCGGCATGGAGATCGTCTACGACGAGACCCGCCTGGAGTCGTACATCGCCGAGTCCACCGAGATCAGCCCCTCCCGGCCGGTCCTGGTCGACCGCTTCCTCGACGACGCGATCGAGATCGACGTCGACGCCCTGTACGACGGCGAGGAGCTCTACCTCGGCGGTGTCATGGAGCACATCGAGGAGGCCGGCATCCACTCCGGCGACTCGGCGTGCGCGCTGCCGCCGATCACGCTCGGCGGCTTCGACATCAAGCGCCTGCGGGCCTCCACCGAGGCCATCGCCAAGGGCGTCGGCGTCCGCGGCCTGATCAACATCCAGTTCGCGATGGCCGGCGACATCCTGTACGTCCTCGAAGCCAACCCGCGTGCCTCCCGCACCGTCCCCTTCACCTCGAAGGCGACCGCGGTGCCGCTGGCGAAGGCCGCCGCCAGGATCTCCCTGGGCGCGACCGTCGCCGAGCTGCGCGCGGAGGGGCTGCTCCCGGCGACCGGTGACGGCGGCGAACTCCCGCTCGACGCGCCGATCTCCGTCAAGGAGGCCGTCATGCCGTGGTCGCGCTTCCGCGACATCCACGGGCGGGGCGTGGACACGGTCCTCGGCCCGGAGATGCGCTCCACCGGCGAGGTCATGGGCATCGACTCGGTCTTCGGCACGGCGTACGCCAAGTCGCAGGCCGGCGCCTACGGCCCGCTGCCCACCAAGGGCCGCGCCTTCATCTCGGTCGCCAACCGCGACAAGCGCTCGATGATCTTCCCGGCGCGCGAACTGGTCGCCCACGGCTTCGAGCTGCTCGCCACCTCCGGCACGGCCGAGGTCCTCAAGCGCAACGGCATCAACGCCACGGTCGTGCGCAAGCAGTCCGAGGGCACCGGTCCGAACGGCGAGAAGACCATCGTCCAGCTCATCCACGACGGCGAGGTCGACCTCATCGTCAACACCCCGTACGGCACCGGCGGCCGCCTCGACGGCTACGAGATCCGTACGGCGGCCGTGGCGCGGTCCGTGCCGTGTCTGACGACCGTCCAGGCGCTCGCGGCGGCCGTCCAGGGCATCGACGCCCTCAACCACGGAGACGTGGGCGTCCGATCGCTCCAGGAACACGCGCGACACCTGACCGCGGCCCGCGACTAGCAGCCCTGAGGGGGACACCGGAAGGTGTCCCCCTCTTCATGAGGACCCCAGAGGACTCTCGCGATGTACAAGCTCTTCTTCCGTCTGGTCTTCACCCGGATGGACCCCGAGAAAGCCCACTACCTGGCCTTCCGCTGGATCCGGCTCGCCGTCCGGATCCCCGTCCTGCGGACGTTCGTCGCCGCCGCCCTCGCGCCCCGCCACAAGGAGCTGCGCACGGAGGCCTTCGGGCTGCGGATGCACGGCCCCTTCGGGCTCGCCGCCGGCTTCGACAAGAACGCCGTCGCCATCGACGGCATGTCGATGCTCGGCTTCGACCACGTCGAGATCGGCACGGTCACGGGGGAGGCGCAGCCCGGCAACCCCAAGCAGCGGCTGTTCCGGCTCGTGAAGGACCGCGCGCTGATCAACCGCATGGGCTTCAACAACGACGGCTCGCTGACCGTCGCCGCCCGCCTGGCCTCCCGCACGCCCGTCTTCAGGACCGTCGTCGGCGTCAACATCGGCAAGACCAAGGCCGTCCCGGAGGAGGAGGCCGTCGGCGACTACGTGAAGTCGGCCGAGCGGCTGGCCCCGTACGCCGACTACCTGGTCGTGAACGTGTCGTCGCCGAACACCCCGGGGCTGCGCAATCTCCAGGCCACCGAGGCGCTGAGGCCCCTTCTGAGCGCCGTCCGCGAGGCCGCCGACCGCGCGGCCACCTCGCGCCGCGTCCCGCTCCTGGTGAAGATCGCGCCGGACCTCGCCGACGCGGACGTCGACGCGGTCGCGGATCTGGCCGTCGAGCTCGGCCTGGACGGGATCATCGCCACCAACACCACCATCGCGCGCGAGGGCCTCGGCCTGACGTCCGCGCCAGGCCTGGTGAAGGAGACCGGCGGGCTGTCCGGAGCGCCCCTCAAGGCGCGTTCCCTGGAGGTGCTGCGCCGCCTCTACGCGCGCGTGGGCGACCGGATCACCCTGGTGGGCGTCGGCGGCATCGAGAACGCCGAGGACGCCTGGCAGCGCATCCTGGCGGGCGCCACACTGGTCCAGGGGTACAGCGCCTTCATCTACGAGGGCCCCTTCTGGGGCCGCGCCATCCACAAGGGACTCGCCGCGCGTCTGCGCACGAGCCCCTACGCGACCCTCGCCGACGCGGTCGGCGCCGACGTGAGGAAGACGGCATGACCGAGCCCTTCGGTGCCCGGCTGCGCCGCGCCATGGACTACCGCGGCCCGCTGTGCGTAGGCATCGACCCGCACGCCGCCCTGCTCACCGAGTGGGGCCTGAACGACGACGTGGCCGGCCTGGAGCGGTTCAGCCGCACGGTCGTCGAGGCGATGGCCGACCGGGTCGCCGTCCTCAAGCCGCAGAGCGCCTTCTTCGAGCGCTTCGGCTCGCGAGGCGTCGCCGTCCTTGAGAAGACGGTCGCCGAGGCGCGAGCGGCAGGCGCGCTGGTCGTGATGGACGCCAAGCGCGGCGACATCGGCTCGACCATGGCCGCGTACGCCGAGTCCTTCCTGCTCAAGGACGCGCCGCTGTTCTCCGACGCGCTGACCGTCTCGCCGTACCTCGGCTACGGCTCGCTCGGGCCGGCCGTCGAGCTGGCGCGGGAGACCGGCACGGGCCTGTTCGTGCTCGCCCTGACGTCGAACCCGGAGGGCGGCGAGGTCCAGCACGCGGTCCGCGCCGACGGCCGCGACGTCGGAGCGACGATGCTGGCCCACCTGGCCGCCGAGAACGCGGGAGAGGGGCCCCTGGGGTCCTTCGGGGCCGTCGTGGGCGCCACGCTGGGCGACCTGTCGTCGTACGACCTGGACATCAACGGGCCGCTCCTGGCGCCCGGGATCGGCGCCCAGGGGGCCACTCCGGCCGACCTTCCGGGCGTTTTCGGTGCGGTCGTGCGCAACGTCGTGCCGAACGTCAGCCGGGGTGTGTTGCGCCACGGTCCCGACGTCGTCGCACTGCGTGACGCCGCGGACCGCTTCGCGGAGGAGATCCGGGCCGCGGTGGCGGCCGCCTGAGGCCTTCGCCTCGGTGCTCGAGTCCTCCGATGAGTGGTCCGGAGCCGACTTGAGTCTGAATACATCCTCAAATCCTGGGCAATATGTCTGAAATGTCCGGCCTGGCGGAGGCTGACCAGGACTTTTCCGCTGTTCTCGCTGACTCTGGCGCACTTGGCCGCTAGTCTCCGACGAGAGCGAACGGGCAAGCGTGTTGCTCGTAGCTCCCCAGGTGTGGGGCGACTAGGTTCCTCACCGGTCCGTATCCGACAGTTCGACATCCGAGGTGACGTAGGCGTGGCTCTTCCGCCCCTTACCCCTGAACAGCGCGCAGCCGCGCTCGAAAAGGCCGCCGCGGCTCGCCGGGAGCGGGCCGAGGTCAAGAATCGACTCAAGCACTCCGGCGCCTCCCTGCACGAGGTCATCAAGCAGGGCCAGGAGAACGACGTCATCGGCAAGATGAAGGTCTCCGCGCTGCTCGAGTCCCTGCCAGGCGTGGGCAAGGTCCGCGCCAAGCAGATCATGGAGCGACTCGGCATCTCCGAAAGCCGCCGTGTGCGCGGCCTCGGTTCCAACCAGATCGCCTCCCTGGAACGTGAGTTCGGCAGCACCGGCTCCTGAACCCCGGGTCACTCCGGGAAGGGAGTCCCGGGCACTCCGGGATTGCTGGAATAATCGCTGCATGAGTGAACGTCCGCGGCTGACCGTGCTCTCCGGCCCCTCCGGGGTCGGCAAGAGCACGGTCGTCGCTCATATGCGCAAGGAACACCCCGAGGTCTGGCTCTCGGTGTCGGCGACGACCCGCAAGCCTCGTCCTGGCGAGAAGCACGGAGTCCAGTACTTCTTCGTCACCGACGAGGAGATGGACAAGCTGATCGCCAACGGTGAGCTGCTGGAGTGGGCCGAGTTCGCCGGCAACCGCTACGGCACGCCGCGTGCGGCCGTGCTGGAGCGCCTGGAGGCGGGCGAGCCCGTGCTCCTGGAGATCGACCTCCAGGGTGCCCGGCAGGTCCGCGAGTCCATGAAGGACGCCCAGCTGGTGTTCCTGGCTCCGCCCTCCTGGGAGGAGCTGGTGCGCAGACTCACCGGTCGAGGCACCGAGCCGCCCGAGGTGATCGAGCGCCGCCTGGAGGCGGCGAAGATCGAACTGGCGGCCGAGCCGGAGTTCGACGTGACCCTGGTCAACACCTCCGTCGAGGATGTAGCGCGCGAGCTGCTAGCCTTGATGGAAGTTGTGTGATCATGACTGATCTTTTCCCATCCATCGGAAGGTAGAGCGTGTCCTCTTCCATCTCCGCGCCCGAGGGCATCATCAACCCGCCGATCGACGAGCTTCTCGAGGCCACGGACTCGAAGTACAGCCTCGTCATCTACGCGGCCAAGCGGGCCCGCCAGATCAACGCGTACTACTCGCAGCTCGGCGAGGGTCTCCTCGAGTACGTCGGCCCGCTCGTTGACACCCACGTCCACGAGAAGCCGCTGTCGATCGCCCTGCGCGAGATCAACGCGGGTCTGCTGACGTCCGAGGCTGTCGAAGGCCCGGCGCAGTAGCATTTTCAGCTTGCGGTGAGCTTTTCCACAGGCCCGGCAGCGCGACTGCCGGGCCTGTGGTGTGTGATGGAGTCGTGTACGGCGGGAGCCGCGGCGTACGTTTTCCGAGGTGCGGGGAGAAACGGTGGACAAGCCGAAGGTCGTTCTGGGCGTCAGCGGTGGCATCGCCGCGTACAAGGCCTGTGAGCTGCTGCGCAGACTGACCGAGTCCGGGCACGACGTCCGGGTGGTGCCCACCGCCTCCGCCCTGCACTTCGTCGGCGCCGCCACCTGGTCCGCGCTCTCCGGCCACCCGGTCTCCACCGAGGTCTGGGACGACGTCCACGAGGTGCCGCACGTCCGCATCGGCCAGCACGCCGACCTGGTGGTCGTCGCCCCCGCCACCGCGGACATGCTCGCCAAGGCGGCCCACGGCCTCGCCGACGACCTCCTCACCAACACCCTGCTCACCGCCCGCTGCCCGGTCGTCTTCGCGCCCGCGATGCACACCGAGATGTGGGAACACCCGGCCACCCGGGAGAACGTGGCGACGCTGCGCCGCCGGGGCGCCGTGGTCGTCGAACCGGCCGTGGGCCGCCTGACCGGCGTCGACACCGGCAAGGGCCGGCTGCCCGATCCCGCCGAGATCTTCGAGGTCTGCCGGCGCGTCCTGGCCCGGGGCGTCACCGAACCCGACCTCACGGGCCGGCACGTCGTCGTCAGCGCCGGCGGCACCCGCGAACCCCTCGACCCCGTCCGCTTCCTCGGCAACCGCTCCTCCGGCAAGCAGGGCTACGCCCTCGCCCGCACCGCCGCGGCGCGGGGGGCCAGGGTCACGCTGATCGCGGCGAACACCGGCCTGCCCGACCCGGCGGGCGTGGACGTCGTCCCGGTCGGAACGGCCGTACAGTTGCGGGAGGCGGTGCTGAAGGCCGCCGCGGACGCCGACGTGGTCGTCATGGCCGCGGCGGTGGCCGACTTCCGGCCGCAGACGTACGCCGCCGGAAAGATCAAGAAGAAGGACGGCCAGGACCCCGACCCCATCGTGCTCATACGGAATCCGGACATCCTCGCGGAGATCTCCGCCGACCGCGCCCGCCCCGGGCAGGTGGTCGTCGGCTTCGCCGCCGAGACGGACGACGTGCTGGCCAACGGCCGTACGAAGCTGCGGCGCAAGGGCTGCGACCTCCTCGTGGTGAACGAGGTGGGGGAGCGCAAGACCTTCGGCTCCGAGGAGAACGAGGCCCTCGTGCTGGGCGCCGACGGCAGCGAGACGCCGGTCCCGCACGGCCCGAAGGAAGCCCTGGCCGAAACCGTGTGGGACCTGGTGGCCGAACGCCTGGGCTGACCGTCTCTTTACGCCCAAGGATCGCTCGAGCCCCGCAGATTGGGGCGTGGCGCCCCTGGCCAAGCTCGCTCGCCATTGGGCAGAATGCCTGTGCCGCAGGTCACAGCCCTCCCGAGAGACGAGACGGGGAGGCCGGTGGCCGAGTACGACCGATAAACTGTTCTCGGACGACGCCGGGCGCAGCCCCCGACCGTCCGCCAATGATCAGCCAGCAGCCGCTGCAACCCCAGGGAGCGTTGTGTCCCGTCGCCTGTTCACCTCGGAGTCCGTGACCGAGGGTCACCCCGACAAGATCGCTGACCAGATCAGCGACACCATTCTCGACGCGCTCCTGAAGGAGGACCCGACTTCCCGGGTCGCCGTCGAGACGCTGATCACGACCGGCCTGGTGCACGTGGCCGGAGAGGTAACGACCAAGGCGTACGCGCCGATCGCCCAGCTGGTGCGCGACAAGATCCTGGAGATCGGCTACGACTCCTCGAAGAAGGGCTTCGACGGCGCCTCCTGCGGCGTCTCGGTGTCGATCGGCGCGCAGTCCCCGGACATCGCGCAGGGCGTCGACACCGCCTACGAGTCCCGGGTCGAGGGCGACGAGGACGAGCTGGACCGCCAGGGCGCGGGTGACCAGGGCCTGATGTTCGGTTACGCGTGCGACGAGACGCCCACGCTGATGCCGCTGCCGATCTTCCTGGCGCACCGCCTGTCCAAGCGCCTGTCCGAGGTCCGCAAGAACGGCACCATCCCCTACCTGCGCCCCGACGGCAAGACGCAGGTCACCATCGAGTACGACGGCGACAAGGCCGCCCGTCTCGACACGGTCGTCGTCTCCTCGCAGCACGCGTCGGACATCGACCTGGAGTCGCTGCTGGCCCCCGACATCCGCGAGTTCGTGGTGGAGGCGGAGCTCAAGGCCCTCCTCGAGGACGGCATCAAGCTCGACACCGAGAACTACCGTCTCCTGGTCAACCCGACCGGCCGCTTCGAGATCGGCGGCCCGATGGGCGACGCCGGCCTGACCGGTCGCAAGATCATCATCGACACGTACGGCGGCATGGCCCGCCACGGCGGTGGCGCGTTCTCCGGCAAGGACCCGTCCAAGGTGGACCGTTCGGCGGCGTACGCGATGCGCTGGGTCGCCAAGAACGTGGTCGCCGCGGGTCTCGCCACCCGCTGCGAGGTCCAGGTCGCCTACGCGATCGGCAAGGCCGAGCCGGTCGGCCTGTTCGTGGAGACCTTCGGCACCGCCAAGGTCGACACCGACCGGATCGAGAAGGCCATCGACGAGGTCTTCGACCTCCGCCCGGCCGCCATCATCCGCGACCTCGACCTGCTCCGCCCGATCTACGCCCAGACGGCGGCGTACGGCCACTTCGGCCGCGAACTGCCCGAGTTCACGTGGGAGAAGACGGACCGCGTGGACGCGCTGCGGAAGGCCGCGGGGCTGTAGACCGTAGCTCGACCTGCTCCGTTTCGAGGCCCGGCCCCCCGGTGGGGGCCGGGCCTCGTCGCGCGTCGTCGTCGCTCACGTCGGTCCAGGGCGTACGCCGACTGGCGGTCACGGGCCGACACGGCGATGTCTGCGGCGGGCCGGTCCCGTGCAGGACTGCCGATTCGTCGCCTGCCTCCGGGCCAGCCGGCCGGTGTACTCCGCGAAGCGTGCCGGCGAGGCGAGGCGGCCTTGCCCGGTGGAGCCGCACGTTCTCGAGGCCGGCGCACGGAGCGCGCTCGTCGTGGCCCGCGGCGGAGTGCTCGGCGTTGCCGTCCAAGGCCTTGGGCGTCGTCGGTTGTCAGTCGCGTTTGGTAAGAATGCAGGTGTGAGCAGCGAGAACGGGTCGGTGGACGGTGGGGCCGAAGGGGCGCCGCCCGAGCAGCTTGCGCTCATCCGGGACAGTGTGCGGCAGGCGAAGAAGCCCCGGGCCAAGCCGCGGACCTGGCGCGGGGCCGCGCTGGCCAAGGAGTTGCCCGTCGCCCGGGTGCTGGTGGACAAGGGAGTGCTGCATCTCGACCGGTACTTCGACTACGCGGTGCCCGAGGAGCTGGACGCCGACGCGCAGCCCGGGGTGCGGGTGCGGGTGCGGTTCGGGGCCGGGCGGCACCGGGTGCGGGACGGCCGGCGTGAGGGTGGCGGGCTGATCGACGGGTTCCTCGTCGAGCGGCTCGCCGAGTCCGACTACTCCGGGCCGCTTGCCGCGCTGGCCCAGGTCGTGTCGCCGGAACCGGTGCTCGGCGAGGAGTTGCTGGGGCTGGCGCGGGCTGTCGCCGATCGGTACGCCGGGAGTCTTGCCGACGTCCTGCAGCTTGCCGTTCCGCCGCGCAGCGCGAGGGCCGAGCAGCGGCCGTCGCCCGCGCCGCTGCCGCCGCCGAGCGCGCCCGAGGCGGGGTCCTGGGAGCGGTACGAGCACGGGGCGGCGTTCGTGGAGGCGCTGGCCTCGGGGGGCGCCCCGCGGGCCGTGTGGAACGCGCTGCCCGGGCCGCAGTGGAGCGAGGAGCTGGCGCGGGCCGTGGCGGCGACGCTGGCCTCCGGGCGCGGCGCGCTGGTGGTGCTGCCGGACGGGCGGGCGGTCGCGCGGGCCGACGCCGCGTTGACGGCGTTGCTGGGGGAGGGGCGGCACGCCGTGCTCACCGCCGACGCCGGGCCCGAGAAGCGGTATCGGGAGTGGCTGGCCGTGCGACGCGGTTCCGTACGGGCGGTCATCGGCACGCGGGCCGCCATGTTCGCCCCCGTTCAGGATCTCGGGCTGGTCGCCATCTGGGAGGACGGCGACGACAGCCACAGCGAGCAGCACGCGCCCCAGCCCCATGCCCGGGAGGTGCTGCTGCTGCGGGCCGCGCTCGACAAGTGCGCGTTCCTGCTGGGGAGTTGGAGCTGCACCGTCGAGGCGGCGCAGCTCGTGGAGAGCGGATGGGCCCGGCCGCTCGTCGCCGGGCGGGAGCAGGTGCGGGGCGCCGCTCCGCTCGTCCGGACCGTCGGTGACGGCGATCTCGCCCGGGACGAGGCCGCCCGGGCCGCCCGGCTGCCCACCCTCGCCTGGCAGGTCGTCAGGGAGGGGCTGCGGCAGGGGCCGGTGCTCGTCCAGGTGCCCCGGCGGGGGTACGTACCGCGGATGGCGTGCGCCAACTGCCGGGCGCCCGCGCGCTGTCGGCACTGCGCCGGGCCGTTGGAGGCGCAGGAGTCCGGTGCCGCGCTGCGGTGCGGGTGGTGCGGGCGCGACGAGGGTGCCTGGCACTGTCCGGAGTGCGGTGCGTTCCGGCTGCGGGCGCAGGTCGTGGGGGCGCGACGGACCGCGGAGGAGCTGGGGCGGGCGTTTCCGGCCGTGCCGGTGCGGACCTCCGGACGCGAGCAGGTGCTGGACACCGTGGCGTCGGCGCCCGCACTGGTGGTGAGCACACCGGGGGCCGAACCCGTCGCCGAGGGCGGGTACGCGGCCGCGCTGCTGCTGGACGGCTGGGCCATGCTCGGGCGACCCGATCTGCGCGCCGGTGAGGACGCGTTGCGGCGGTGGCTCGGGGCGGCGGCGCTGGTGCGGCCGCAGGGTGCGGGGGGCACGGTCGTGATCGTCGCCGAACCCACGCTGCGGCCCGTGCAGGCCCTCGTGCGATGGGACCCCGTCGGCCATGCGGTGCGGGAGCTCTCGGAGCGGGCCGAGCTGGGATTTCCCCCGGTGTCGCGGATGGCGGCGGTGTCGGCGCCCGCGGAGGCGCTCGCCGAGTTCCTGGGGGCGGTGGAACTGCCCTCGGAGGCCGAGGTGTTGGGGCCCGTGCCGGTGCCCGTCACGACCGCCGGGCGTCCGCGCCGGGCCGGGGCGCCGCCGCCCGGGGAGCACTGGGAGCGGGCGCTGATCCGGGTGCCGCCGGGGACGGGGTCGGCGCTGGCGTCCGCGCTGAAGGCCGCGCAGGCGGCGCGGATGGCGCGTGGGGGCGGGGAGGCGGGGGTCCGGGTGCGGATCGATCCGCCCGACATCGGCTGAGGCGGAGGGGGACGACGGCCGCCGCGGCGGTCCGGACCTGGCCGCCGGGAGTCTGGGCAACGAGGCCGCCAGGGATGCCTCGGTGCCTCGATACGCCGGAACGCGGTGACGGGCTGGGACGCGGTGGCGGGCCGGGACGCGGTGCTGCGCTGGAAAGCGGTGCTGCGCGCAGAGCGTTCACGCGCGCCGGAAACGCGGTCGCGCGCGGTGGAGACCCGTGACATGCGGCTGCCCTCCCGGATGCGCCGGGAGGGCAGGGAAGGGGATCGGTCAGCCGTTGCGGGGGGCGGGGAAGGCGGTCGGCCTGGCCTCGTCGCGAAGGGACGGGCTGCCTGCCGTCGGCTGGGACGGCATCGAGCGTGCGGCGGGGACCGTGGGCACGGTGGTGATGCCGGAGCCCACGTTGACCGTGCGGGAAGGCGCGGCGTCCGTGGTCCGCTCGGGCTCGGTCACCGTCTGGGCCGTGGCGCGGCGCGCGCCGTAACGGCGGTGCACCGCCTGCTTGGTGACTCCGAGGGCGGAACCCACCGCGTCCCACGAGAAGCCGAGCGAGCGGTCGAAGTCCACGGCGGCCGTGACCAGCGTCTCGACACTGTCCCGCAGTTCCTGGGCGAGTCGGACCGTCGGGGCGGGGGCGCGTCCGTAGACGACGAAGCCCGTGGACGGGCCGGAGCGGCGCGGGCGGTAGACGTTGCCCAGCTGGGCGGTGAGCGTGCGCAGTGCGTCCACCTGCCGGCGGACCCGCTCGATGTCCCGCACCAGCAAGTGCAGGCTGGCCCGAGCCTGGGCGTCGTGGGTTGCGTGGTCGGCCATGAACAAGCCTCTCGAACCGGCGATGAAAAGGATCGGGCCGCGCGATGTACGGCCCGCGTTGGTCAACTCTGTCTTGACCAACGCGTCTGTGCTCCGCTGGTCACGCACCGGGGGCGTATGGGCATATGCGTACGCCCCCGGAGGGGGGTCTGCGCCTCGATCCCGGGCGTCGGGTTGGTCCCCCATCGCTGTTCCATACGTGGTCATAGACTTGGGCGTTGCCCGCCCCGCCCCCGCCCGAGAGGCCCGAACCCACCCATGAAGCTCGTCTTCGCCGGTACCCCCGAGGTCGCCGTTCCCGCTCTGGACGCTCTGCTCGCCTCCGGGCGGCACGAGGTGGCCGCCGTCGTCACGCGGCCCGACGCGCCGGCCGGACGTGGGCGGAGGCTGGTCGCCTCTCCCGTCGCCCAGCGGGCCGAGGAAGCCGGGATCGAGGTGCTGAAGCCGGTCAGGCCGCGGGATCCGGAGTTCCTGGAGCGGCTCGGGGAGATCGCCCCGGACTGCTGCCCCGTCGTCGCCTACGGCGCGCTTCTGCCCAGGGTGGCCCTCGACATCCCCGCCCACGGCTGGGTCAACCTGCACTTCTCGCTGCTGCCCGCCTGGCGCGGGGCCGCCCCGGTGCAGCACGCCATCATGGCGGGAGACGAGATCACCGGCGCCTCGACCTTCCTGATCGAGGAGGGGCTCGACTCCGGGCCCGTCTACGGCACGGTCACCGAGGAGATCCGGCCCACCGACACCAGCGGCGACCTGCTGACCCGGCTCGCTTTCGCGGGCTCGGGGCTGCTCGCCGCGACCATGGACGGGATCGCGGACGGCGCGCTGAAGGCCGTACCGCAGCCCGCCGAGGGCATCACCCTCGCCCCGAAGATCACCGTCGAGGACGCCCGGGTGGACTGGGCGACGCCGGCGCTGCGGGTGGACCGGGTGGTGCGCGGGTGCACTCCGGCGCCCGGCGCCTGGACGGTCTTCCGGGGCGAACGGCTCAAGCTCATCCAGGCCCGGCCCGTGCCCCAGCGGACCGACCTGGCCCCCGGCGTGCTCTCCGTCGGCAAGAACGACGTCCACGTCGGCACGGGCTCCTACGCCGTCGAGCTTGTGTGGGTGCAGGCCCAGGGCAAGAAGCCGATGAAGGCCGCCGACTGGGCGCGCGGGGTGCGCATCGGTGACGGCGAGACCCTCGGCGCGTGATACGAGGGGCCACGGACTTACCCTTGGCGGGTATCCCCTCTGAACCCGGAGCACCTTTTTCGTGAGTGACCAGCCCCGTCGGCCCCGCCCCGCCGGCAAGCCCTACCGCCGGCCGCAGAAGGACCCCGTCCGCTTCCTCGCCTTCGAGGCGCTGCGAGCCGTGGACGAGCGGGACGCGTACGCCAACCTCGTCCTGCCGCCGCTGCTGCGGAAGGCGCGGGCGAAGGGCGACTTCGACGGGCGGGACGCGGCGCTGGCGACCGAGCTGGTGTACGGCACGCTGCGCCGGCAGGGAACGTACGACGCCGTCATCAAAGCCTGTATCGACCGGCCGTTGCGCGAGGTCGACCCGCCGGTGCTCGACGTGCTCAGTCTCGGCGTGCACCAGCTGCTCGGGACGCGGATCCCGACGCACGCCGCCGTGTCCTCGTCCGTCGAGCTCGCCCGGGTGGTGCTCGGCGACGGGCGGGCGAAGTTCGTCAACGCCGTGCTGCGCAAGGTCGCGCAGGACGACCTCGACGGGTGGGTCGCGAAGGTCGCGCCGCCCTACGACAAGGACCCCGAGGACCATCTCGGCGTCGTGCACTCGCACCCCCGCTGGGTCGTCTCCGCGCTGTGGGACTCGCTCGGCGGCGGGCGGGCCGGCATCGAGGAACTGCTGGCGGCCGACAACGAGCGGCCCGAGGTGACCCTGGTGGCGCGGCCGGGCCGGTCCACCACCGACGAGCTGCTTCGGGAGGAGGCCGCGGTGGCGGGCCGCTGGTCGCCGTACGCCGTGCGGCTGGCCGAGGGCGGCGAGCCCGGTGCCATCGAGGCCGTACGGGACGGCCGGGCCGGTGTGCAGGACGAGGGCAGCCAGCTCGTCGCCCTGGCCCTCGCCCACGCGCCCCTCGAAGGGCGGGACGAGAAGTGGCTCGACGGATGCGCCGGGCCCGGTGGCAAGGCGGCGCTGCTCGCCGCTCTCGCCGCCGAGCGCGGGGCTTTCCTGCTCGCCTCCGAGGTGCAGCCGCACCGGGCCGGGCTCGTCGCCAGGACCCTCGACGGCAACCCCGGGCCCTACCAGGTCATCGCCGCCGACGGGACCCGGCCGCCGTGGCGGCCCGGCTCCTTCGACCGGGTGCTGATGGACGTGCCGTGCACCGGGCTCGGCGCGCTGCGGCGGCGGCCCGAGGCCCGCTGGCGCAGGCGCCCCGAGGACCTCGAGGGGTTCGCGCCGCTGCAGCGCGACCTGCTGCACTCCGCGCTCGACTCCGTGCGGGTCGGCGGGATCGTCGGCTACGCCACCTGCTCGCCGCATCTCGCGGAGACCCGGGCCGTCGTCGACGACGTGCTCAAGCAACACCCCGAGGCCGAACTCGTCGACGCCCGGCCCCTGTTGCCCGGAGTGCCGGACCTCGGCGAGGGTCCCGACGTACAGCTGTGGCCGCATCGCCACGAAACCGACGCCATGTACCTGGCGCTCATTCGACGGACCGGCTGACTCCGGCCCCCACCGCCCGGGCGTCGGGGGACCCGCCGTCCTCCCGGGCCAGCCGGTGCGGCCACCACACCTTCGGGCCCACGTCCAGGAACAGGGACGTCACCAGCACCGACCGCACGATGAACGTGTCGAGGAGCACGCCCAGGGCCACCGCGAAGCCGAGTTCGGCGAAGGCGACCATCGGCAGGGTGGCCAGGGCGGCGAAGGTGCCCGCGAGGACCAGGCCCGCCGAGGTGATGACGGCCCCGGTCGCGGCCAGGCCGGTCAGCGTGCCCTTGCGGGTGCCCTGATGGGCGGCCTCCTCACGGATGCGGGTGGTCAGGAAGATGTTGTAGTCGATGCCCAGGGCGACCAGGAAGACGAACACGAACAGCGGGAAGTCCGTCGACTCGCCCGCGTAGTCGAAGACGTGGCGGAACGCGAGCGCGCTGATGCCGAGGGCCGCCGTGAACGACAGGATCACCGTCCCGATCAGCAGCAGCGGGGCGATCAGCGCGCGCAGCAGGACGCACAGGATCAGCAGCACGACGACCAGCACCAGCGGGATGATCAGTCTGTTGTCGTGCGTGGTCGCCTCGTCCATGTCCAGCAGCGCTGCCGTACCGCCGCCCACCTGGGCGTCGGCGTCCGGCACCGCGTGCACGGCGTCGCGCACCCGTTCCACGGTCTGTTTCGCGGCCTCGCTGTCGGCCGGATCGGTCATGGTGGCCTCGAACAGCACCTTGCCCTCGAAGGACGGCTTGGTGCCCGGTGGCAGACCGAGCGACTCGGGGACGACGCCCCGGGTGGCGGCGACCGTCTCGCCGACCTGCCGCGCCTGCGCCTGGTTGCTGACGACGACCAGCGGATCACCGCTTCCGGCCGGGAAGTAGCGTGCCGAGACCTCCTGGCCGACGATCGAGTCCGGTTTCCCGGTGAAGGCGTCCGCGTTGCTGATGCCCTCGGCGCGCAGCTGGATCAGGCCGAGCGAGCA
Source organism: Streptomyces sp. NPDC033131 (assembly GCF_055578365.1). Taxonomy (NCBI): domain Bacteria; kingdom Bacillati; phylum Actinomycetota; class Actinomycetes; order Kitasatosporales; family Streptomycetaceae; genus Streptomyces; species Streptomyces sp. NPDC033131. Next base: position 94,972 of record NZ_JBVIPA010000034.1, read on the forward strand.
GATCGCCAGCACCACCGCGGTGACGCCCCAGACCATGCGGGGGCGCACGGCCATACGGCCGCCCATCCGGGCCCAGAAGCCCCGGTCGGCCGGGTTGGGCGTGCCGAGGTGCGGAATCACCGGCCAGAAGATCCAGCGGCCGAAGATCACCAGCAGCGCCGGGAACAGCGTCATCATCGCCAGCAGGGCGACCGCGACGCCGATCGCCGCCACCGGCCCGAGACCCCTGGTGGAGTTCATCTCGGCGGCCAGCAGCACCAGCATGCTCAGCACGACGGTCGCGCCGGAGGCGAGGACCGCCGGGCCCGCGCGGTGCAGGGCGAGTGCCATCGCCTCGTGGCGGTCCTCGTGGCGGCGCAGTTCCTCGCGGTAGCGGGCGACCAGCAGCAGGGCATAGTCCGTCCCCGCGCCGAACACGAGCACGGTCAGGATGCCCGCGCTCTGGCCGTTGACCGTCAGGCCCCCGTGTTCCGCCAGGAAGTAGATCAGCGCCTGGGCGGTGAGCAGCGCGGCGATCACCGCGACCAGCGGGACCAGGATGAGGGTCGGGCTGCGGTAGGTGAGCAGCAGCATCACGATGACCACGGCCATCGCCGAGATCAGCAGCGTGGAGTCGATGCCCTCGAAGGCCTCGGAGAAGTCGGCGGACGTGCCGCCCGGGCCGGTGATGTGCACGGCGAGCCCGTCGCCGCCCTCACCGACGATCTCGCGGATGGAGTCGACGGCGGGTGCGATCTCCTCCCAGCCCTTCTCGTCCATGGTGATCGGCACCAGGACCTGGGCGGCGCGCGGGTCGGTCTGCCGGTCGTAGACCGGGCCCCGGGTCTCGTCACCGCGGATGCCGTGAGCCGTCAACTGCTTGAGTTCGGCCGTGTCCTCGGTGATCTGCGCCCGTTCCTGGGCGGTCAGGCCGTCCTCGCGGGCGTACACCACGATCGCGGGGATCTGCTCGGGCCTGAAGTCCTCGGAGATCTCCAGGACCTGGGTCGACTCGGCGGAGCCGGGCAGCCAGGAGGCCGCGTCGTTGTCCTGGGCGTCGGTGAGCTTCGAGGCGAACGGTGCCGTCAGGAACAGCACCACCAGCCACAGCACCAGCACCAGCCACTTGGCACGCCGCCCGCACACCAGATGTGCGATGCCCCGCTGCCCCTGTCCGTTCCCCTGGATCCCCGTCATGGCCACCCCCACAGCCGCTCGTGGAGCCGATCGGCCGCCCAGCATGGCACGGGCAGCCCCGGTGCAACATCCGGTGGACGGCTCAGGTCTGGACCGGCGCGAACATTCGTGCCCGGACATGGCAGTCTTGGGGCATGGCCGCGCAGATCAATCCCAGCATCCTGTCCGCCGACTTCGCCCGCCTCGCGGACGAGGCGAAGGCGGTTGAGGGAGCCGACTGGCTCCACGTAGACGTGATGGACAACCATTTCGTCCCGAACCTCACCCTCGGCGTGCCGGTCGTAGAGTCGCTGGCCCGTGCGACGGACACCCCGCTGGACTGCCATCTGATGATCGAGGCCCCCGATCGGTGGGCGCCCCAGTACGTGGAGGCGGGGGCCTCGTCCGTCACCTTCCACGTCGAGGCGGCCGCCGCTCCGGTCCGGCTCGCCCGGGAGATCCGGGCCAAGGGCGCCCGCGCCTCCATGGCGCTGAGGCCCGCGACGCCCATCGAGCCGTACGAGGACCTGCTTCCCGAACTCGACATGTTGCTGATCATGACGGTCGAGCCGGGCTTCGGGGGTCAGGCCTTTCTCGACATCATGCTCCCCAAGATTCGCCGCACCCGCGAGTTGATCAGCAAGCACGGCCTGGAGCTGTGGCTCCAGGTCGACGGCGGAGTCTCGGCCTCCACCATCGAGCGCTGCGCGGACGCGGGAGCCGACGTGTTCGTCGCCGGCTCGGCGGTCTACGGCGCATCCGACCCGGCCGAGGCGGTACGTGCATTGCGCACGCAGGCGGAGGGGGCGACGGCCAAGGCCTCCTGGGCATGCGGCCACTGAACCACGGGAACGTGAACGGCTCTCATCAGGGCTGATCAAGTGCGCCACATCTGCAAGGATGAACGGCGAATCCAGAGTGTGAACAGCAGTGAGGAGATCGCCGTGTCGGGTATGTCGGCGGGCCGGTCAGCCATGCGGATGGGACCCGCTGAGCTGGTGCAGGCGGCGGCCATGGCCCGCCGCTTCTACCTCGAGGGCAAGTCCAAGATCCAGATCGCGGAGGAGTTCGGCGTCAGCCGCTTCAAGGTGGCCCGGGTCCTGGAAACCGCTCTCGAACGGGATCTCGTACGAATCGAGATCCGCGTCCCGGCCGAGCTGGACGCGGAGCGCTCGGACGCGCTCCGCGCCCGCTACGGCCTCAGGCACGCAGTGGTGGTCGAGTCCCCGGCCGAGGCCGAGGAGACGCCCGACCCCGAGAACCTGGGAGAGGTGGCCGCCGACCTGCTCGGCGAGCTCCTGAACGAAGGTGATGTGCTGGGCCTGGCCTGGGGCCGCTCCACCATCCACATGGCGGCGGCACTGGACCGGCTGCCACCGTGCACGGTGGTGCAGTTGACGGGTGTGTACGACGCCGGGACCGCCGAGCGCGGCTCGGTGGAGGCGGTACGGCGTGCCGCGCAGGTGTCGGGCGGCGACGCCCATCCCATCTACGCGCCGATGCTGCTGCCGGACGCCGCCACGGCGATCGCGCTGCGCAACCAGACGGGGATCGCCCGGGCCTTCGAGTACTTCGACAAGGTCACGGTCGCCTGCGTCTCCATCGGCTCGTGGGAGCCGGGCATCTCGACCGTGCACGACATGCTCAGCGACGAGGAGGTGTCGCACTACGCCTCGCTCGGTGTCGCCGCCGAGATGTCCGCGCACCTCTTCGACTCCGACGGCCGCCGGGTCGGGCGGGATCTGGGCGAGCGGTGCATCACCGTCAAGGCCGACCAGCTCCGCCGTATCCCCGAGGTCGTCGCGATCGCGGGCGGGCAGCGCAAGGCGGCCGCGATCGACGCGGTGCTGCGGTCGGGGCTCGTCACCAGCCTGGTGACGGACACGTCGGCCGCGGACTACCTGATGACGGCGGGGCCCCCGCCGAAGCCGGCGCTCAACCGGTCCGACCCCGACGGGATCTGACGAACCGTCCGCAAGGAGGGGTGGTCGTGGCGGTACGCCGCCATGGCCGCCCCCCTTTGTGGTCCACTGCACCGACGATCACCCCCACTCCTCGGGAGGCGCCGAGATGACCGACGATCTGGCGGGCCGGCGCGTGGTCACGCTGGACCTCGACGAGGTCACCGACAAGGCGGGGCTGATGGACCGCTGCGCCCGGGCCCTGGAGCTGCCCGACTGGTTCGGCCGCAACTGGGACGCGCTGGCCGACTCCCTCGGCGATCACACCGTGTGGCCCGAGGGCGCCGTCGAGCGGGGGCTCCTGATCGTCGTACGGAACTGGCAGCCGTACGCGAAGGCGCGGCCGGACGAGTGGGAGACCGCCCGGGAGGTGTTCGCCGAGGCGGCCGACCGGACGCCGGCGCTCTCCGTGGCGCTGGACCTTGGAGGTTCCTCCTAAGGTCCCTCTGACCTGCCTGGATGTTTCGCCCGTGCCTCGCGTGCCGGCCGCCATGGGACAATGAAGTACGTGCTCTTCCCCCTGGCTGACCTGTCCGGGGGCCACCTCTGATCGACTGGGATGTGCAGCACGTGCGTTTCCTCAATGACCTCCAGCCCCCGTACGACCTGACGTACGACGACGTGTTCATGGTCCCGAGCCGCAGCGCGGTCGGCTCGCGGCAGGGCGTGGACCTCAGCTCCCCGGACGGCACGGGCACCACCATCCCGCTGGTCGTCGCCAACATGACCGCCATTGCCGGGCGCCGCATGGCCGAGACGATGGCCCGGCGCGGTGGACTGGTCGTCATCCCGCAGGACATCCCGATCGAGGTCGTCACCGAGGTCGTCTCCTGGGTGAAGAGCCGTCACCACGTCCTGGACACCCCGATCGTGCTGGCCCCGCACCAGACCGCCGCCGACGCGCTGTCCCTGCTGCCCAAGCGCGCGCACAACGCCGGTGTCGTCGTCGACGAGGAGCAGCGGCCCATCGGTGTCGTCACCGACCGGGACCTGACCGGTGTGGACCGCTTCACCCAGCTCGAAGTGGTCATGTCCAAGGACCTGTTGCTGCTCGACGCGGACATCGACCCGCGCGAGGCCTTCAACCGGCTGGACCACGCCAACCGCCGCTACGCCCCCGCCGTCGACAAGGACGGCCGCCTCGCCGGCATCCTCACCCGCAAGGGCGCCCTGCGCGCCACGCTCTACACGCCGGCCGTGGACGCGAACGGCAGGCTGCGCATCGCCGCCGCCGTCGGCATCAACGGCGAGGCACCGGCCAAGGCCAAGCAACTGCTGGACGCGGGCGTCGACACCCTCGTCATCGACACGGCACACGGCCACCAGGAGTCGATGATCAGCACGGTCAGGCTGGTGCGCGGCCTCGACCCGCACGTGCCGATCGTGGCGGGCAACATCGTCGCCGCGCAGGGAGTCAGGGACCTGATCGAAGCCGGCGCGGACATCGTCAAGGTCGGTGTGGGCCCCGGCGCCATGTGCACCACCCGCATGATGACCGGCGTGGGCCGCCCCCAGTTCTCCGCGGTCATGGAGTGCGCCGCCGAGGCGAAGAAGTACGGCAAGCACGTGTGGGCCGACGGCGGAGTCCGTCACCCTCGCGACGTGGCCATGGCGCTCGCGGCCGGCGCGTCCAACGTGATGATCGGATCCTGGTTCGCCGGAACCTACGAGTCCCCGGGCGACCTCCAGCAGGACGCCAACGGACGCCTGTACAAGGAGTCCTTCGGCATGGCCTCCGCGCGTGCGGTGGCCAACCGTACGTCGGAGGAGTCGGCGTACGACCGCGCCCGCAAGGCGCTGTTCGAGGAGGGCATCTCCACCTCCCGCATGTTCCTCGACCCGGACCGCCCCGGCGTCGAGGACCTGATCGACTCGATCATCGCGGGCGTCCGTTCCTCCTGCACGTACGCAGGGGCCGGCTCCCTGGAGGAGTTCGCCGAGAAGGCCGTCGTCGGCATCCAGAGCGCGGCCGGCTACGCGGAGGGCAAGCCGCTGCACGCCAGCTGGGTCTGAGCAACTCCCTTCGGTACGGCCCCCGTTGTCCCCGCTCGCCGGGGAAAAACGGGGGGCCGTCCGGGCAGCCGGCCGCTAGCGTCGGGTGAATGGAGATCACCGTCTGCGCGCCCGCCGACGTGGCGCTGCTCGACCGGTACATGGGCTCGCCCGGCGTCACCTCGTTCCATGCCCGACGCTTCGCGCGGCAGGAGACGGGGGAGTGCACATACCTCGTCGCCTGGCTGGACGGGCGGCCCGTGGGGCACACGGAGATGCGCTGGCTCGGCTGCGCGGCGCCCGACGTCACGGTGGACTGTCCCGAGATCGGCGGGCTGAGTGTGTGGCCGGCGGAACTCCGCTCGCGCGGCATCGGCAGGGCGCTGATCCGCGCCGCCGAGGACCTGGCCCGCGAGCGGCGCCTGACGAGGGTCGGCATCGGCGTCGGAAGGGACAATTCGCGCGCGGCCGCCCTCTACGCCCGGCTCGGCTACCGCCCCCTCGTCGACTACGTCGACCGGTACGCCTACGAGGACCACGAGGGCACGACCCGGGAATGCTCCGAGCAGTGCACCTTCCTCGTCAAAGAGCTGCCGCAAGGGTGCTGATCAGGGCCCTGCGCAACGGTCGGAACTCCCCGCGCAACGAACGCCCGCGCATCCGCCATGAACGCAACGATCTTGCGGAGACGCGCAAGGTTGCCGCATTACGACCGTGATGCCCCGGCTCATAGGGTCATGCGCTGTACGTGGCGTGGCGGGGACCCCGCTCGGTGGGTTCCTGCTCGTGCAGGGGTGCCGTCGGTCCCCGCCGCCCTCAGCGGCAGCGACGAAGGAGTCAGCGCGTGCTCGACCAAGGCGCACCCCCGAACCAGCGCAGTCAGAACGGGCCCCCGTCCCCGGGCCTCGGTGCGCGCCTCATGCGTCGCAAGCCGGTGGAGCGCCTGGTCGCGGAGGGCGGCCAGGGCGAGGGCGGCAGCCTGCGCCGCACCCTCGGGCTGTGGCAGCTGACCATGATCAGCATCGGCGCCACCCTCGGCACCGGCATCTTCGTCGTCCTCGGCGAGGCCGTCCCCAAGGCCGGTCCGGCCGTCACCCTGGCCTTCGTGATCGCCGGCCTCACCGCGCTCTTCTCGGCCCTGTCCTACGCCGAACTGGCCGGCACCATCCCGGTCGCCGGATCCTCGTACTCGTACGCGTACGCCACCATGGGCGAACTCGTCGCCTGGATCTGCGGCTGGTGCCTGGTCCTGGAGTAAGGCGTCTCGGTCGCCCGCCGTCGCGGTCGGCTGGGGCGAGTACCTGAACGAACTGCTCGACGGGACCCTCGGCGTCACCATCCCGGCGACGCTGTCCGCCCCGCCCGGCGACGGCGGCGTCTTCAACCTGCCGGCGCTGATCGTCGTCCTGCTCGCCATGGCGTTCCTGCTCGGCGGCGCCCGCGAGTCCGCCCGCGCCAACACCGTCATGGTCGTCGTGAAGATCGCCGCGCTGGTGCTGTTCTGCGCGATCGGCGTCCAGGGCTTCCGCTCCGGCAACTACGAGAACTTCATGCCGCTCGGCATGGCCGGGGTCAGCGCGGCCGGGGCGACGCTGTTCTTCTCGTACATCGGCTTCGACGCCGCCTCCACCGCCGGCGAGGAGGCGAAGAACGCGCAACGCGACCTGCCCCGCGCGATCATGCTCTCGCTCGTCATCGTGACCGCGCTGTACGTCCTCGTCGCGGCCGTCGCCGTCGGTGCGAAGCCCTGGCAGCGGTTCACCGACTCCGAGGCCGCGCTCGCCCAGATCATGCGCGAGGTCACCGGACAGACCTTCTGGGGCACCCTGCTCGCGTTCTGCGCGGTCATCGCCATCGCGAGCGTCGTCTTGACCGTCCTGTACGGCCAGACCCGCATCCTCTTCGCGATGTCCCGGGACGGGCTGATGCCCAAGGTGTTCGGCCGCGTCCACCCCAAGACCGGGGCGCCCCGCGCCAACACGGTGATCGTGTCCCTGTTCTGCGGTGTGCTGGCCGCGGCCGTACCGCTGGGCCAACTGGCCGACGCCACCAGCATCGGCACCCTGTTCGCCTTCGGGCTGGTCAACATCGCCGTCGTCGTGCTGCGCCGGACCCGTCCCGACATGCCCCGCACCTTCCGGGTGCCGCTGTCGCCGGTCCTGCCCGCCCTGGGCCTCGGCTTCTGCGTCTGGATGATGGGCAGCCTCTCGGCGATCACCTGGGCGGTCTTCGGAGTCTGGATGGCCGTGGGGCTCGTGTTCTACTTCGGGTACGGCCATCGCCGCTCCCGTCTTGCCCCACTTGAAGCGAAGTGAACCACCCGCAGTGCTGAACGATCTCGACGAACGCATCGTGCACGCCCTCGCCGAGGACGCCCGCCGCTCCTACGCGGACATCGGGCAGCTGGTCGGCCTGTCCGCGCCCGCCGTGAAACGGCGGGTGGACCGGCTGCGCGCCACCGGAGCCATCACCGGCTTCACCGTACGGGTGGACCCGGCCGCCCTCGGCTGGGAGACGGAGGGGTTCGTCGAGATCTACTGCCGGCACAACACCTCGCCGGACACCATCCGGCGGGGCCTGGAGCGCTACCAGGAGGTCGTGGCCGCCTCGACCGTCACCGGTGACGCGGACGCGGTCGTGCAGGTCTTCGCCGCGGACATGCGGCACTTCGAGCGGGTCCTGGAGCGGATCGCGGGGGAGCCGTTCGTGGAGCGCACGAAGTCCGTGCTGGTGCTGTCCCCGCTGCTGCGCCGGTTCTCCTCCGGGTCGCCCACCTGATCAGCCCTGTTCCGCCCGGCTGCCGATCGCCGAGAGCAGGCGCCGGGTGAGAACGGCGTGCCCGCCCGTGCGGACGACGAGCAGCCGGTAGAGGCCGCCGCCCGGGCCGGGGAACCTGGCCCGGGTCTCGGCGCGCAGCCGGGTGCGGCCCGGGCCCGCCTCGTCGAGGCGGAAGACCAGGGCGTACGTGGCGAAGTGGTGGCGGCCGATCAGGACCAGCTCCCGGCCCCGGTCCGCGGAGGCCACCCGGAAGCCGGGCACCGTCGAGCCCAGGGCCAGCGGCCGGGGCCCGGACGCCGCATGGTCCGCGCAGCCCACGAGGCGCGCGTAGCCGGGTCCGAGCTCGGAGTGGTCCAGGACGTCGCCGATGCCCCGCCAGACGGCGTCGGCGTCCGCCGCGACCTCGGTGGCGTGCTCGTCGACGCGGGGCAGGGCGGCGATCTCCACGGAGGACTCCTTCAGTCGGCCGTCTTACGGGCGAGCGCGTTGTTCGCTATCGAGTTGTGCACGCTGAAGCTGACCGCGTCCGAGCGGTAGCGGTCGTCGGACCACTCCACCGGGCGCCCTTCGCGGGTCGTCGTCACCCGGGGGACGCGCAGCAGCGGACTCGTCCGCCGGATGCCCAGCAGCTCCGCGTCCCGGGCGCCTGCCGCCACCGCGTCGATGACGTGCTCACCGTAGGCGAAGACCAGGCCGGTGTCGTCGAGGAGGCGTTGGGTGACCGAGGGGCAGTCCGGCTCGATCGGCTCGACGGCGGGGGGCGATCCAGTCGGCGTACACGGTCCGCTCCAGGAGGACCGGCTCGCCGTCCAGGCCGCGCAGCCGCAGGACGTGCAACACCGGGGTCTTTTCGCGCAGTTGAAGGCGGACGGCGTCCTCGGCGGTCGCCGGACGGTACTCCTGCGCGACCACCCGGCCACTCGCCTCGCGGCCCATCGCGCGCGCCCACTGGGCGAAGCTGCGCAGTTCGGCGAAGCTCTGGCTGCGGCGGCCGGCCAGGACTATGCGGCGGGCGCCCTGGCGTGAGCCGATGAGCCCTTCGGCGGTGAGCGCCGCGACGGCCTGGCGGACGGTGCCGCGCGAGACGCCGTAGTGCGCCGTGAGGTCGGTCTCGGCGGGCAGCAGACCGCCGACGGCCTCGACTCCCGGACATACGTCAGCTGCCGCCCCCGGCCCTGGCCGGACGTCGAGGACAACGACTGGCCGTCCGACCACGCGGCGGTGATCACCACATTCTCGCTGGGCAGCCAGGCGGAGCCGGTCTAACATCGGTTCCATGACCTGGCGACATTGATCCCCCAGCAGTGCCTCCCGCAGCCGCGCCCCCCGAGGGCCGCCTCGGACGCCGTACCCCCGGCATCCGATCCGTCCCTGCGGGAAGGCCTCATGACACTCTCACCTGCGCGTGTGCCCGACACCACCGGTGTGCGGCGGCTCACGACCACGCTGTACGGCTACGCGTTCCTCGACGACCTCGTCCTGCTGTACCCGGTGTACGCGCTGCTGTTCGCCGACACCGGTCTGTCCCTGTGGCAGATCTCCTCCCTCTTCGCCCTCTGGTCGCTCACGTCCGTGCTCCTGGAGGTCCCCTCCGGCGTCTGGGCCGACGCCGTGTCCCGACGCACACTGCTGTGGATCGGCCCGCTGCTCACCGCAGTCGGCTTCGCGCTGTGGGTGACCGTCCCGTCGTACGGCGCCTTCGCGCTCGGCTTCGTCCTGTGGGGCGCCGGGGGAGCGCTCGGCTCCGGCGCCCAGGAGGCGCTGGTCTACGACGAACTGGACCGGCTCGGCGCCGCCGGCCGGTACGCGCGCGTCACGGGCCGGGCCCGGGCGGCGCGCCTGCTGGGCACGACGGCGTCGGTGGGTCTGGCCGGACCGGTCCTCGCGCTGGGCGGCTATCCCGCCGTGGGCGCGGCGAGCGTCCTGGCCTGCCTGCTGACCGCGGCGACCGCCACCCGGTTCCCCGAGCACCGGGTGCCGTCGGCGGCCGGAGACGGCGGCTGGGCGACGACCCTGCGCGCCGGACTCGCCGAGGCCCGCGGGGACCGGTCCGTGCGGGGCGCCCTCCTGCTGGTGCCGGCCGTCGCCGCGGTGTGGGGCGCACTCGACGAGTACACACCGCTGCTGATCCGCGACCTCGGAGTGGCGGACGAGACGGTGCCCTACCTGGTCCTGTTGATCTGGGCGGGCGTCACCGCCGCGAGCCTGCTCGCCGGAGCGGCCGAACGCCTCGGCACGACCGGACTCGCCGTGCTGCTCGCGGGCGGCGCGCTCGCCCTGGCCGCGGGCGCCGTGGCCGGGACGCCGGCCGGCATCGCCCTGGTGGCCCTCGCCTTCGGCGGCTTCCAGCTGGCCGAGGTGCTCGCGGACGTCCGCCTCCAGCACCGGATCGACAGCACCGGCCGGGCCACCCTGACCTCGGTCGCGAGCCTGGGCACCGAACTGGTCACGGTCGCAGTGTTCGGCGTGTACGCGACGCTCGGCACGCGGGCTTCGCACAGCACCGTGTTCGCGATGCTCGCCGTGCCGTACCTGGTGACGGCGGTCGTGCTGGCGGCCAGGGCGCGGCGGGCCGTGACCTAGCCCGCCCGGTGCCCGGCGGGGTGAGCGCAACGAATCGCCGCCGGACGGCCTGCGCACGCAACGATCAGCGCATCGACGCGCAACGGCTCCTTCTTGTCCGCCCGAGCCCGCCGACCGTACCGTCTACAAGGCCCCCCCAAACCCTTCGCCCCCGGTGAGGAACACGCATGCGCACCGCCCTGCTCCAGAGCTCCGGCCGCCCCGGCTCGAGCGCCTGGAACCTCAAGGTCCTCGACGAGGCCGCGGGCCGGGCCGCCGCCGCGGGCGCCGGGCTCCTGGCCGCGCCGGAGCTGTTCCTCACCGGGTACGCGATCGGCGACGACATCGGCCGCCTCGCCGAGCCCGCCGACGGCGAGGCCGCGGACGCGATCGCCGAGATCGCCGGTCGGCACGGCCTGGCGATCGCCTACGGCTATCCCGAGCGGGCCGCGGACGTGGTGTACAACTCCGCCCAGCTGATCTCCGCCGACGGCACCCGCCTCGCCAACTACCGCAAGACCCACCTCTTCGGCTGCTTCGAGCGCGACCACTTCACGCCGGGCGACGAGACCGTCGTACAGGCCGAGCTCCACGGCCTGCGGGTCGGGCTGATGATCTGCTACGACGTCGAGTTCCCGGAGAACGTCCGCGCCCACGCCCTCGCCGGTACCGACCTCCTCCTGGTACCGACCGCGCAGATGCACCCGTTCCAGTTCGTCGCCGAGTCGGTCGTGCCGGTGCGGGCCTTCGAGAACCAGATGTACGTGGCGTACGTCAACCGGGTCGGCCGGGAAGGGGAGTTCGACTTCGTCGGACTCTCCGCCCTCGCCGGGCCCGACGGTGTAGCCCGCACCCGCGCCGGACGCGGTGAGGAACTTCTCCTCGCCGATGTCGACCCCGCGTTCCTCGCCGCGTCCCGCGAGGCGAACCCGTATCTGCAGGACCGCCGCCCCGGCCTCTACGGGTCCCTGGTCTGAAAACCCCCTCAGCTTCCCCCCGATTCTTTTCGTGCAAGGAGTCCGTACCCCATGACGTCCACCGTGCCCAACGCCGTCGAGCACGCAGACGAGCAGCAGCCGCCGATCACCATGTTCGGCCCGGACTTCCCCTACGCGTACGACGACTTCCTCGCCCACCCGGCCGGGCTCGGCCAGATACCCGCGACCGAGCACGGCACCGAGGTCGCGGTCATCGGCGGCGGCCTGTCCGGGATCGTGGCGGCGTACGAGCTGATGAAGATGGGCCTGAGGCCCGTCGTCTACGAGGCCGACCGGATCGGCGGCCGGCTGCGGACCGTCGGCTTCGACGGCTGCGACCCCTCCCTCACCGCCGAGATGGGCGCGATGCGCTTCCCGCCCTCCTCCACGGCGCTGCAGCACTACATCGACCTGGTGGGCCTCAAGACCCGGCCCTTCCCCAACCCCCTCGCGGAGACCACGCCTTCGACCGTCGTCGACCTCAAGGGCGAGTCCCACTACGCCGAGAGGGCCGACGACCTGCCGCAGGTCTACCGGGACGTCGCCGCCGCCTGGAACAAGTGCCTCGAAGAGGGTGCCGACTTCTCCGACATGAACCACGCCATGCGCGAACGGGACGTGCCGCGCATCCGCGAGATCTGGGCCAAGCTCGTCGAGAAGCTCGACAACCAGACCTTCTACGGCTTCCTCTGCGACTCCGAGGCCTTCAGGTCCTTCCGGCACCGCGAGATCTTCGGCCAGGTCGGCTTCGGGACGGGAGGCTGGGACACGGACTTCCCCAACTCCATCCTCGAAATCCTCCGCGTCGTCTACAGCGAGGCCGACGACCACCACCGCGGCATCGTCGGCGGCTCCCAGCAGCTGCCGCTGCGCCTGTGGGAGCGCGAGCCGGAAAAGATCGTCCACTGGCCGTACGGCACGTCGCTCGCGAGCCTCCACAAGGGCGGCGAGCCCCGCCCGGCCGTGACCCGGCTGCACCGCACCGCGGGCAACCGGATCACCGTGACCGACGCGGGCGGCGACATCCGCACCTTCCAGGCGGCGATCTTCACCGCCCAGTCCTGGATGCTGCTGTCGAAGATCGCCTGCGACGACTCGCTCTTCCCGATCGACCACTGGACGGCGATCGAGCGGACCCACTACATGGAGTCGAGCAAGCTGTTCGTCCCGGTCGACCGGCCCTTCTGGCTGGACAAGGACGAGGAGACGGGCCGGGACGTCATGTCGATGACGCTCACCGACCGGATGACGCGCGGCACCTATCTGCTCGACGACGGTCCGGACAAGCCGGCCGTGATCTGTCTGTCGTACACCTGGTGCGACGACAGCCTGAAGTGGCTGCCGCTGTCCGCGGGCGAGCGGATGGAGGTCATGCTGAAGTCGCTCGGCGAGATCTACCCGAAGGTCGACATCAGGAAGCACGTCATCGGCAGCCCGGTGACGGTCTCCTGGGAGAACGAGCCCTACTTCATGGGCGCGTTCAAGGCCAACCTGCCCGGCCACTACCGTTACCAGCGGCGCCTGTTCACCCACTTCATGCAGGACCGGCTGCCCGAGGACAAGCGGGGCGTCTTCCTCGCCGGAGACGACATCTCCTGGACGGCCGGCTGGGCCGAGGGCGCCGTCCAGACCGCGCTGAACGCGGTGTGGGGCGTCATGCACCACTTCGGCGGGGCGACCGACGCGACGAACCCCGGACCGGGGGACGTGTACGACGAGATCGCGCCCGTGGAACTCCCGGAGGACTAGGTGTTCTGTCTCGGGAGGTTGTGGACAGGTGAGTCAGATCTCGGCTGGGGGATCTTGAACGGGTGAGGGCCTTTCGGGTTCGGTGTGGATTGCGAC
>NZ_JBVIPA010000035.1:0-108141 GCF_055578365.1 Streptomyces sp. NPDC033131
CAGCCCGTTTCCGCACACGGGAAGACGTCGCCAGGTTCCTCGGCCCCGACAAGACCGAGATCAAACCGACGTGTTGATTCCCGGCAAGCCCTTAGATGCAATACCGGTGACTCTGGGCTTTCCGGGTCGTTGAGTGGGGTTTGCCAAGGCCCGGACAGGTGAAGTCGTCAGCAGGTGTGCAGTTCTCGGATCGGATCGCGCTCGGGGTGCTCACGCGAGCATTCCCGCCCGAGTTGGTCGATGAGGTGGTTGCGGAGTGCGGGCGGGTCGAGCAGCGCCGAAGGCTGCTGCCCGCGCGGGTGGTGGTCTACTTCGTGCTCGCGACGTGCCTGTGCTCGGGCCAGGGTTATGAGGAGGTCGCACGGCGTCTCACCTCCGGGCTTCACGACGAGCGGCGGTGGGAGGGGACCTGGCGGGTCCCGACCACGGCGGCGATCGGCCGGGCGCATCTGCGGCTGGGCCCCGAACCACTCAGGAGTTGTTCGCCCGGGTGTGCCGACCCGTGGCCACTGAGACGACGGCCGGGCCTGGTACCGCTCCTGGCGGCTGGTCACGGTGGACGGCACCACCTTCGACCTGCCCGATACGCAGGCCAACGACGCGTTCTTCGGTCGTCCCGGATCCTTGCGCGGGCCGGGGCGCGTTCCCGCAGGCGAGGGGGGCCGGGGTGGTCGAGTGCGGCACCCACGCGGTCTTCGCCGCCGAGGTCGGCCCGCTGGCCGAGCACGAAACGATCCTGGCCCGGCACCTGTTGCCCCGCCTGTCGGCGGGGATGCTGCTGGCCGACCGAGGCTTCGTCGGGCGCACACACTGTTCGATGAGAGCACGGCCTTCCCCATCGAACTCGCAGTCGCCGCTTGACCGTTAACCACCTGAGGTGTCTGATGCGGCACCAGGTGAACGGACTGGCCATGCAGCAAACGGGCACTGCAGTCATCCGCTGGTCGCACCACTTCGTCGGCCGTCAGACGGAGCCGAGTCGGCCCTCAGAGCGACGCTCGGAGCCCCCGTGACTGGGATCTTCATTACTGAACGGGCCGAACAGCAGTTCATCCAAGCCAAGGACCGCCAATGCAGCAGATCCAGCACGCCAAAGAACCCACCGTCCACCCCGGACGATTACGCGCCGCATGGCGGGCGGCCCACAAGCCCGTTGCCGGAGTGTCACGACGGATTCGACTCCTGGCTTACGCCGTGCCCTTGGCCGTCCTTACCTTCCAGTATCTGGCGGCTCCCGGCCGCGTTCGGCGACGGTCGCGGACTCGGCGAACGGACGTACGTCGTCTTCCTGTCGGTTGTGTCCGAAGTCTTCGCGTTCGCTGCGATCGGTCTGATCGCCCGCTGGGGTGAGGTGTTCCCGCGCTGGGTCCCGTTCCTTCGCGGCCGCCGGGTTCCGAAAAGGGCGGCCGTCCTCCCGGCCACCATCGGGGCCGCGAGCCTCACCCTCCTGTTCACCCTTTTGTTCATCGCCTCCGAGGTCAGGGGTACCACGATCCGAGGTGGCGACCTGCCGGCCGACTACCCCAGCCAAGCCGGCGGCTGGGAAGCTGCCTGGTTCCATTTCTGCTACGCGCCGCTGACCCTGTGGGGGCCGCTGCTAGGCGTGCTGACCGTCGCGTACTGGAAGCGCCGTTCCGCGGCCGAGAGGTCACCTGCAGCAACGTGAGATCGCCGTCGCCTTGATGCTCACTCCGGAGATCAGAGCCGTAGGCGAGCAGTGCCGAGAACTCGCTTCGGCAAGCGTCTGCTGGCGGATTACTTGTTTCCCGGCCTCCAGGGCCACGTGTGGCATCAGACATGACCGTCGCCAGCCACCCTGACGGTCGGCTGACTGTTCCGCGCTGGCGGCCACAACAGTGCCGTCATTTGTCGCCGCCATCCATGAGCCGGCTGGTCACCGACTGGCGACGCAACCCGTCGAAGCGCGAAACAGCTGGCACGCGCCTGCGCTTCTCAGTCTGCCGAGTCGGTGGTGGACCTTTTGCGGGCCCTGCACCGTGATGATGCTGCTTCGGAGGCAGGCTGGCTGATCGATGAAGCGGCCTGCCCGACTGCCGCCGTAAGGTCCTGGTCAGGCTTCTGCTGGAGCACGAGGAGCGCGCCTACGCCCGCCGTCACAAGCTGATGACCGGGCCCTCGACAAGAAGGGCCTCAAGGTCCTGGACACCGCCGACATCTACGCCGCCGGTGCCAGCGAGCGCATCGTCGGCACCTGGAATGCGACTCACCCGGACGCGGACGTCCTCATCCAGACGCAGACCGGCGTCACGGCCGAGGGCCCGAACCGAGTCGACTCAAAGGGGTGTCAGACGGGGCTTGAGTGGGTGTCAGGTCCATCATGCCTGTTCGGAGGCGTTTCAGGTAGGACGCATGGCACGTCCGTTCGACCTTGTGGCCGCTGGTACCACGCGCCAGACTCGTCGTCATCCACTCTCCGGCCAACCTGTCGGCAACCTTTATCGGTTGTCGGCGAGTTCGCTGTGCTGTCTCGCCGTGTGACGTGCACCGGTCGGGGATGGGGGGACGAAGGGGATCGATGGATCGGGACATGGTTGTACTGGCGAGGGTCAGGCTGCTCAGTGCCAACAGGCGGGTGGTGCGCGGTGCCGAGGGGCTGTGGATCTACCGCCTTCTGACACAGGTCGAGCCGGAGACGTACGGGTCGAAGCTGGCGTATGTCCTGGTGGAGGCGAGCGCGTCGCCCCTGGTGCGGGAGTTGCCTGAGCGACGGTTGGCCCTGTTGGACGAGGCCGTGGAGGTGGCGAAGGCCCTCGGTACGTCGAACCCCTACCGGGCGAAGATGCTGGCGAGGGCCCTGGCCGCCAGGCAGCGGGAATTGGAGGGCCGCCCGGCGCAGCCGCTCGCGTCCGATCGGCGGGAGCATCGGGTGGCCCTCCAAGAAGAGCCGCAAGAACGCGCATGACCCGGTGGGTGTCGGGCGTTGACTCCCTGGACGGTGAGGAAGGGAAGGGCCCAGCCCCGCTGTCTGGATGGAGCGGCGCCTGATTCCTCGGATGTGCAGCTCGGGGTGTGGGGGCCCGACCAGAGTCGGGCCCCCACACCCCCGATGCCTGGCACTGGGGGTAGGGGCCGTACTTACCTATCGGCAGGTACGGTTCGATGAACGTCCATTGCTCGTCGAGTCCTGTGGCGCGTCCTCCGCCGCCCTGGAAGTAGATCTTCTCCGGCAGCGGCTCCGGGTCGGGCACTGAGGCGGCAAGCATCGGTTCCGGCAGTGTCCACGTCACAGCCGCGTGCCATCCGCCCCGACCGGCAGGTCCGCAATTGGAGCGCGGGCACCCCCGACCAGGCCCGGCCAAGGCAGGTGAGCTCCCGGGGCGGCGCGATGCGGCCAGCATGTGAGGCGAGATGGACGACCTCGGAGCTCACTGGGCCAACGCGCGGTCTGCGCACTCCGAGATGGGGATGAGAGGTGCGTCGGGGCGTCGTCGGATACGCGCTGGCTTGAGCGGCAGTCGGAGCCTGTCTTCCTCGATGTCCTGCTCTGCTTCGGCCGGGCTTGGTACGGCGAGGCAACCTAGGGTTCCTGCCCGCACACTAACGGTGCGCGCGGTGTGATGTGGTTCACATCGGCAGCCTGTCACGTTCGGTGCGGGTTGCTTGTCCCATGGGCGTCACCGGTACCGAAGCCGGTGTTCGACCTTGGGAGATCCGATGAACAACGGCCACCACATCGTCGTCCTCGGCGCCGGCTACACGGGCTTGTTCAGCGCCATCCGGCTGGCCCGCCGCACTCGCCGGACCGGCGTGAAGATCACCCTGGTTAACCCCTCGAGCCGCTTCGTCGAGCGGCTGCGGATGCACCAGATCGCCGCCGGGCAGGAGCTGGCCGACCATCAGATCCCCGACCTGCTCGCCGGGACCGGCGTCACGTTCGTCCAGGGCACCGCCACCTCCATCGACCCCGAGGCCCGGCAGATCACCGTCGACGGTGCCGGGACCCTCGGGTACGACACGCTCGTCTACGCGCTGGGCAGCTCGACCGACACCGGCAAGGTCCCCGGCGCCGACACCCAGGCGTTCACCCTCGACAACCCGGAGATCGCCGGCCGGTTTGCCGCGCGCCTCACCGAGGTCGCCGCCTCTGGCGGCACGGTCACTGTCTGTGGCGGCGGCCTGACCGGCATCGAGGCGGCCACCGAGATCGCCGAGAGCCACCCCGGCCTGGACGTCACGCTGATCAGCCTGGACGAGCCCGGCGGCATGATGGGCGCCAAGGCCCGCACCTACCTCTACGACGCGCTGGATCGCCTCGGCGTCACTCTTGAGACCGGCGCCCGCGTCACCAAGGTGCTGCCCGACGCCGTCGAACTGGCCGACGGCCGGCTCGTCCGCTCCGACGCGTGCCTGTGGACCACCGGCGTCAAGGTGTCGCCGCTCGCCGCCAACGCCGGGATCGCCACCGACGACCGCGGCCTCATCCTGGTCGATGCCACCCTGCGTTCGGTTTCCCACCCGGAGATCCACGCCATCGGCGACGCCGCCGCCGTCCGCCTGGCCTGGGGACAGATCCACGGCACCTGCCAGAGCGGCCTGCCCACCGCCCAGTACACCGCCGACACCATCGCGCGGCTCGTGCGCGGCAAGGCCGTCAAGCCGTTCCGCTTCGGCTACTTCCACCAGCCGGTCAGCCTCGGCCGCCGTGACGCCGTCATCCAGTTCACCAAGGCCGACGAAACCCCCCGCCGCATGCACCTCACCGGCCGCAGCGCCGTCGCGTACAAGGAGATGGTCAGCGGCAGTCCGCTCACGACCTACCGATTCAGCAAGCGTCTGAACGTCACCACCATCGTCTCCAAAGGCGGCCGCGCCACCCGCAAGCCCGCCGCATGACGGGCGCATCGGCTCCCAGCGTCATGATCTCGGGGCCTTGCCGTCCTGGTTGCGGCGCTGGCAGCATGAGTTGATGGTCGACGCCAGGGACGAGCAGGACCCGTACATCGAACACCGCAGGCTCATGTTCGCCACCGCCTACCGCATGCTGGGCAGCGTCACCGATGCCGAAGACGTCCTCCAGGACACCTGGCTGAGCTGGAGCACCGCGGACCGCGACAAGATCCGCCACCCCAAGGCCTACCTGGTGCGCACGGTCACCAACCTCTCGTTGAACCGCCTCACCTCCGCACGGGCAACCCGCGAAACCTACATCGGGCCGTGGCTCCCCGAGCCCTTGCTGACCTCCCCCGACATCGCCGCGGAGGCCGAACTGGCCGACAGCGTCTCCACCGCGATGCTGGTCGTCCTGGAAACCCTCAGCCCCGTCGAACGCGCCGTCTTCCTGCTTCGCGAGGTCTTCGGCTACTCGCACGCCGAGATCGCCGAAACCCTCGAACGTCCCGAGCCGACGGTCCGCCAGATCGCCCACCGCGCACGCGAGCACGTCCAGGCCCGCCGCCCCCGCTTCGACGCCGACCAGACCCAGCGCCGGCAGGTCACCGCCCAGTTCATAGAAGCCTGCGCGGGCGGCAGCCTGAACGCCGTCATGGAGCTGCTCGCCCCCGAGGTCACCGCATGGTCCGACGGCGGCGGCAAGGTCACGGCCGCCCGCCGCCCCCTCCACGGCACCGACCACGTCGCGCGCTGGATCGTGGGTTTCCTGGCCAAGCCCGAACTGGCCGCCCTGACCATGGAGCCGGCCGTCATCAACGGTGAGCTCGGCGTCCTGGCCATCCTCAATGGACACACAGTCGGCGCCCTCTCGTTCGACCTCGTCGACGGCTGCATCCAGAACCTGCGCTTCCAGGTCAACCCCGAAAAGCTCAGCGGCCTGACCCCCGACAACAGCTTGGCGCTGCCCTGACGGTTTTCAGGGCTCTGGCCGCAGTTCCGTGAATCCCCAGGTCAGCGAAGTGAGCGAGCGAGCGTTTCGGCAGAGTATGTCCCGGCATGGCGAGCAAGACGGTCGAGGCCGTGCTGTTTCCTGGGATTGACAGCACCTTCCGATGGGCCCTGCACATCTGGCCCCGGACGTGTCCTGCTTCCAGTGGTCCCGGGCCGCTGTGGAGGCACTGGACGCCGACGCCATCTGGGCCGCGATGCCCTCCCCGCCGATCTCCGAGGGCTCGGCGGCGGACCGGATCGCCGACGCGCTCGGCACCCCGAACGTGATCGGTAAGAAGGCGAACGTGACGGCCTTCGTGGTCCGGCGGTTCGTCGGCCGGAAGCTGCCCACCGACCTGAGCGCGAACCCGGGCCGGCACGCTGCACCACCCTGGCCAGGTCACCGAGGTCTGCGCACGCAAGGACCTGGCGGACCTGGTCACCGCCGACACCCCGCTGGGACCGGAGCAGGCCGCCGCGCGACTCGGTCTGCGCAGGATGGAGTTCGACTGGGGGCAGCTGCGTACGGTCGGGAAAGGCCGGCGCTCCTCGCTCGCGACGCTGGCGAAGCAGGCCGCCGTGGCGTGACGACGACGGGCCCCGTTCGTTGAACGGGTCTGCGGAGCAAGAGACAAGCCTCCGGGGCCGGTTGAGCCCCGGAGGCTTCGTCGTCCCGTCGTCCCGTCGTCCCGTCGTCCCGTCGCCCCGCCGAAAGGACCGCCTGCCGCGCTCCGGGGCCGTTGAGCGGTACGGGCGCGGGTTATCCACAGGCCTCTACGCGATCAGCGGTTCCTTCGTACGCTGCCCGAGTCGATCACACGGGGATGCGGTACGGCGTAGTGGTGGAGGAGCTCGCGGTGGACGTCATGGCGCGGCTGCCGTACGACCGAGCCCGGAAGGAGGTGCTGGCGCTCCTGGAAGTCACGCTGATGGATCCGAGGGGCCTGGCCCGATGTCCACGATCCGGGCCTCGGTGATCTCCCGCAACTTTGGTGCGGTCAGCGAGGGTTGGGTGACGGCGTCGGCCGCCTGACTACAGTGTGGCCCACTGGAGGCCGCGATGAGGACGTCTGTCACTTCTGGGCATGACGCGACCGCCAGGACGCACGCGTGTGCGGTGGTCAGGCCCGGCCGGATGAGTCAACGATCTCAGGGTTCCGTGCATACCTGACCCGTGGAATCCCTGTGGATTCGTGCGATGGCGAGGATTGGCCGGAAAGAACCCCGGGGTCCCCGGCTTATCGGTCCGGACCATTGACCGACTGCCGCCGTGCCGGGACGCTGTTGCACGCTGCCGGACCGGACCCGGTGCGTGAATCACGTTCACTCATATGAACATCCGGCCCGTCTACACCGACACTTCAGCCCCACTGACCTCCCCAGCCCCCCACCTCTCGCGGACCAAGGCCTCGGACATCATGTCCCGGCGGACACAGAATGTGTAGTGCTTACGGTCCCGGCTGACCTTGACGCCGAAGGTACCAAGCGGCAGCAGGGCAGGGTCCACGAGTTCGTAGTGGGTGCGGAACTCTGGCTCGGCGGCCGCCAGCTCCGGGCGCAGCTCGAACGCCTCCGTATTGGACAGGTGCCGAAAGTATTCGTCCAGATCCTGCAGCAGGTCGGGATGGACGTGGCTGGCGACGATGAGTTGCTTGGCGCGGATGCCGCTGGGAACAGATGTCCAGCGCGTGAGTATCAGGTGCGCATCAGGCAGCTCATCAGCCTTCCCCCAGGAAGTGCTGAATCGCGGCATACGCATCACGCTGCGCTAATAGTTCATGTTTGTCCAGTGTGGCCCAACGCACGTGGGGCGGAGCCGGGCGCGGAGCGTTGGTGGTGAGGGCGATCTCCGGGCGGGGCTGGAGCGGCGCCGGTCCTGGGTGTCGTACTGGTAGGTGGTCTTGTACTTGGTGAGGTTGTCCCCTTCATCGGTTCGGCGGACGTGACCTTCACCGGCTCGATATCGACCACGCCTGCCGTTCGGCCCAGTTCCGCAGGGCCGTACGGCAGGCGTGGTCGAGGTGGTGCAGACCAGACAGGTCCAGTTCGATGGGGCGGTCCTGAGGTCTCCGGCATGCCCGGCCCTCATCAGTTCGGTCCCTAAAGGCTGCCCACTGCCTTCCGTGGGCCTTGGCTGGGTGAAACCGATCAGGAGGAGGAGCGGCGATGCGGCGGGACCTGTCCGTGTCCGGCGCCCCAAGGGCGGACACGCCTACGTTCGACGACCGACACACCCCTCCGGCTCGGGCCGCACGGCCGTGGTGACCCTGGTCGGCGGCAGTCGCCTCGGTATTCACCCTCGCCCAGCTACTGTTCGTCCCGCCGGGTCTGAGCCTGGGCTGGGACGAGGTCATCTACGTCAGCCAGCAGCTCGCACTCGCCGGCCACCGCTTTCAACGCCCCTCGTGCCCGGGGTGTGTCCGTGCTGGTGTGGCCGGTCGCCGCCTGGACCTCGTCGACCACAGCGCTGCGGGTCTACCTGACCGTCGTTTCCGGGCTCGCGCTCTTCCTCGTAATGCGGGTGTGGCGCGGAAGGCGTCCGCCTGGCGTTCCAGCGTTTGCCGGCCTGCTCTCCTGCAGCCTGTGGGTCACCGCCTTCTACGGCCCGCAGGCCATGCCCAACCTCTGGGTGGCCCTCGCCGGTCTGGGCACGGTCGGCTGTTTCCTGCGCGCGGGGGCCGACCGCGCCGCACTGTGGGGGCTGGCCGCGTGCGCCGCCGTCATGGCGTTGATGCGGCCCACCGACGCGGTCTGGCTCGCCGTGCCGCTCACCGCCGCCTCCCTGCTGGTACGCCGCTGGCGCCGCCCGGCACTGTTCGCGGCCGTTCTGCTCGGGCTGGTGGCGGGCGGGGCCCAGTGGGTCGTCGAGGCGTACACCAGCCAGGGCGGACTGACCGCACGGTTGGAGCGGGCCAGCGAGATCCAGGGCGGCCTCGGCTGGAACGTCGCGGTCGGTGACCGGCTGCGAACCCTCGCCGGCCTCAGCATCTGCCGACCCTGCAACGCGCCCTGGCCGAACCCCGCCCCGGTCGAGTGGTGATTCGCCCTGCCGGTCATCGCCGCGGGCGGCGTGGCGCTCGCCGTCAGGTACCGCAGAGCCCACGACACCCTGCTGCTCACGGCGTGCGCGGTGACGTCGGCCGTTCCGTACCTCTTCTTCGTCGGCTACGCAACCCCCCGCTTCCTGCTGCCCACCTACGCACTGCTCGCCATCCCGGTCGCGGACTGCCTGGCCATCGGCGCCGCCCGCCGCCGGTGGCGCCCCGTCACCCCGTCACTGGTCGCCCTGGCAGTGATCGGGCACCTGGCCATCCAGTACGTCGCCCTGTCTCACCTCGCCGTGCGCACCGAGGCCCGGCACCGTGACTGGGCGCACATCGCGGACGGCCTGCACCCGAGCTGGGCATCCGGCCTCCCTGCCTGGTGAGCGGCCCGGCGACGGTCCCGATCGCCTACTACGCCAAGCGCCTGTCCATCGCCACCCACGGGCCGAACGTCACCATCACCGTCGCCGGTATCCGGGCCGCCGCACAGCACCAAAACATTGCCGTACTGGTCCCTCCCACAGACAGTCCGCCCGGATACGCCGCCAACTGACCCTGGCGCCCACTGCCCGCGCCGCCGGCGCTCGCCGGATACCGCGTGTGTACGCCGCCGAAGACGACGGTCTCATCAGGCTCCTCCACCGGCTGACAGGTCAGCCAACTCACGTCACGGAGCAAGATCACCTCAGGGGTTCGGTGCGGCCTCGTCCTCTTCTGGCCGGCGGACCGAGGATTGCTACCGAGGATTGCTGTGCCCGGCCACAGTCGGGCCGTGCGGATCGCAGCGGCGAACCGGACGGCCTGGCCTTGATCTGGACGTGATCGCGTGGAGCCGCACGGCCACTCGGCCGTCGGACGCATTTTGGTGGGCGCTGTGCTCAGCAGACCTGGAGATACGCGGTGTCCTCCGCGTTCCGAAGCGTCACACCGTCACGGATGTCGTGGCATGAGAACCGCTCCGGTACCGCCGTCGCAGACCGCCGCGTACGCGTGCGGGATGTCGTCGCGTTCCATCGGGCGGAGACGACGTGCGCGTCCAGCCGGTGGACGAGGAAGTCGCCCACACTGGCAAGGAGTTGGTGGTAGCCCTCTTCATCCAGGTGTTCGGCCGCATGGCCGGGCTCCCAGACTCACCCCCACCAGCAGCAGCGCCGGGTCGGCGGTGACCGAGACTGGCCGGGACAGGCCTGCCTCCTCCAGTACCAGCTTCGACTCCTCATCGCGCGCCGTCACCTCGGTGGCGTCGGAGAGCGTCGTACGGACCCACGCGCAGTCCGCCTCGTCGGTGAGCGGACCGGCGCCCACGGCATAGGCGAAAGCGGGAGCGCCGAGATCCTGGGCGGTACGGGCCAGCCGCAAGTAGCGGCGCGCCTCGGTATCGTAGAGGATCCCGCCGCCCCCGAGTACGAGCACGCTGAGCCGGCCCAGATGCCCGGAGATCCGCTCCCGGCACACGCCTTCCCACCCGACAACCTCAATGTCCGGATGGACACTGCGGCTGTGCCCGGGGTCGCGGGAGAAACCCACGACGTGGGCGTCCGGGCGCCCAGTGATGGGGATCTCTGAACTCAACCAGTGCCGCTCGTCACCCCACTCGCTCCGTCGTTCAACAGAGTGGGGAAACCTTGGAGTCACCACCCCACTGCAAGGCAGTCGCCTGTTCGGCGGCCGCCAACGCCAACCTGTCGCGGGCGCGTTGCATGCGCGGAGCGGGCGGCGTGGGGGCATCGGCGAGGAAGTTCGGGTGTTACGGTGCGTTTGACGCATTTAGGGTGTAGTTACTGCAAATATCTCAGTACGAGCGTGCGAGTAAAGAGGAGGAGCCATGTCTGTGATCATGACGGTGGAGGTCACCGCTAGCGATCCGAAGGCGGTGGAGCAGTACGCCTCGGCCAACACGGAGAAGATGCAGGCTGTCCTCGAAGCGGCGAAGCGTCATGGCCTCATTGCCCACCGCTTCTACGGATCCGACGACGGCGGCAGCTTGATGGTGCTCGACGAGTGGCCTGACCGGCAGAGCTTCGAGTCGTTTTTCCGGGAGCAGGAGTCCGAGATCCGGCCGATGTTCGAAGCCGCAGGAGTAGCAGCGCAGATTGAGCCGGCATTCTGGCGGGAACTCACGACACACGACGCCTATGGTTGGGGCGTCTGACCTCGGCAGCACCATCCAGGCCCGTGCTCCACCAACTCGGCTGGCGGCCCCCCACGGCAGGTCAGCCAACGTGTTCGCCGTGGTGAGTGCGCTGACTTCCCTCAGCCGCCGATCCTGCCCTGTGTCTGTGTGGCGGTGAGTCCTCCGCAGCCCGTCGTACTTCTGCCAATTCGTGACGCCTTGTGGCGTCCGCTCGCGGTCAGGTGCCAGATGAGTGGGGTGATCCACTGAGCAGGTGTGGGTCATCCCGAGCAGCGGGTGGGCCGTACTCAACGAACCCCATCACCAGCCCGGATGCGGTCCAGCATGGCGGTGAGGATCGCCTCACCGCCCAGATTCCGCCCATCGTAGGACCCCGGAATCCTGCGGTCACACTGCTGCGGTCATCCATCTCATACCCTCGTGTGCATTCCTGCCACCAATAACGGCACCACAGGCGAAGCGACGGCCCCGACGGTTCCGTTCCTCCTCGAACTGGCCGGAGCCCAACATGTGCCATGTAAGGCCGAGTTGTTGAAGCTGCTGGCAAGCATCTGTTGGCGGCCGTCACCGCCGCGTTGTGGACCGCGGTCGGCACTGCCGCCTCCACCGGTTCCTTCCTGGTCTCCCAGGCCATTTTGGACGGGCGCCATACCGGCGTTCCGCTCACGCACCCCGGGTGTCCCGGGCGCTGGTGGCATCCGCGTTGCTGGCTCCGGTCTGCACCCTGGTCGGCCCGGGTCTAGGCGTTCTGCTCCGGCATGCCGCCGGGACCATGGTCACCAGCGTCTTCACCCTGCTGATGCTGCCCACCATGTTCTCGGAGAGCAACCGCTGGTCGGCAGACATCAAGCACGCGATGGTGTCGGCCGCCTGGAAGCGCCTGGTCCAAACCTGGGGGCCGGATCCCGGATCCCTGGGCTACACCACCACGGTCCCCGGCTCCTGGATTGTGTACACGCTGTGGCCGCTGATCACGGTCGCACTCGCCGTTCTCGTCGTGAGGCGCCGCGACGTGTGAGTGTGCCTCCAGGCCGCGACATGTGAGTGCAGCAGGCCGACGGCCCGCCGCCTCGTCCACGTCGCGTACTGGCCGGCCCACACAAACGGAAAAGTTGGCACGTCACCGACACGTGTGGTGTGGGTTGCCAACCAATTCGGGCTCCAGCGGCAGGGGCACCACGGGAGCGGAACAAGACGATCACCTGCCTCATCCTCGCGGACCAGAAGATGATCAAGGTTATTCGGCGCCGCCTTCCGCCTTGTTCAGCATCTGCGCCAACAGCAGGGCTCCCCCTGCCACCGCCCCCGCGGCCAGGAAACCGCGAGAGGAGCGCCAGGACAGCACCGACCACCGCGACTGCGCGGAGAACAGCGATCCCGTGCTGAGCCACGAGCCGGTTGAGACCAGCGACAGGGCAGATCCGATCGAGCCGACCGACAGAGCGCTTCCGATCGAGCCGATCGACAAGGCCGAACCGACGGACCCCACAGACAGTACCGATCCCACCGAGCCGATCGACAACACGGAGTCCTGGGACCACAGCGACAGCACCGAACCAGAAGAGGCACAACCGATCGACCGCTCGGGCGTATTTGTCATGAGGCCATCCTGCCCGATGGTCACCCTGTCTCGCTGTTCCGGCCGCCGTCCTCAGGTTCTGACCGTCAGGTACAGCCACCCCCCAAGTACTGACATTCGTCGTGTCCTGGGAAGCATCTTCGTATTCGGCGGGACTCAACCGCACCACATCGTCGACGACCCGTCCGACCCCTTCGGGGCCACCGTCTCCAGCCCGGCAAGCTTCCCCCGGGCCCGGAGCCCCACACTCAGCGTCCCGGCACCACCCGACCCACTGCACAGGAGGACCCCGTGGCATCGGAGGTCAACAAGCCCGCGTCAGGGCAGACCGGCTCAGCCGGGGTGGGAGGTTGGAAAAGGCTGAGTTCAATAGCAGCCGGCTCGGTGCTGATGGCCGTCTCCAGGGCGGCAGTTGAGCGTTCGGCCAGGTGGGGGGATGTCGCCGTGGATCGTGTCAGATGAGCTGTGGGAGCGTCTGGAGCCGCTTTTGCCGCAGCGCGGGCGGCGCTTTCGGTACCCGGGTCGCAAGCCGTTGCCCGACCGGGATGCGCTGCGCGGGATCTTGTACGTGCGGCACACTGGGATCCAGTGGGAGTACCTGCCACAGGATCTCGGTTTCGGCTCGGGTATGACCTGCTGGCGCCGACTGCAGGACTAGGGCCTGTGTGACGTCGTGATCAATCAGTCGTCTTCAGCAGGTCGTTGATCCAGATCATGGAGGCCCGGAGGTGGAGGCCGGCGAGGTAGCTCTCGGGTGTCTTGTCGTATCGGGTCGCGATGCCCCGCCAGGCCTTCAGCTTGTTGATCAGGCGCTCGACGGTGTTCCGCTCCTTGTAGAGATCGGCGTCGTGGCGTGTGGGCCGGCCGCCGCGACTGCCCTTCTTCTTCCGGTTGGCGGCCTGGTCCTTCTTCTCCGGGATGACGGCCTTGATGTTGCGTCTGCGCAGGTAAGAGCGGTTGGCACGCGATGAGTAGGCCTTGTCCGCGGCGACAGCGTCAGGCCGGGTCCGGGGACGACCGACCGGCAGAGGGATCCGCACCTTCTGCAGCACGGGGACGAACTGCGGGCTGTCGGCAGCCTGTCCCGCGGTCAGGACGAACGACAAGGGACGACACTTGCGGTCTGCGGCGAGATGAACCTTGCTCGTCAGCCCGCCACGGGATCTGCCGAGCAGGGCTTGCTTCAAGCGGAGCTTGCGCCGTCGTCTGATGTGCCGCCGCTCTTCCCCCTCGGGGTCGTGACCTGCTTCCTGTCCGTTCTGTTCTGGCGGGCCGCCCCCTTTTGCCGGGCCCGCTCCTGCTCGGCGGCGGCATCCTCGAGGGCGTCCATGACCTCCTTGCCGATGCACATCCCGGCGGCGTCGTGGTGGGCCCGGGCGGTCGTGGAGTCCACGCTGACGAGGGACAAGTCCGTCTGCCCCTGACGGGCGGCCTCAGCGATCACGCCTTCCAGCAGCGCGGTGAAGACCCCGGCGTCCCTCCACACCCGGAAACGACCGTAGACCGTCGGCCACGGGCCGAACTCGCCGGGCATCTCCCGCCACTGGCTGCTGGTGCGGAACCGCCAGATCACCCCCTCGAACTGCTCCCGCAGCCGCTCGGGGTACGGGCCGTACTCGCCAATCGGCAGGAACGGCTCGATCAACTTCCACTGCTCGTCGGTGAGTTGCCTGCGCGTCACGATTCTCTTCCTACCGGATCCGCCTTCCATGCGGATCCGGATCGGCAAGATTGATCACGACGTCACACAGACCTAGGCGGCGCACACGCGGCACCGGTGTCGCGCGATGACAATGCGGCGCTCGGGACCCACCCCCGGTGCGCGCCCCGCCGGACGGTCACAACTCGCCGGCGCGGTCATCAGGCATGGCCGGTTCGCATGTGCGACAGCAGGGACCACTGCGGCGAGGGCCACAGACGAGCGCCGCGGTGATGTGTCGTGGCCAGCCACCACGGGGCGATGGCGTCACCGCTGGAGGTACGGGTAGGTCCAGGCCGTGGCGGGGGTGAGACTCTCCTTGATGAACCGCGGCGAGATCCAGCGCTGTAGTGCCAGGCGCGAACCGGTTCGGTCGTTGGTGCCCGAAGCCCGGCCGCCGCCGAAGGAGACCTGGCCCATGAGCGCACCGGTCGGCTTGTCGTTGACGTAGGTCATGCCGGCCGTGTTGCGGAGCGCGTCGAGGGCGCTCGAGATCGCCCGGCGGTCGGAGGCGAAGACGGACAGCGTCAACGCGTAGCCGCTGGCACGGTCGACCTCGCGCAGGACCGTGTCCCACTCGCAGTCCTCGTAGACGTACACGGTAAGCAACGGACCGAAGAACTCCTCCGACAGGGTGAACGCCGTCGGGTCGGTCGTGGTGTAGATCGTCGGGTCGACGAACCAGCCTGTCGAGGTGTCAGTCCTGCCGCCCACCAGGAGCTCGTGGGTGTCGAGCGCGTTCGCGCGGTCGAAGGCCGACTGCAGGCGGTCTGCGGCAGTCCGGTCGATCACCGCGCCGACGTACGTCTCGTGCTTGGTCGGGTCACCGACAGGCAGTTCGCGGACGATGTCGACCAGCTCGTCACGGAGTTTGTTCCACACCGAGCGCGCGATGTACGCGCGCGAGGCCGCGGAGCACTTCTGGCCCTGGTATTCGAAGGCCGACCGGACCAGCGCGGTGCGGACAGCGTCGATGTCCGCCGTCGGGTGTACGAGGACGGCGTTCTTGCCGCCGGTCTCGCCGACCAGCCGGGGGAAGGAACGATAGGTGTCGATGTTGTCGCCGATGGCGCGCCACAGGCTCCGGAAGACCGCCGTGGAGCCCGTGAACGTCAGGCCGGCGAAGTCCGGGTCCGCGATGGCGGTGGACGACACCGTGGCGCCCGAACCGTGGACCAGGTTGATGACACCGGGCGGCAGTCCGGCCTCCCCGAGGACCCGCATCGTGACCTCGGCCGCGAGAGCCGCCTTCTCCGCGGGCTTCCACACGACGGTGTTACCCATGAGGGCGGGAGTCGTCGGGAGGTTGACGCCGATCGCGGTGAAGTTGAACGGGGTGATCGCGAGGACGAAGCCCTCCAGCGGACGCTGGTCGAGGATGTTGATGTCACCGGGGAGCGACGCCGGCTGGTCGGCGAAGATCTGCTGCGCGAGGTGCGCGTTGAAACGCATGAAGTCGGCGAACTCGCTTGCGGCGTCGATCTCGGACTGGTGGAACGTCTTGGACTGGCCCGTCATGGTCGCGGCGACCAACTCGTCGCGATACTTCCCCGCGGCCAGGTCACCCGCGCGCAACATGATCGCCGCGCGCTCCCACCAAGGAGTGCGGGACCACTCGTGCGCTGTCGCGAGGGAGGCCGCGATCGCCTTCTTCGTCACGGTTTCGTCCGCCATGGCCAGGGTGCCGATAACGCTCTGGTGGGCGTGTGGCTCGACGACGTGCGTGGTGTCGGCGGTCATGATCCGCTCGCCGTTGACGACGTGTGGGATCTCCCGCGGGTTGACGCGGATGTTCTCGATCGCGGCTGTTACCGATCGCGACTCCGGCGATCCGGGCACGAAGTCCCGCGACGGTTCGTTTTTCGGCGCGGGCATCTGCGGGTTCGCGGCGATGCTGACGGGTGTGGCGGACATGAGGGTTCCCTTTCAGGTGGGTTGCTTGGCCTACGGCCGGCGGTGCTGAGGTCAGTGAGCGACGAGCTGGTTCTCAAGACGCCGGCGAGCGCTCGCGAGCGACCGTCGGGTGATCGCGATCGCCGCGTCGAGGTCTCGCTCCTCGAGCGCATCGATCAGTGCCAGCTGGGGCTCGGCTGCTGTCTCGCTTTGCGAAACGAGTGTGCAATGCGGTACGCCGATGTCCCGGCACCGAGCGGTCCGTCCAGGCCCTCGCGAGGAGGAAATGGGAAATTAACCCCGGCCGTCATGGCAGGCCGACGCAGCGTGCGGCGGTAATGCCGGCGTGAAGACGGGCGGTCGGGGGCCCGGGGATGGCGTCTGCCGCTCGGCTACTCTTCCGCCATGACCAGCAACGGGAGCCGCCCACGTGACCACTCGGTGCAGTCCGTCGAACGGGCAGTGTCGATCCTGCAGGTATTGGCCAGCCGGGGCCCCAGCGGCGTGACCGAGGTCGCCGAGAACCTGGGCATCCACAAGTCGACCGTGTTCCGGCTGCTGGCGACCCTGGAGTCCCGGGGCATGGTCGAGCAGGACACCGAGCGTGGGCGGTACCGCATCGGCTACACGATGGTCGAACTCGCGGCCGGGGCGAGCAAGGTGAACGACCTTTCCGTGCTGAGCCACCCCATCTGCCAGGAACTGGCCGCGGCCGTGGGCGACACCGTGAACGTCGCGGTCCGAGACGGGGACGACGTGGTCACCATCGACCAGGCGATCGCAAGTCGATCATGAGCATCGACTGGCTCGGCAAGAGCTCGCCGATACATGCCACCTCGGCGGGCAAGCTCTTCATGGCACACATGACCCCGGACGAAGTCGCGGAAATCCTCGCGGAGCGACCGAAGAAGTACACCCCGCACACCATCGTCGATCCAGTGCACTTTGCGGCGGAGCTGGAAGCGGTCCGCGAGCGGGGATATGCCGTCACCAGCGAGGAGCACGAGATCGGACTGGCCGCCATCGCCGCTCCCATCCGCTCCCTCGACGGAAAGGTCATCGCCGCCGTGACGCTGTCCGGGCCGACCTTCCGCATCAACGAGGACACCATTCCCGACCTCGCCGAACAGCTGATGGGAGCCGGCACGAAGATCTCCTGGCGCCGGGGCTACGTCAAGCGCGAATGAACATCACAGAGAGCCGACACGAGCTCTACGCGCCGGCCGAGGAGGCATCCAACCGAGCGATCATCGACGCGGTCGGGCACGTCGCGAACGCCCACGGCGTCAGCCGCGCACAGGTCGCGCTCGCCCGGCTGCGGCGCCAGCCGGTCGTCACCGCGCCGCTGGTCGGCGCCGGCTCGATCCCGCAGATCGACGAGGCCGTGGCCTCCCTCGGCATCGAGCTCACCGACGACGATGTGCGCGCCCTTGAGGCCCCGTACGCCCCCCGCTACGGCTGGCAGGGCGTCTCGGACGAAGCCGAGATGGAGGCCATCCGCAGGCGCGTCCCCGGAATGGCTCTCCCGTGAACTCCATCGTCCGTTCCGATTTCGCTGCCCGCGCCGGAGCCCTCCTCATCCTTCTCGGCCCGCTCGTGTCCTGGGTCGCCGAGTTCATCACCGCCGCCGCATGGCAGGACCCCGCCATACGGCTGGGACGCTGCCGTCGCCGATTGCGACTTCGTCCTCCACGTCGCCTCGCCGACCCTGCGCCACACGCCGTCCAACGACGACCTGGTGGTACCAGCACGCGAGGGCGTCCTGCGGGTGCTGCGCGCCGCCCGCGACGCAGGCGTGCGCCGGGTCGTCCTGACCAGCGCCTTCGGTGCCATCGGCATCGGGCACCCCCCGCTGGGCGAGGCAGAGCACGGCCGCCGCGGCCGGCCCAAGCCACCGAAGTGGGTCCTCGAACTGGGCATCGGCACCGAGCACCCGCCTGTTCAGATCCACAAAGGCGACTGCTACATGGCGGGCAAGCGCCGCCGCCCCGTCGACCGCGACGAAGCCCGCCGGCTACTCACTGAAGGCCTGCGATCGTGCGTCACTGCCAGCCGGACACCGCGCTGGGCATCCTCGACTTATCCGCCCGCCCGGCCCTCTTCCCCGCGGCGCATTGATCGAACATTTGTGCCGTCCGATCCTTATGCTGCGTGCGGTGGTCCACCCCACATCACCAGAAACCAGGACCCTGCTCATGACCAGTACTCCCCCGCCACCGATCACCGAGCCGGACCCCTCCACCTTCGCCTGCCCTGGCAGCCTGGTCGGCCCCTGCTCCGGATGCCAGCGCCCCACCCACAAATACGGCAGCGGTGGCAGCCCCCTGTGCCAGTGGTGCATGGCCCCCGTGCAGGAGAAGTGGGGCAACGGCGTCCGCTACACCAGCACCCGCCCGCGGGGCTGACCGCGACGCCCGGCACAGAGCGCGGCACGAGCAGGAGCGATGCAGTACCCGGACGGCGGACTGCCGGCGGGGAAGGCATGGCGCGTGACGTGGACGCTGCCGGAACCGATGCCAACCGCCCCCACGCCCCGCACCGAGCTGAGGCCGGGGTGAGCCGCGGAGCCGAAGTGGGACGGATACCGGGCCCTGCTCTTGGTCGATGCGGGACGGGCGTGTTGCGCTCGCGGCGTGGCACCGAGATGGTGCAGTCGTTCCCGGAGGTCGCGGCCGGCGCCGCCCGGTTGCCGAATGCGAATCAAACGCCCTCTCAGAGGCCAGGCCGCTGGGCTTGCCGGGGCAGCCTGCAGCCATGCTGCTCGGCTGTCCGTTGATCACGGATTTCCATTGGACACCGACAGAACCAGTACTTGCCCACTGGCCACAGCCCCAGATCGCCAGTTTCCAGCCGATCTACCTCTCGGCCAAGGGCTGCCTGCCGTTCCGCTGTGCCGCTACAGCCCTCTCGAGAGTGAGGTTGTCGGCCCAGCTGCCGTGGAAGCCGAACGGCACCCGGCTGGGCAGCTTGACCCGGGCGAGGGGAGTCCGGCGCAGATCGGCGGCGTCGTGGACGAGCAGCTCGCTGAGTCCGGTGTCGCGGTTCCACCACAGGGAGAGCAGATAGCCGTCGTCCTCCGCGCATGCGTCCTCACGGGCCACGAAGACCGGCTCGCTCGGGCTGGTCAGCCCGTCCGGTCCCTCGATCACCGTGGTGGTGTCGAGCAGGTTGTCGTGGCGGGCCAGGCCGTCGGACATGGTGTCGTCTGTCAGTCCGCGCGTGGTGACGAAGTAGCCGTAGCGGTTCTGCAGGCCGGTGTACGCGTCGTTGATCTTGGGGAACTCACCGGCGATGCCGCTGACCATCTCCTCCTTGACGCGTCCGGTCGTCAGGTCGATCCGCCAGCGGTAGGGCAGCGCCGGGAGGAACCACTCGTGCGAGCTCAGGGGCGTGTCCGGTTGAGATACCGGGTTGCCGAGCCGTTCGATGCGATGCCCGTCGACGACGAGCTCGCCGGCGAGTTCATACGTGTTGAAGAAATGGGTGTTGGCGAACTGGCCGCCGGCCTCGTGCCAGGTGATCTCATGGGTGCGTCGGTCCATCAGCACGATCTGCACTCCGTGCGGCAGCGCGTTCTCGTCCCACACGACGCCCGGCCGCCCCTGCGCCAGGAGGTCGAGCCGGAACTGGGCGGGCGTGACGAAGAAGACGGCGTAGTTCTCACTGACCGTGAAGTCGTGCATCAGGACCGGCACACCGATGTCGAACGTGTGCGAGTCGATGACCCGGCCGGTCGCCACATCGGCCCGGTACCAGGTGATCGACGGTCCCATCGCGGCGAAGAAAAGCATGTCGCCGGTGTTCGGGTCGATTTTGTAGTGGGCGGCGCAGACCAGGTCGATGCCACCGTGGAAATCGTGGGTTCCCAGAGTCCTGAGGCTCTCGGGGTCCATCCGGTGCGGGAGCCCGCCCTCGTAGTAGACGAGCAGATCGTCGCCGAAGACGCCCACGTTGGTGTTGGCGAGGTTCTTCCCCTGCGGGGCATCCTCCGGCAGGCTGCCGGGGACACCACCGTTGACGAAGCCGCTGTAGAGAGCCTCCCCGGCCTCGACCTCGACCTTCATGGAGTCGGTCTCGACCCAGCGGGTGCGGTAGGCGGCCTTCCCCTCGCGCAGGTAGACGGCACACACCATGCCGTCGCCCTCCCACCAGTGGTAGCGGTCGAGGTCGCGGGGCTGGAAGCGCGGGTTGGACGCGACGCGGAAGAGCGCGCCGGCGAGGTCGGGCGGGATCTCGCCGGTCACCTCGAGGTCGTACGCATCGTTCTCCTCCGTCCACGGGGCGAAGGGACCGGCCAGAAACTTGTTGTCGGTTGACGAGGCCGCGCCCGGGGCTGGGCGTGCGTCGGCCTTCGCTGCCTGGTGGGCTACTACGTTCATCGGCTGCGCGGGCATGAATGTG
Source organism: Streptomyces sp. NPDC033131 (assembly GCF_055578365.1). Taxonomy (NCBI): domain Bacteria; kingdom Bacillati; phylum Actinomycetota; class Actinomycetes; order Kitasatosporales; family Streptomycetaceae; genus Streptomyces; species Streptomyces sp. NPDC033131. The sequence continues at coordinate 20,592 of NZ_JBVIPA010000035.1, forward strand.
CTCCTAACGAGACAGGGCCGGGGTCAGAACGGGTAGTGCGGGAGATCTCCGCGGACGGTGACCCACTGCTGCTCGGTGAAGGCTTCGAGGTTGGCGGCCCCGCCCCCGTGGCGGGAGCCGTTGCCCGAGTCTCCGACTCCTCCGAAGGGGATGGTGGCCTCGTCGTTGACGGTCTGGTCGTTGATGTGGATCAGACCGCTGGGGACCCGCTCGGCCAGAGCGAGGCCCTTCATGACATCACGGGTCAGTATGCCGAGCGAGAGTCCGTACTCGGTGCCGGCGGCCAGTCGGACGGCCTCGTCGAGGTCGCGGAACGGGACGACCGGGGCGACGGGACCGAAGATCTCCTCCATGTAGGCGCGTGCCGTGAGCGGGACGTCGGCGAGCACGGTGGGCCGATAGAACAGCCCCTCGTACGAGCCGCCCGCCGCGATCCGGGCACCGGCGTCGGCGCTGTCGGTGACGATCCGGTGGACTTGGTCGAGCTGGCCGCTGTCGATGAGCGGGCCCATGGCCACGTTCTCACCGACGGGGTCCCCGACCGGCAGCGCCTCGGCGTGCTCGGCAAGGAGAGCCGCGTAGTCGTCGGCGATCGCGGCATGAACCAGATGGCGGCTGCTGGCCATGCAGATCTGCCCGGAATGGACGAACGAACCGTACGCGCCCACCGACACGGCCTTCTCCAGGTCCACGTCGTCCATGACGACGAGTGCGGAGTTGCCGCCGAGTTCCAGGTGGACGCGCTTGAGGCGCTGCGCCGCCGCGGTCGCGATGGCGCGCCCGGCCCGGGTGGAGCCCGTGAAGGCGATGACCGGGATCCGCGGGTGCTCCACCATGGCCGCGCCCACATCCGCACCGCCCGGCAGTACATGGAGTAGGCCCGTGGGAAGGCCCGCTTCCTCGAACACTCGGGCGAAGGTGACCCCGCCGCAGACAGCGGTACGGGGGTCGGGCTTGAGGATGACCGCGTTGCCGAGGGCGAGGGCCGGGGCGACGGCACGCATCGCCAGGATGACCGGCGCGTTGAACGGAGCGATGACACCGACGACACCTACGGGGAGCCGGCGGGCGAAGGACAGCCGCTGCTGCTGGGAGCGCAGCAGTTCCCCGTACGGGGCCGAGGCGAGGGCGGCGGCCTCGTAGCACTCCTCCGCACCACCCCCCAGGGTCTGGAATGCGGCGAACGGGCGGATCGCTCCCGACTCCCGCATCACCCAGGACTCGATCTCCTCGTGGTGCTGCTCGAAGAGTCGCGCGGCACGGCGCAGGACCGCCGCGCGTTCGGAATGGGGCAGGGCGGCCCACTCCCGCTGGGCCTGCACGGCCCGCTCAGCCGCCTTGTGCACATCCGCGGGCGTCGCCGAGCCGACTCGCCCCAGAGTCTTTCCGGTGGCCGGCTCGACGGCGCTGTAATCCTCGCCCGAGCCGTTGAGCCACTCGCCGGAGAAGATCCGGCCTTCCCAGGTGCTGTTGTCCAGAAGAGTCACGATGTCCTGTCTCCGCTTGTGTGTGGTGAACCGCCGGCCCGTCAGGCACGTGGCGGCTGGTGTTCCGGTGGCGCCCGGACGTCATCGCGGCTTCGTGAGCGCCGTCGCCGGTGTGCCGGCCGGCACGGCGTCATCCGCCTCCGCATCAGAGCCCGCCGGTTCCGGCTGAGCGCCGCTCTTGGTGGCGGTGTGCGTCTTCGTGGGTGCGCCGGCGGCATGGCCGTGGCGCAGCGCGATCGCGGCGATGACCAGGGCGATCAGAGTTGCCCCGGCACTGAGGTAGAGGCTGAGGTCGAGGCCCTGTTCCATGGCGGCACGGGCGAGCGGGACGACGGTATCGGACAACTTCCCCAGATCTGCGTTGGCGACGGCCAGCGCACCGCCCTGGTCGTTGACCGTGTTCGCCACGCCGAGCGCTTCCGGGGGGAGTCCGGAGTGCGCGAGTTTCTGGGTGAGGGCGCCGCCGGCGGTGCCGAGGGTCACGGCACCGATGACCGCTGGGCCCAGGCTCTGACCGGTCTCGCGGACGAGGCTGGTCACGGCGCTGGCCATGCCGGCGTACTCGATGTCGACGGCGCCGACCGCGACGGCGGTCAGCGAGGAGAACATGGTGATGAAGCCGGCGCCGAGCAGCAGGATCGGGCCGGTCATGGAGGCCAGGTCGGTGGCGTCGCCGGGAAGCAGCGCCATCCAGCTCTCACCTGCGGCCAGCGCGAGGAGTCCCGAGACCAGCAGGGTGCGGGGGTGCACCCGCTGCAGCAGTTTCGGCAGGAAGGGAGTGAGCAGCAGCGGAACCGCCTGGATGAGCGCGAAGGGGAGAGCCGCGTCCAAGGGCGAGAGGTGGTACACCGCCCCAAGTTTGATGCCCAGGGCGTACGCCGTGCCCATGAATCCGAACAGAGCCAGCAGACCGATGGCGGCGGCAGCGGCGAAGGCCGGCACCTTGAACAGTTCCAGCCGGAGCATCGGCGCCCGAGATCTGCGCTCCGCCACGAGGAAGGTCACGAACGCGACCGCCGCGACGGCGAAGGCGATCACGATGTGCGGGCGCGAGTACCCGTCGTTGGCGCCCTCGATCACCGCGTAGAGCAGCGCGAGCAGGGACAGTGCGATGGTGATCTGTCCGGGCCAGTCCAGTCCCCGCCCGGCCGGGTGCCGGGAGTCGACGACGAAGCGGGCGCTGACGGCCGCGGTGACCAGACCGCATACGGCCAGTGGCACGAAGGCCCAGCCCCAATGGGCGTGCTCGGCGGTGAAGCCGCTGAGCAGCGGGGAGATCATGGCACCGAAGGCGAGACTGAGGGCCCAGTAGGACAGTGCCTGGGCACGCGCCACGGCCTCCGGTGTGCCGGCCACGATCACCGCGAGCGAGGAAGGGAAGATCGCCGCTGCGCCAAGGCCGGCGACTGCCTGTCCCGTGATCAACTGGGTCATCGATCCCGCGGTGGCGGCGACGAGAGCACCGACGGTGATCAGCAACCCGCCGATGACGAGCAGGCGCCTGCGTCCGAAGAGGTCACCGAGGACGCCGTAGTTCAGCTCCAGGATCGCCGTGGGCAGGATGAACGCGGCGGGGATCCAGGCCAGCGCCGCGGCCGACGCCCCGAGGTCCCGTTCGATCACCCCGATGATCGGGGAGACGAGCGGGACGCCGATCTGGGCGACACAGATGGCGAGACAGGCGGCGATCAGAGTGGCCCGGTTCAGTGGAACCGGGCCTTTCTCCGTGTCCGGGGATGCGGTTCTCCCGGCAGCGGAACGGGTCATGAGGGGTGCCTCCAGGAGAGCTCGGTGAGAGTCCACGGGGATGGGACCGAGTGACGCCGCGACGATGTCCTGCAAACTCGGACGTCAGTTTCGCTCCGCAGGACGTTGCACCCGTAGGGCGTTCCCGGTCAAGAGGGAGGACGTGAGACTTTTCGCTGCGTTGACGCATGCCGACGGGTCCACCTATTGTCCTGATGAGCAAAAACGCAGTCCTGAAATGGAGGACAACATGGCGATCATTGGCCTCGGTCACACCGGCTTCTGGGTCCACGACCTCGAGAAGATGCGCGACTTCTACACCCGGGTCATGGGACTGGCGGTGACCGACGAGGACGAGGAACAGGGCATCGTCTTCTTCTCCTCACGTCCCCAGGAGGAGCACCACGAGTTCGTGCTCCAGCGCGGCCGTACCGCGCCGCCCGGTGCCAAGCTCACCCACCAGGTGTCGTGGCGGGTGGACTCGCTGGAGACGGTCCTCGAGTTCCACCACCGGTTCCGCGCCGAGGGCGTCGAGGTGCAGCAGGAGATCACCCACGGCAACGCGATCGGCATCTACTTCTTCGATCCCGAAGGCAACCGCAATGAGGTGTATCTGCGGATCGAGCGCGACGTACAGCAGCCGTTCCGCAAGACCCTCAACCTCGACCAGGACCCGGCCGACGTGCTGCACGAGGCGCAGCGACTGCTGACCGACGGCGGCCCGGCGTACCAGCCGGTCCAGTAGCCGGCGTGCCCCGCATCCCCGCGATCGAGGAGATCCCCTCATGACCGAAGCGGCACCGGAACCACAACCGAGGTCCCCGGCAGCCGAGGCGCCCGCCGTGCTGGTCGTCGGGGCCGGTCCCACCGGGCTCGCGGCCGCCCATCTGCTCGGCTCCATGGGCGTACGCGTACTGCTGGTCGAGCGCAACGCCACCACGAGCGACGCCGCCAAGGCGATCAGCCTCGACGACGAGTCGCTGCGGACCCTTCAGCTGGCCGGTCTCGACGAGGCGATCTACCCGATCATCGTCCCGGGCACCGGCACGAAGTATTTCGGCAGCGGTGGCCGGCCGCTCGTACACGCCCGCGGTTCAGGCGACCAGCCCTTCGGGCACCCCTTCAAGAACCCATTCGCCCAGCCCGACCTGGAGCGGGTGCTCCGCGAAGAACTGCGGCGCTTGCCCAGTGTCGAAACCCGCTTCGGCACCCGGCTGTTCTCCCTGGCGCAGGACACCGAGCAGGTACGGGTGGCCATCGGGCCGGCCGATGAGCCGGGCCCCGCCGAGCAGTTCGACGTCTCCTACGTCCTCGGCTGCGACGGCGGCCGCAGTACCGTACGCGACCAGCTCTCCATTCCCATGCGGGGCCGCAGCTTCCCCGATGTCTGGCTGGTCGCCGACACGCTCGGGGACCCGCACGACCAGCGCTACGGCATGCACCACGGCGAGCCCGGCCGCCCGACCGTCATCGTCCCGGGCCGCGAGGGCCGGTGCCGCTACGAGTTCCTGCTGAAACCCGGCGAGTGCGAGCCCGGCGAACCGCCTCCGCACGAGCTGGTGCGCGAGTTGCTGACGCCGTACCGGGACATCAGCCCGCAGCAGTTGGAACGCGCGGTGGCGTACAGCTTCCACGCCCTGCTGGCCGACCGCCTGCGCGAGGGACGCTGCTTCCTCCTCGGCGACGCCGCGCACATGATGCCGCCCTTCGCCGGGCAGGGCCTCAACTCCGGTTTCCGGGACGCGGCCAACCTCTGCTGGAAGATCGGCGAGGTCCTGTCCGGCCGGGCCGCCGACGCACTGCTCGACACGTACGACGATGAGCGCCGCCCGCATGCCCGGGCCGTGATCGACCTGTCCGTACGCCTCGGCCGCATCGTCATGACCACCAGCCGCGGCCGCGCCCGGCTGCGCGACCTGCTGGTGCGCGCCACCATGCGTACCTCCCGCGGACGCCGCTACCTCACCGAGATGCGCTACCGCCCCGACACGCGCATACGGTCCGGCGCCGTCGTCCATCTGAACGGACGAAACCAGCCGCTGGTCGGCAGGCCGCTGCCGCAGCCGCGAGTCCTGCGCGGTCCGCACCACCGGGTCACCCGGCTCGACGACGTGCTCGGGCAGGGCTGGAGTCTCCTGGGGGTCGCCGTGACCGACGCCGACTGGGCGGCCGCCTCGCGTGCGGGTCTGCCCGTCGGCACCCGGGTGGACGTCGTTCTCGACGACCGCGCGCCCCGCGACGGCGCGGGCCGTGCCGGTGTCGCGGACGCCGACGGCCGACTGGACGCCCTGTTCAAGAAGCTGACCGGTCACTTCGTCCTGGTGCGGCCCGACCGACTGGTCGCGGCGGTCTTCCTGCCCGACGAGTCAGACCACGTCGGTCTCAGCCTCCGTCGCTTCGCACCCCGCCCTGACGCCGACAGCGGCTCGTGGGATTCCACCACTCCCGCCGCGGGACAGGACGCCACGAGCGCGGGCGGGCGCCCCGACCCGCGGCGACAGCCCGCTCCAGATCCTCTCCGTTCCGACACCCCCGATACCCAAGGAGTACACCGATGAGACTCAGCACCGTCCGCCTTGTCACTGACCACCGCACCACCACCGCCGCCGCGCGCCACGAGGGGGACGAACTCGTCCTGCTGGCGTACTCCGACGTCGGAGCGCTGCTCGCGTCCGGGGACGACTGGCGGGACCGCGCCGACGCCGACGGCGAACGCATCCCGCTCGAGGGCGCTTCCCTCGCCCCCGTCGTCCCGCATCCCAACAAGATCGTCTGTCTCGGGCTGAACTACGCCTCGCACATCAAGGAGATGGGCCGTCCCACACCGGCCCATCCCACGCTGTTCGCCAAGTACGACGGCTCCCTCATCGGAGCGCACGACGCCATCCGGATGCCCGCCGTCAGTGACGACGTGGACTGGGAGGCGGAGCTCGCAGTCGTGATCGGCCGTCCCGCACGCAATGTGACCGCCAGTGAGGCCCTGGAGTACGTCGGCGGTTACACCGTGCTCAACGACGTCACCGTCCGGGACTGGCAGCACCGTACCCGGGAGTTCCTGTCCGGCAAGACGTTCGAGGCAACGACGCCCGTCGGGCCCGCGCTCGTCACCCCGGACGATCTGCCGCCCGGCGCCTCCGGACTGACGATCAGCTGCAGCGTCGACGGCCACACCATGCAGAAGTCAAACACGGAGGACCTGTTGTTCGACGTCGCTCACACCATCGCGTACGTCAGCACCATCATCACGCTGCTGCCCGGCGACCTGATCGCCACCGGAACACCGGGCGGAGTGGGCGCGGGACGCGATCCCAAGGTCTTCCTGCGACCCGGGCAGACACTCCTCACAGTGATCGAGGGCGTCGGCGAGCTGCGCAACACCGTGGTCAAGGAACGGGTGTAAACGCTCAGTCCCGCGCAGGCGCGCCCCGCGGCGCCAAACCGATAGGGTGTCTCGCATGTCAGGAGCAGCGTCCCCCGCATACCGTGAACGTAACTCTACGGCCGATCGGGCACTGGACATCCTGATGATGTTCACCGACACCCAACTCGTCATCTCCGGCAGCGCCGTCGCGGAACGACTCGGTGTCGCACGCTCGACCGCGTACCGATACCTGCAGTCCCTCGTCAACAGCAGGTTCCTCGAAGAAGCCCCGGGCGGTGGGTTCCGTCTGGGGCTGCGCGTGATGGAGATCGCACGGCTGGCACGACGCAGCTACGGCCTGCCCGAGATCGCGCTGCCGGCGATGACGGCGCTGTCCGAGGACATACAGGAGACGGTGCTGCTGACCCGGCGCGCCGGGGATCTCGTGGTGTGCGTGGAACGTGCGGAGGCCGGGACACGCGCCGTGCGGATCTCCTACGAGCGTGGCAGCTCTCTCCCCCTCAACGCGGGCGCCTCCGCCCTCGTTCTCCTGGCCTGGAGCCCCTCGGACGAGGCGCGGCGACTCCTGGAGGCGACCGAGCTGCGCCGGTTCACCTCGGCCACGCTCACGGACGTCGACACCCTCATGGACCGCCTCTCCCGTATCCGCCGCACCGGGTACTCGGTCACCCGCGGCGAACTCGATACCGACGTGGTGGGAATCGCCGCACCGATCCATGACGAGAGCGGACAGGTGGTGGCGGCGGTCAGTGTGGCGGCCCTGTCCTCCCGGGTGTACCCCGAGGCCGAGGCGGAGATCATCGGAAAGGTGCTGACCACGGCACGCGACATCAGCGACCGGATGACCGCCCTCAGCGGGTGACCGTGCCGTGTCCTGACACCCCGGAGCGCCGCGCCGTAATCCTCCACCAGGACGCGGATCACGACCGCCGGAAAGGTCGGTGAAGCGCTCCCCGCGACACGAGCCGATCCGCTGGCCGTTGCGCAAGATGCGGTACTTCGAGCCAGAGTGGCCGCCCAGAGCAGCAGTCCCACCCGCAAGATCAAGACAACAGGGTAATGATCGTCAGACCCTTTTGAGGCGCGCCTGACCGTACGGGTACACACGCGGTGACTCGCCGTTACGGCCATTCAGCAGGCCCGGATAGCCGGTCACGGCAGTTCTGCAGACGGGGCAGGTGAAGCCGCGGCAACTGGTGGACGACACCGACAACATGAAACACGTGCGAAACGGGTGATTCGTAAACTCCGGAACGTGCGCCTGAGAGTACTTGAAGCCCCCAGCGAGTGGAGTCGGTTCACCGAGGGTTCCGTCGAACGCCGCATGCTGCTGGCCCTCGGCGACCGGCTCGGCACGAGTCTGCGTCCGAAGCCGCTCATGCTGCCCGACGGCAGCCGTGTCGAGGTCGAGGGAATCGACACCGCGGGCCGCGTGCTCGTCCAACTCGTCAGCAATCAGGGCGCCTACAAGCCCGCCTACCGCAACAAGGTCATGGCGGACATGTTCAAGCTGCTCTGGCTGCGGGACTCGGTGCCGACCGCCGAGCGCACGGTGCTCCTCGTCACCGAGCTGATCGTGCAGGCGCTCGGCGGCTGGGTGGCACGTGCGGCGGTGGACCTCGGCATCGAGGTCTACGTCTTCGACGGAAGCACGGTCGTAACTCTGCAGCGCAGCACGTAAAGCCCGCGAAACACAACAGGGCGGGGCGCCGAAACGCAGCATTCCTAGAGTCGGGAGCACCTAAGCGGATTTCCGCGTGGCAGCCTCCCCGCACTCGCTACGCACGCTCTCCGACTTCCAGGATCGGGCCTTCGTGCTCGCGACATGGATGGGAGCGTGAAGGTGACTGGCACGCCAGCACTTGAGTTGCGGTCGGTACACCGGGTCTACGGATTCGGGCCGTCCGCGACGAATGCCCTCGACAACGTGGATCTGACGGTGCCGCCCGGCCGCTTCGTCAGCCTCATCGGTCCCAGCGGCTGCGGCAAGTCGACACTGCTGCGCATCGTGGCCGGCCTCGAGCAGCCCGACCGGGGCGAGGTCCGGGTGCACGGCGTGCCCCCGGCGCAGGCATGCGCCGCCAAGATGATCGGGCTCGTGCCGCAGAGCCCGGCGTTGCTGCCTTGGCTGTCCGTGCTGCGGAACGTCTCACTGCCGCAGAAGATGAACAAGGGTGCCGCCGGCCGCCGCGAGCGCATCGCCGGCTTCGCCGGGCGGGGGGCCACAGCGGATTCCGACATGAGGGATCTCCTCGTCAAGGCGGGTCTCGGTGAGGCCATGGACAAGCTCCCGGCAGAGCTGTCCGGCGGCATGCAGCAGCGTGCCGCGATCGTGCGCGCCTTCGGCCTGCGGCCCGACGTGCTCGTCATGGACGAGCCGTTCTCCGCACTCGACGAATTCACTCGCGAGAGCCTCCAGGACCAACTGCTCGACCTCTGGGACGAGCTGAAGACGACCGTCCTGTTCGTCACCCACTCCGTCCCCGAGGCCGTCCGGCTCTCCGACACCGTAGTCGTCATGGCCCCGCGCCCCGGCCGCGTCGTGGACACCATCGACGTCGACCTGCCCCGGCCGCGCGGTGAGCGCCTCTTCGGGGAGCGCCGTTTCCACGAGTACGAGGACCTGATCCGAGACCGCCTTCGCCGTGCCTGGCACGGCGAAGCCGCCTGAGTGGGAGCGCGGAGAGATGACCGTAGCCGACGAACGCACCACCCTGGCGACCGAGACGGCGCCGCCCGTCGAGCCGTCGCGCTTCAGCCTCAGCCACCCGAGGTCCCGGATCGCGTGGATCCGCCCGTCCGTCTGGTCGCCTCTTCTCGTGATGCTGGCGATCCTCGCCGCCCTCTGGCAGTGGGGAGCCGACGAGCTGCCGTACCTGTTGCCGACGCTGCCGGACATCGGCCACTCGCTCGCCACACAACTCGGCTACTACGTCGACAACGCCCTGGTCACCCTGGGCGAGGCGGTGCTCGGCCTCGCGATGGGCTTCGTCGCCGCGTTCGTTCTCGCGGTGCTGACCAGTGAGCTCCCACTGGTACGCCGGGCGGTCATGCCGATCGCGGTTGTCCTCAACGTCACTCCGCTCGTGGCCATCGCACCGGCGCTGGTCGTGGCCTTCGGCTTCGGCCCGCTGCCCAAGCTCGTCATCGCCGGCCTGATCTGCTTCTTCCCGCTCCTGATCAACACCGCGATCGGTCTGCGGTCCGTGTCGCAGCAGGTGCTGCAGGTGTACCGGACGATGGACGCCGGCCGCGTCGAGTTGCTGTGGCACGTGCGCATCCCCAACGCGCTGCCGTTCTTGTTCGCGGGTCTGCGCATCGTCTTCCCGCTGTCGCTCGTCGGCGCCGTGGTAGCCGAGATGTCGGCGTCGGGATCGGCCCGCGGCCTCGGCACCGTGATCAGCGTGGCCTCGTCCATGAACCAGTTGCCGGTCGTATACGCGGCGATCCTCGTCCTCGCGGTCATGGGTGTGCTGCTGCTGCTCGCCGTGACGCTGGTCGAGCGCCGCGTTCTCCACTGGCACGACAGCGCCCACAACTGACTCGGTTCATCTCCCTGCACAGCCCGGGGCCCGCGATCGTCCGGGCTCTGGCGACCCATGCCCTCATCCGCACCGTTCCCCGGCGGCCACCGCCAGTTTGGAGTCACCCATGTCACCCTCGCAGTCCCGCCTCATCAGATCCGGGCTCGCATCCATCGCCGCGATTACGCTGACGACCGGCGTCGCGGGATGCGGCTCGGAATCCGACGCCAGCACCTCGACCGGCTCGGAAGGCTCCGCCATCTCCGCGAAGCGGTGCGCCGAGAACAAGGCCGCCGGCAAGATCACCTACCTGTCGGGCTACCAGTACCAGTCGTCGGTGTCGATCCTCGAGTACGTCGCCGCAAGCAAGCTCGGGTACTTCAACGACCTCTGCCTGAACGTGGCTCTCCAGCCCGGCACCGGCGATACGGCGCAGAACGCCAAGCTGCTTGCCAGCGGCCAGGCGACCGTGAGTCCCGTCGCCCAGCAGGACCTCATCCAGGCCCGGGCCAACGGGATCGACATCACGGGTATCTCCTCGTACTCGGACGCCGGCCTCGAGATCCTGATGACGAACAAGGACATCACCAAGCTGACCCAGCTCGACGGCAAGGTCGTCGGCCACAAGGGCCACGTACCCGCCACCGTCCAGGCGATGCTGGTCAAGGCCGGAGTCAAGTGGGACTCGCTCAAGCTGGTCAAGCAAGGCTACGACCCTTCCGTACTGCCACGCAGGCAGGGCGGGCTCGAAGCCCTCACCGGGTTCGTCTCCAACGAGCCCAACCAGCTCAAGGCGGCCGACGACGCCGTCACGGTGTGGAGGCCGATCGACTACGGCGTCCCGAGCTCGCTCGGCGCGATGGCGGTGAATCCGGCGTTCGCCAAGGCGCACCCGCACGCCGTCGAGGACATCCTGCGCGCCGCGCTGCACGCCTACGACTACTGCTCGGCCGACGACCAGCACATCGCCGAGTGCGTCGGGTATGCGGCCCAGCTGTCCGGACCGACGTACGACAAGAAGCTCAACACGGCCATCTGGAAGACCGAGACGCAGGTCGTCAAGGAAAACGCCACGGCCGGACAGCCGATGGGCGGCATCGATCTCAAGAACGTCGCGGCGCTCGTCGACATGCTGCACCAGTTCAAGACCGTGCCCGACAGCGTGACTTCCGCCCAGGCCAAGGGTTGGTTCGACGCTTCCCCCGTGAAGAACATCTACGCCGCCGACAAGCTCGTCTGGCCCGCCCCGTAACCGCATCGCGCCGGGCCGGCCCCGCTCGGTCCCCGGCGCCTGCCGCAGCATCAGCAACCTCATGGAAAGGCTTACCAACGTGCCCGCGAAAGAATATGGAGTGTTCCTCCCCATCGCGAACGGGGGCTGGATGCTGTCCACGACCGCGCCACACCCGGAGGCGGCCTACGGGTGGAACAAGCGCGCGGCCCTGCACGCGGAGGCCATCGGTCTCGACTTCATCATGTCGATGGCGAAGTGGCGCGGCTTCGGCGGCAGCACCGACCACTGGGGCCGCTCGCTGGAATCGATGACGATGATGGCGGCGCTCGCCGAGGCGACCAGCCGGGTCAAGATCTGGGCGACCGTGCACACCAACGTCCACAACCCCGCCATCGCGGCGAAGATGTTCACCACCCTCCAGGACATCTCCGGCGGCCGCGCCGGCATGAACATCGTCAACGGCGCCTACGCGGAAGAGTTCGAGCAGTACGGGGAGTGGGACCCGCGGCTCAGCCACGAGGACCGCTACCGGATGACGGACCTGTGGACGGAGGCGGTCACCCGGCTGTGGACCGAGGACTCCGTCACCATGCACACGCCCTACTTCGATCTCGTCGACTGTGAGTCACGCCCGCATCCGGTCAGCCGCCCGACCATCATCAACGCGGGCAAGTCACAGGACGCGCGCCGATTCCAGGCCACCTACGCCGACGGGGCCTTCCTCGGCGCCGCAACCCTCGACGACATGCGGACGCTCTCGGCAGACGTACACGGACGGGCGAAGGCCAACGGCCGGGTCTGCAAGACCTACTCGATGCTCACCGTCGTCCAGGACGAAACCGACGAGCTGGCCGCCAGGAAGGTGAAGGAGTGGGGCGCGGGTCTCGACCGCGAGGCACTCACCCACATGCGCCGCACCTGGGGCGTGCCCGAGGACCAGGCCCGTGCGTGGGCCGAGGGCGCCGACGGCGAGGCGGCGTTCCAGACCGCGTACGTCGCGGGATCGGCGCGAACGGTCACCGATCACATCGAGTACATCGTGCGCGAGGCCGACCTGGACGGACTCATGCTGATCTTCCCGGAGTACGACAAGGACATGCTGCTGTTCGGCGAGACCGTACTGCCGGCCCTGCGCGACCGCGACGAAAGGGCGGTCTGATGTCCGACCTGCGCGACAGACAACTCGCCCACCTGACCCGGCCCGGCAGCAGGCCCGCACTGGTCGTGGTCGACGTCCAGTACGACTTCGCCGATCCGGACCGCATGGGGGAATACGGCCTGACGGATGCCGCCCTGGTTGCTCTCGACCAGGCGGTCACCCGCATCGGCGACCTCGTCGACGCCGCCCGTGCGGCAGACGTGGCCGTCATGTGGGTCGAGTTGGGCAGTGCCCCCGCGCGGCCGTGGCGGTCGGGCAACTGGCTGCGCGGAGGCGACTACGACGCGCCCATGAGCCAGGCCGAGCCGTGCGTCCTCGGTACGCCCGGGGCCGAGTGGTACCGCGTGCAGCCTGCCGAGGGCGAAACGCGCGTAGTCAAGCGCGCGTACAGCGGCTTCCTCGGCACCGACCTCGACGCGCGGCTCCGCGCGGCCGGCTGCGACTGGCTCACCGTCGTGGGCCTGACGAGCGAGTGCTGCGTCCAAGCGACCGCCCTGGACGCCATGCAACTGGACTGGCCCGTCGTCGTCCCCCGGGACGCCACGGCCGCCTACGACCTCGACGTCAACGCCGCGGCCCTCGCGCAGATGGGACTCAACGTGGCCGTACTCAGCGACACCGACGAAATCGTCGAACTGTGGAAGAAAGGCGTGCGGTGAACGGCATGCACATCGGCTTCGACCTGTCCTTCACCCACACCGAGGGCGCGTGGGCCCGGCAGGGCTCATGGGTCGGGCGGGACTTCCCGGACGTACGCATGTACATGGAGCTCGCGCGGACGGCCGAACGCGCCGGCGTCGGCATGCTGTTCTTCGGCGACGGCAGCGGCATCCCCAGCACCTGGCGGGGGAACATCGAACCGGCCGTGGAGTGGGGCATCCAATGGCCGCGCCACGACATGTCACCGGTCATCGCGGCGATGTCCACCGTGACCGAGAAGATCGGCTTTGGACTCACCTACTCGTCGACGTTCATGCACCCGTTCTACGTCGCCCGGCTGCTGAACTCGCTCGACCACGTGACGAGTGGGCGCATCGCCTTCAACGTGGTCGCCTCGACGCGCGGCGCGGACGCGGCCAACTACGGATTCGCGGAGCTGATGGACCACGACCTGCGCTACGAGCGGATGGAAGAGTTCCTCGCGGTCTGCCGCGGGCTGTGGGACTCGGTGGCACCCGACGCCATCGTGCGCGACCGGGAGACGGGCCGGTTCGCCGACCCCTCGAAGGTGCACCCGATCGATCACCAGGGGCGCTTCTTCACCGTCAAGGGCCCACTCGCGTCGGTACCCAGTCCGCAGTACCACCCGCTCATCGTCCAGGCGGGCAACTCGCCCCGCGGCATCGCCGCGTCAGCCCGGTTCGCCGATCTGGTCTTCGGCTTCGGCGGCAACATCACGGCGCAGCAGAACCATCGCAAACTGCTCGACGAGGCACTCCTCGCCGAGGGGCGTGACCCGGCCCGCACCGGCATCCTCTGGGCCACGCAGGTCATCGTCGGCCGCACGGCGGCCGAAGCACGGGCACGCCGCGACGCTGTGCAGGAGTTCTGGAACGAGGAGGCCGTCGCCACCTACCTGTCGCACAACGCCGGCTACGACTTCTCCACGCTGCCGCAGTCGTTCCGCCTGGCCGAGCTGCGCGACGAGATTGTCGCGGCCAACGCCAGTCCAGGGGGCCTCATCGGCTCGCTCGTCGCCGAGTTCGGCGAGGACCACACGATGAGCCGCGGCGAGTTCTTCACACACGGCCGCGGGAGCGCGACGGGACTGGACCACAGCATCGTAGGTGACTCCGCCACTGTCGCCGACGCCTTGGAGGAGAACTTCGCCGCGACCGGATCACGCGGCGGCTACATGCTCTCCTGCCCGCTGGCCATGCCCTCGGGCTTCGCCGAGATCAGCGAGCTGCTGCTGCCTGAGCTGCGCCGCCGCGGCGCACTCTCACCGGCCTACACCGGCGCCACGCTGCGCGAGAACCTGGCGGTGTGAGATGACTGCAGGGAGCGAGCGACGTCACTGGCTCGCCCTCGGCAGCCTGTGCGCGGGGTTCTTCATGCTGTTGCTGGACAGCACTGTCACCTCGGTCGCGCTGCCCGCGCTGATCACCGGCCTGCACACCAGCGAGACCCTCGCGATCTGGGTCAACAGCAGCTACCTCATCGCCTATGCGGTGCCCCTGATCGCCGCGGGACGGCTGGGCGACCGCTACGGCCACCGGCGTGTCCACCTGCTCGGACTCGCGGCCTTCACGTTCGGTTCACTGTTGTGCGCGCTGGCCCCCACCGTCGAGGCACTCATCGGATGGCGGATGGCACAGGGCGTCGGTGCAGCGCTGATGACGCCGCAGTGCCTCACCCTCATCAAGGCGTTGTTCCAGCCGCCGCGTCTGGCCGTCGCACTCGGCATCTGGGGCGCGGTCGGCGGAGCTGCGGTGGCCGCCGGGCCGCTCGTGGGCGGCCTGCTCGTCGCCGTCGGAGGCTGGCCCGCGGTGTTCTGGGTCAACGTCCCGGTCGGCGTCGCGGCGATGGTCGCGGTGTCCGTGTTCGTGCCCGCCCTGCCCCGTCAGGAGGTGGGCATCCCGGTGTGGGCGTTCTGCGCGAACGCGACCGGCGTGGGCACACTCGTCCTCGGCATCCAGGGCACGGACGCCGCGAGCGCCTTCGTGCTGGGCGTCCCCCGCTGGCTGCTGACCGTCACCGGCGCGCTGGTCGTCGCGGCCGTGGTCTGGCTGCAGCGTCGCGACGGGCAGCGCGCGCTCGTGCCGGTCGCGTTGCTGCACAGTCGCGGATTCGTCATCGCGGCCTGGGGCGGCGCCGCCGCGGCCTTCAGCGCTGGCTCGGTCATGATCCCGCTGATGCTGTACCTCCAGCAGGAGCGCGGGCTCGCCCCTGGAGCGGCGGCGCTCACCCTCGTACCGATGGGCGTGCTGTGCCTGCTCGGTGCTCCGGTCTCGGCCCGGCTCAACAACGGAATCGGACCACGCGCCGTCGCCGTCATCGGATCGTCCGCGCTCGTCCTGTCCATCGGGGCCTCGGCGGTACTCGTCGCGACGGACGCACCGGTCCCCGCACTGACCACCGCCTTCGCGGTGTACGGAGTGGCCAACTCGTTCGTCTGGTCACCCTTGTCGATCGCGGCGGTGACCACGGTCGCTCCGGACGAGATTGGGGCAGCGTCGGGAACCTTCAACGCCATGAAGCAACTCGGCGCGGTGCTGGGCAGCGCGGCCTGCGCCGTTCTCCTGGCCGGGTTCGGCTACGCCCCCACCCTCGGCGGACTCGCCGCCGCCGGACTCCTCTGCCTCCTCGCGTCCGTAACCCTCCGAATCGACCACCCCGGGGCCGGATCCCCAGCAGCATCCGTTGCCGCCCCTCCCACCTACAGGAATCGCCTGATGAAAGCTGTCGCCGAAATCGGCAATCCCAAGGCCGGCTCACGCACCCACGATGCCGCGGAACGCCTCGCGGCGGGCTCACCTGAACATGGCGGTCCGGGGCCGGACTGCAGGCGCGTTGGGGAATCGAGCCCCAGCAGCGTCCTCTCCCGAGCAACCGGTCGAATCGTCCACGGCGCGGCCAGGGGGAAGGAACTGGGCTTCCCCACGGCGAACATCGATGTCGACCCAGCGGCACCGATTCCCGACGACGGCGTCTACGCGGGACGGTTCACGATCCTGCAGGGGGCCGACCCGGATGACGCCCGGGCTTTCGCCGAGCCTTGCCCAGCGCTCGTCTCGATCGGGCCGAACGTCACGTTCGACGCCACGACCCGGACGATCGAGGCATACGTCCTCGACTTCGACGAGGACGTCTACGGGTGCCTGGCCGAAGTCCGCTTCGAGTGGTTCATCCGACCCCAGATCAAGTTCCAGACCGCCGACGACCTCATCGCCCAGATGAAACAGGACGAGGCGCGTGGGCGCCAGTACTTCCAGTCGGACAAGATGCGAGGTGACCAATGAGTGAAGTCCGGATCGTGACCCTGGTCGGCAACCCCAAACCGGGTTCCCGTACGAGGGACGCGGCGCACCGTCTGGCCCAGGGGCTGGGAGGCGAAGACACGGTCATCGAACTCTCGCAGTTCGGCGCATCCCTGCTGGACTGGACCGACACGCAGGTGCAGGCGGCGATCGACATCGTGGCCGGCGCAGACGTGCTGATCGTGGCTTCGCCCACGTTCAAGGCGACCTACACAGGCCTGCTCAAGCTCTTTCTCGAACGATTCCCCGGCCAGACCGGACTCGCCGGCGTCGTCGCCATTCCGGTGATGCTCGGTGCGGGGCCCATGCACGCGATGGCACCGGAGGCGCACCTCAAGCCGCTCCTGGTCGAGCTCGGCGCGATCTGCCCCGCCCCGTCCCTGTACATGATCGACAGCACCTACCGAACCGACGGCTCCCTGGAGCACTGGATGGACTCATGGCAAACCGTCATTCTTCGCAGCACAGCTGGGAGGCAGCGCCCGTGACCAGGCCCTACAACGACGATGCCCAGGCTCTCCGCAGGGTGTTCTCCGGTTTTCCCTCTGGGGTCGCGGCACTCGCGGCTGTCGTCGACGACGACCCGACCGTCCTGGTGGTCTCCTCGTTCAGCGTCGGGGTCTCCCAGGATCCCCCGCTCGTGCTCTGCGCGGTCCAGCGGTCGTCGACGACCTGGCCCGTGCTTGCGAAAGCCCCGGTGATCGGCGTCTCCGTCCTCGGCGAGGGACACATGGAAAATGCCCGCCAGCTCGCCTCCCGTGACAAGGACACACGACTCGACGGAATCGACACCGTGGTGTCCGATTCGGGGTCGGTACTCCTGAATGGTGCCGTGATCTGGCTGGAATGCTCGATCGAAGATGCCCACGACGCCGGTGATCACGAGATCATCGTCCTACGCGTGCTGGGCTTTCAGGACGACTTCCCGCACAGGCCCCTGATCTGGCACCACTCGGCATTCACAACGTTGACCTCCCGCGGACCGAACACGAGCCGTGTCCTGACCGCGGGTGAGACCGTCAGCTGACCAAGAGCCCGAAGGAGAACGGCGACGGGTTCGGCGGTGGACGCCATCATGAAACGGGCAGTCGCTCCGGTTGAGCGCGGTCACGCGCTGCGCAAGGTTGTCCGGATGGGCAATGCCGGTCGTGTGCTGGACGCCCTCGCCCTTCAGTCGGCAGTCGTGGAGGATCTTCCAGGTCTTCATCCGCGGTGGCCGGTCGTGGTGGACCGGGCGAGACAGATCGTGGAGGGGTACGCGCCGCGACGCGCCTACGACGACGGTGATCATCGAGGCAACGCGCACCGTCCTGCGCGCGAGCGCGGACGCTGCTGAGGAGTGCAAGGGCACCCCGTACTTCGAACTGTCCGCGAAGGAGTGCCGCGAGACGGAACGGCTGCTGGGTCGGCTGGCCGAGCAGATGGGCTCGAGCGGCGCCGACGAGGGGTACCCCACGTCACCGCCCAGCGCGACGACGCCTGCCGGAGCCTCCATGGGCGGCGGGGCAGAGGCGTCTGGAACGTCCGAGGCGTCCCAGGAGGTCTCCGAGGAGGAACTCCGCGAGATGCACATGGACGAGCTGCGCGACATGGCCCGCGACAAGGGTCTCAGCGGTGTTCACGACATGCGCAAGGAAGAGCTCATCGACGCGATCAGCGGGAAGCGCGGGCGGGCATTCTTCCGCCCGATCTGATCGCGCCCCATGGGGCGTGTCATACCTGAGGAGGAGAAGCGACGGAAAGCCTCGTGCCGTTTCAGCAGGCCGGTTGCCAGCAGGCGCACGACGACCTGAGAGCCCTGTTCAGCGAGTGTTAAGTCCTACCCCAGACCAGATGTGGAGACTCCTGACTCGTGGCTACCATCCTCTATCGCCTAGGCTGCATGGCCTTCCGACGGCGCTGGACCGTGCTCCTGGTGTGGGCGGCCGTCCTCGTGGCCGTCGGCGCCGCGGCGGCTACGGCGCCCGCTGCCAAAGACGAGGGCTCGTTCATGCCCGGGATCGAGGCGCAGAGGGCCTTCGACCTCATGGAGCAGCGCTTCCCCGGATCCGACTCCGAGGGCGCCAACGCCCGGATCGTCTTCGTGGCACCTGACGGCCAGAAGATCACTGCGGCCGAGAACCGGGCCGCCGTCGAGGAACTGGTCGACGAGGTCGGCACAGGCTCCCAGATCGACAGTGCGGTGAGCCCGTTCAAGGCGAAGGCGGTGAGCGAGGACGCCTCGACCGCTTACGCGACCGTCACTTACAAGGTCCAGGCCGCTGACCTGACCGATGCCACCAAGAAGACGCTGGAAAGTGCCATCGACGTCGCTAAGGACAAGGGCCTGACCGTCGAGCTCGGCGGCACCGCTCTGGCGACCCAGCCTGCCGCAGGTGGCATGGCCGAAGGTGTGGGTGTCGCCCTCGCCGCGGTCGTGCTGGTGATCACTTTCGGTTCGCTGGCGGCCGCCGGGCTGCCGCTGCTCACCGCGATCATCGGTGTCGGCATCAGTCTGGCCTCGATCCTGGCCCTGGGCAGCACCTTCGGTCTGTCCATGACGACCGGCACCCTGGCCACGATGCTTGGTCTCGCGGTCGGAATCGACTACGCGCTGTTCGTCGTCTCCCGCTACCGCGAGGAGCGTTCCAAGGGACACGCCCCGCAGGAAGCAGCAGCATTGGCTGCTGGAACCGCCGGATCGGCTGTCGTCTTCGCCGGGCTGACGGTGGTCATCGCACTCGCCGGCCTCACGGTGATCGGCGTTCCCATGCTGACCAAGATGGGACTGGCCGCCGCCGGCGCCGTCGTCGTCGCGGTCCTCATCGCCCTGACCCTGGTCCCGGCGCTGCTCGGCTTCTGGCCCCACTCCGTCCTCTCGCGCGCCACGCGCAAGAACGCCACGCGTAAGAAGACGGGCAGGTACAGCGGCGGCGAGCAGCCTGATGGTGTGGCGCAGGAGAACGGTGGGACCCGTTGGGCCCGGTTCGTGCTGCGGCGCCCTGTTCCGGTTCTGCTGGCGGGTGTCGCGGGTCTGGGTGTGCTCGCTCTGCCGGTGACCGATCTGCAGATGGGCATGCCGGGTGACGAGGCCAAGCCCACCTCGACCACCGAACGCCGCGCCTACGACGCACTCGCCGACGGCTTCGGGGCCGGCTTCAATGGCCCGCTGACCATCGTGGTGGATGCCAAGGGCGCCTCCGACGCGAAGGCGGCCGTCGCCACCGTCACCAAGGAGATCGGCGGCACCCAGGGCGTCGTGTCCGTCTCCCCCGCGCAGTTCAACGTTGCGGGTGACACCGCGATGTTCTCCGCGGTACCCGCTGACGGCCCGAACGAAGCGACTACGAAGGACCTCGTCCAGACCATCCGCGACGAACGCCCCGCCACCGAGACGGCGACCGGAGCCACGTTCGAGGTGACGGGCAGCACGGCGATGAACATCGACGTCGCCCAGGCGCTGCAGAGCGCGCTGCTTCCCTACCTGGCGGTCATCGTGGGCCTGGCCTTCGTCCTGCTGCTGGTGGTCTTCCGCTCCGTACTCGTCCCCATCAAGGCGGCCCTGGGCTTCCTGCTCTCCGTCCTGGCGGCTCTCGGCGCGGTCGTGGCAGTCTTCCAGTGGGGCTGGGGCGCCGAGTTCCTCGGGATCGAGCAGACCGGACCGATCATGAGCCTGATGCCGATTTTCCTCGTCGGCATCGTCTTCGGGCTCGCCATGGACTACGAGGTCTTCCTCGTCGCCCGCATGCGGGAGGCCTATATCCACGGTGACAGGCCTGCCCAAGCCGTGGTCACCGGATTCCGCCACAGTGCTCGCGTCGTCGTCGCGGCTGCCCTCATCATGATCGCCGTGTTCTCCGCGTTCGTCGCCTCACCGGAGTCGATGGTCAAGACCATCGGATTCGGCCTTGCCATCGCGGTACTCCTCGACGCCTTCGTCGTCCGGATGGCCCTCGTGCCCGCCGTGCTCGCCCTGCTCGGCCACAAGGCATGGTGGCTGCCCCGATGGCTCGACCAGGCAATGCCCAACGTCGACGTGGAAGGCGAAGCCCTCCAGGCCCGGCCCGTCAACGACCAGCCGGACCACGACACCAAGCAGCTGACCCACTTGTAACCGACCGCTCGAAGGGTTGGGACGGCTGCACGCCGCTCCACCCCCCAGTTGCACCCGGCCGGCATGTGCGCGGCTCGAACGCCCGTGCCCCGGCATCGACTTCTCGATGCCGGGGTACGGGAGCGTTCAGCTTGCGGCCGGAGAGCAAGACTGTACGGCAGGATCTCGGAGTGGCCACCGCCTCCCTCACGGGCCACCTCTTCTCCCCGTGGTCCTCCCTTGACGAGAGAGAGAACGATGAGTGCTCCCTGGCGGGGCAGTATGGAGTCCCATCCCCGTGGGACGGACATCGGGCTGGCCCTGGTGCTGTTCGCCTTCTCCGCCGCCGGAAGCGTCTTCAGCAGCAACATGCTCGACGAACGGCTCGCGACCTGGCCCACGGTGCCGTTGACCGCGCTCTCCTCCGCAGCCCTGCTCCGGCGCCGGACCAACCCCCGCACGGTGGTGGCCGTGACCGTCTTGTGCGCGGTGGTGGAAGCGGCACGTGGATATGTACTCACTCCGCTCACGCAGGCCCCGCTGATCGCCGCCCTGTACTCCCTGGGCCTCTTCAGCGACCGCAAAACCACTCGCATCTACGCCACCCTCACCATGCTCCTGCTGGTCGCCACAGGTCTACTCACGTCACGGCACGACTACGGAACACTCCTGCTCACCGTGGTCAACCCCGTCGCCTGGGTTCTCCTGCCTGCGGTTCTGGGCGGTTCAGTCCAACTTCGCCGCGCCTACATCGACGCGGTGCACGCCCGAGCCGAACACGCCGAGCAGACCCGCGAGGAAGAGGCCCGCCACCGGGTGGCGCAGGAGCGCATGCGCATCGCCCGGGAACTCCACGACGTCGTCGCCCACCACCTGGCGCTGGCCAACGCCCAGGCCGGCACCGCAGCCCACCTGGTGCGGGCCCGCCCCGACCAGGCGAGTGCCATGCTCGACAATCTCGCCGAGACCACCGCGGCCGCGTTGCGCGAGATGAAAGCGACCGTGGGGCTCCTTCGCCAGGACAACGACATCGACACGCCCCTGAGCCCCGCCCCTGGGCTTGCCCGGCTCGCGGAACTGACCACGGCCTTCACCACCGCAGGCCTCGACGTCTCCACCGACATCGAGGGGAACCCGCGCCCCCTGCACTCCGGGGCGGACCTCAGCGCCTACCGGATCGTGCAGGAAGCCCTGACCAACGTCACCAAGCACTCCGCCGACAAAACGGCTCGCGTACACCTCGTCTACGCCTCGGACCGGCTGACTGTGACCATCAGCAACGACGGAGCCGCCACCGCCACTGCCTCCGCCGCCGGGCAGGGATTCGGTCTGGTCGGCATGCGGGAGCGCGCCCAGTCCGCCGGTGGAACCTTCTCGGCGGGCCCTCGCCCGGAAGGCGGCTTCGACGTCACCTGCACACTGCCGCTCCCCCCTCAACAACCCGAGAGAGAATGGGCCACATGAGCACCATCCGCGTTCTGCTCGCCGACGACCAGGCCCTTCTGCGAGCCACATTCCGCGTTCTGATCGACTCCACCTCGGACCTCAACGTCATCGGCGAGGCCGCCGATGGGGACGAAGCAGTCGAGCACGCACGCGCCGAACGCCCCGATGTCGTCCTGATGGACATCCGCATGCCAGGGACCGACGGTCTTGCGGCCACCGCGGCGATATGCGCCGACCCGGACCTGGCCGACACCCGCGTCCTGATCCTCACCACCTTCGAGAACGACGAGTACGTCGCCCAAGCTCTACGGGCCGGTGCCAGCGGCTTCCTGGGTAAGGACGTCACCGCCGACGTGCTTCTGGACGGCATCCGTACCGTCGCCGCCGGAGACGCCCTTCTCTCCCCTATCGCGACCCGCGCCCTGGTCACCCGCTTCCTGGCCGTTCCGGAACCCGAGGCCCGGCTCGTCTCCCCGGAGGGCTTAACCGTCCTCACCGATCGCGAGCGGGAGATGATGGCACTGGCCGCCCTCGGAAAGTCCAACGCCGAAATCGCCGACCACCTCTTCCTCAGCCCGCTGACCGTGCGCAGCCACATCCAGCGCGCCATGACGAAACTTCACGCCCGCGATCGCGCACAACTCGTCGTCATCGCCTACCAGAGCGGCCTCGTCCAAGCCTGAACGTCCACTGCGAGGCCTGCGGGACAACGACACCGCGCTCCCGACGCAGTGGGCTGCGAAAGGCGGAATACTCGCCAGGCGCCAAGCCGTTCGACCGGGCCGCGGCAGATCCGACCAGTCAGTGCTGGTCGGCAAGAACGACGATCTGAGTGCGACTCCGTGCGCCGAGTTTCGTCCGAGCGCGGTTGACATGGGTACGTACGGTCAACGGGCTCACGGCGAGGCCGGAAGCGATCTCCGTGTTGGTCTTCCCCGCTGGCTATGAGCGGGATGACCTGCCTCTCACGAGCGGTGAGGGCCCTGAGGGTGAACCGCTCCGGAGCCTCCATCAGACCCGGAGCGGTTCAGGGTGACCACCATCATTACGGCCGGGTCGGGGCGGTCGCCGACGGCTCATTCGTGGTGCTTCCACCTTGCGACTTGGTCCGGCGCTCGGTGTGAGCGGAGTGCGCTGCCGACCGGCCCTCCTGGGATGGTGCGGTTGCTGATCCGTACCACCGACGTCAACACCGCACCATTGTCGAATGCGTTGGCCACCATCACCGCATTCGCTCATCCAGCAAATGTCGACACCGTTTTCGTGGCCGGGCAGGTCCGCAAGTTCCGCGGCGAACTTGTCGGCCAGGATCTGGGCAGGATTCACGGCCTGATCGAGACGTCTCGCGACTACCTGTTCGCTGCAAGCGGCCGGCGGCCGGACGTCCTGGCCTGCCAAGGCAGCACCCAGGTCGGATAGCGACCGTCGGGCACCAGGCGCGGGTACCGTCTGCCCCCGACGGTACCCGCTTCGGCGCGGACCGCGCCGCAGCAGCGTGATTGCCGGCTGTGGGCCCCGGTGCCCCTCGGGTGATGAATGGAGAGGGGGCGGGAGTCGGCTGTCGCCGCTTTACCGTTCGGCGAGCGCGTCGAATCCATCAACAGCACCGCCCCGGCCTGCAAAGCCACGGGCGCGGCCGCCGCTCTCGACACGGACCGGCGGGTACGACCGCCTGCGCTGCTTCATCCGGAGGCGCTCATCCCTCGGCGACGAACAGGACCTCCGGCGAAGCTCATCGCCTCAGTTCAGAGGCAATTCTTCGCGCATGTGACCAAGCCTCGGACACCTACCTTCGCGAAAGCGTGCGGCTAGAGTCCTTGACCCACGCCAGGGGCGTTTCACCCGGCATTGGAGCAGTTGTTGGACAGGGAATGGCCTGGCTCTCATCGGTGCGGCCGCGTGAGTCTGGATCGCATCTGTTTCGCCTTTCAGGAGAACGACCATGACTCAAGTGCTGGTCCTCGGCGCCGGTCCCACCGGGCTCACGACCGCGATGCTGCTCGCCGCCGACGGCTACCGCGTCACCGTGGTGGAGCGGAACCCCGACGAGCCGCACGGCGACGCCGCCGGGCTGTGGGAGGGGTGGGAGCGGCGTGGGGTGAAGCAGTTCCGCATGCTCCACATGGTCATGCCTCGCTGGCGGATGGAGATGGAGCATGAACTCCCGGAGACGGTCTGCGAACTGGAGACCCTCGGCGGCACCCGGATCAACCTGATCCAGTTCGCGGACTTGCCGGCGGAGGCTGCCGGGGCCCGCCCCGGGGATGAGCGCTTCGACAGCATGGCGGCCCGCCGCCCGGTGTTGGAGGCGGCGATCGCGCGCGTTGCGTCCCGGACGCAGGGTGTCACCGTCTTGCGGGGCGTGCACGTCACCGCGCTGGTCACCGCCTCGGCGACGCAGAGCGCGATTCCGCGGGTGGGCGGGGTGGTGACCGCCAACGGTCAGGTGCTCCACGCGGACTTAGTGGTCGACGCGAGCGGCCGGAACTCCGCCGTCCCACAGATGCTGGACGCCATCGCAGACCGCGCGCCCGTCGTGGAGAGCGAGCCGAACGGATTCGTCTACTACTCCCGCTACTTCCGGGTGCCCCAGAACAACCGGCCGGCGTACCAGGGCTGGGTGCTGGAACATCACGAAGGGCTGACGGTCGGCAAGTTCGCCTGCGACAACGACATCTGGGCTGTGGGACTCTATGTCTCCTCCCGGGACCGGCAGTTGCGGGCCCTGCACGACACCGACACCTGGCAGCGGGCGGTCGCGCTCTTCCCCGATGTCGCCGAGTGGGCGGCCCATGAGCCGGTGGGCGGTGTGCGAGCGATGGCGGGCACCCAAGGCGAGTACCGCCGCCACGTCATCGAGGGTCGGCCGGTGGTCACCGGCTTCGTGGCGGTCGGGGATGCCTGGGCGACCAGCAACCCGGCGCGCGGAGCGGGCCTCAGCACGGGGGTACTGCACGCCCAGGCGCTGCGCGACACACTGCGTGAGGTCGGCCCCGCCGACGCCGAGAAGTTGGTGCTCCGGTTCGACGAGCTCACCGAGGCTCGCCTGACACCCATCTACCGGAGCATCACAAGCTGGAGCCGCCACCGGCTGGCGGAGATCGACGGGGACATCACCGGCGAACCGTACGAGACAGCGGACCCGAGCTGGGTGATCGGCAAAGCCCTTGACGCGGCCAAGCTCCGCGATCCGGACGCGCTCCGCGCGTTGGCCGACCTGGCGATGCTCCAACTCCCGGCCCAAGAGGTACTGGCCGCCCCCGGCCTGACCGAAAAAATCATGACCCTCGGCGGCAATCAGCCGCGGTACCACGCTCCCGGCCCCTCACGCCCCGAACTCCTGGCCGCCGTCGGCGCCTCGCGCGACTGAGCCAAGACACCTCGATTACCGGATTCACCGAGGCGACGGGGGCGGGTGCGATGACGGCCATGTCCGTGGTCACTCTGCCTCGGCCAGACTGTGCGCTGAGGGGCTGGTCGACTGATCACGTTGCCGCAGGCCGGACGCACGCGTGTGTGGTTCCCCATCTCGTACGGCGTACAACTCGCATCCGGGTCGCCCGATATGCGCGAGCACCGGCCCTCCAGGACCGTGTCCGATCCGACCGTCGTACGGCTGAAGGCTGGCAACACGATGACCGTGACCGAGACCGCCCTCGTGGTACCAAGCCGGCGTCACTCAGCTGCGTCTGGTCCGTCGTGCCGTCGGAGGACGAACCGGCTCGCCGTACCGCGACTTCAGAGGTGAACTGCCAGTAGCCGCACGACGACGGGAGTGGGCCCGCACGGGGAGCGTGGGCGGCGTTCGAGGACCGGCCCTCCCGCATTGCGTTCGGCGGTCAAGACGCGAAGTGCCAGTCATCGCCTGGCGTCCGACAGGGGCCGATCGCGCTGCGCTGGGTCATGTGTTCGCGTGAGCTGCTCGCCTGCTTCCTCTCGGGCTCCCGTACTGGGAGGCAGAACATCGATGAGAACTCGTACAGGGCTCGGGGAGGCGGCAGTCTTCTCGTGTGCGGCGCTCTTCGCCGCGGTCGGGGTAGGCCGTAACAGCGACGGCGATGCCGCGTCGTCCGTCTCCTGACGCCCGAAGTCGTCCCTCCGGTTGTCGTCCGCCTACGGGCCGAGGGACCGTCCCTTCCCTGCACCGGACGTGCATCGAAGAGGCCCCGACGGGGCAGCCGGTTTGCCTGGACCTTGGAGGATGCCATGACCATGACGGAGCAGCCGGTCGAGCCGGCGGGGGAGGACACCGCCTGCTGCGCGCGCCACGACAGCCGCAGCCCGAAAGGCGGTACTGAAGCGCCGGAGACAGCGCGTGAGCGGGTCAACCGCCGTTGGAACGAGATCCTGCAGGAGACGCGGGTCACCCAGACGGGTGTGCAGATCCTCTTCGGGTTCCTGCTCAGTGTGGCCTTCACCCCATTGTTCCGGGAGTTGGCAACGTTCGACCGCGTCATCTACGTCACCACAGTGGTGCTCGGCGGAGCGGCCACGGGAGCGCTCATAGCACCCGTCTCCATCCATCGCTTCCTGTCCGGCCAGCGCATGAAGGACGAGTTGGTGGAGACCGCCGGCCGCTTGATGATGTGCGGCATGGTCCTCCTCGCGCTGACCATCGGCGGAACTCTCCTGCTGATCCTGCGTGTGGTGATTCCCGGCGTCCTCGCAGAGGTACTCGCCAGCGCCGTCATGCTGTGGTTCGGCCTCTGCTGGTACGCGCTACCGCTGTACCTGCGACGCCGCGCCGCTCGGCGCTCCCGCACCGGTGTGGCATAGCGCGCCTGGGCGTGGGACGGGCACGACGTCGTGAACTGACGCGGACAACGGCGCGTACCGGTCAGCTGGAGCAAGCGCTCGACAGCAGGACTCACCCGGCCGGACCCCAGAAGCGCACGCCGACATCGCGACTGTGGCCGCGGGCTGCCAGCAGGACGTTCAGCCCGGCACAGTTGCTGAAGTCAGCGGCGGCGGAGTTCGTCGGACCTGTGCCGGAGCTGGTCTTTGGGGTGAGGTTGTCGCCGCGGGCCGCGGTCTGGCGCAGGTGGGCGCTCACAGGCGGTGTCCTCTTGGAGCAGCGTGCAGGCGTAGCGCGTGGCAGCGTCGAACCCTTCCGGAGCACGTCCCCAGCCCTTCCAGTCGAGAATTCTCAGCGGCGCAGTGACGTCTGCCCAGTGCAGGTCGGAGTGGGCGGCGCTCCAGCAGGTCACGGCCAGGGCCGGGATGCCCACGAACTCAGGGATCGCCCGGTCCATGTACTGCTGCCGTACGGCGATGCGGTCGGTGCCGGCGGCCGCCGCCTTCTCCAGCGTCCCGGTGAGGTCCTGCCGGCAGTAGTCCGGTAGCTCGAGGTCGTGCTGGAGGGCCGGGTCGTCGGACAGGACCGGCTGGTCGACGCAGGGTCGACAGCTCCGCCCAGTAGGCGGGGGTGTCGTCGACGGCGTAGTGGACAGCCAGGAGGGCGGGCCGACGCCCGTTTGTCCCCGAAGACGTGCTGGGCCTCGAGGACCGGGACCGTCGACGTCGCGCTCTCCCGGTGCGCCGACGTCGACGCGCTGCCAGCTCGAAGGCGGTCGGCCGTTCTTTCGTACGCTGCTGCCCGAGTCGATCGCACCCGGGGTATGCGGGATGCGGGATGCGGTACGGCGTAGTGGACGAGTTCGCGGTGGAGGTCATGGCGCAGCTGCCGGACGACCAGGCCCGCCAGGAGGTGATGGCACTCGTGGAGGTCCCGCGGATGGATCCGAGGGCCTGGCCCAATGTCCGCGATCCGGGCTCCGTGGAGGAGATCCGGGAGCCGTTCGGACAGCGCTGCTGGATCCAGTGCCTGCCACACGCCGGTGTGCTCGAGGTCCGTGACATCGGCTGATGAACATCGACGCCGCCGTCTGCTTCCACCACGACGGCGACACCGAGCAGGCGTGCCGCCGTACCGTCGCTGCCCTGAGAAACCATCCTTGAATTCCAGTGGGTGTCCTCGCCGTTGATGAGTGGGATCCTTGGCCTCCGGCCGGGTGGAGGAGGGCGCGTGAGTGTAGAGGAGTCGTGGGGCAAGATCGAGCGCTGGATAGCCCAGCATGCGCCGGAGGAAGACCCATTGCCGGCTCCGTGTACTCGCGCAGACCTGGAGGCCTTGTACGAGTCTCTCGGAGGGCAGCTGCCGGATGATGTCGAACGCTCACTGCTACGTCACAACGGGTCAGGCCTGACCGTGATTCTCCCGCCCGGGTTCACGCTACTGAGCGTCGAGGACATCCTCGAGAAGCGTGCGACCTGGTTGAAGTACGCGGCACCTGATGACTCAAACCTGGCAGAAGGAGACAAGCCCTTCCTCGTCCCATTCGCAACGTTGAGCGTTATCCAACTCCTGGTCGACATCAGGACAGGCCGTATTGGCGAGTGGGACATCCAGCAGGGCTTCGCCTGGGAACGAGATCCCCTCTGGCGCTCCTTCACCAGTGCCCTGGACTTCGTCGGGAACCTGCTGGCCTCGCCGCCTCCTTGGATCGCGATACTGCCGGGCGACGACGAGTGGGAAGTAACCGACAGGGACCCGGATTTTCCCGGGACGCTCGTATGGACCGAAGACCCCGTCGACTGACCTCTACTGACTTTATTGGCGTGATGTCATAGCTGGCGAGGGTAGTTGCTGCGACAGGCCGGTTGTATGAGGTACGCGCAATGCCTGGGCGATCGAGGTCCGTGACATCGGCTGGGCGGGCTGATCGACCCCCACCGGTCACCCAGAACAGGACCACCTCGTAACCACCACTCCCGCTCCCCCGATCACGGAACCGGACCCCTCCGCCTGACCTGCCCCGGCGGCCTGGTCGGCCCCTGCTCCGGATGCCAGCGCTCAACACACAAGTACGGCAGCGGAGGCAGCCCGCTGTGCCAGTGGTGCGTGACCCCGGATCTGGTCCGGGTGTTGGTCGCAGGCGTGCATGCTGGTAGGCGGTGCCTTGGCCGTGAGGACCGGACCGGGATCGGATAATCGGTGTTCTGCCCGCCCGTGAGGTCGCAGCATGGTGCGCATGACTCTGGCCACCCCCGTACTACACACCGCTCGACTGCGGCTGCGGCCTTTCACCGACGCCGACGCGGACTCCCTCTTCGCGCTGCACAGCAGCACCTACGTGATGCGCTACTGGGACTCCCCGCCGTGGACGGAACGGGCCCGCGCCGAGCGCTTCATCGCGATGTGTCGGAAGATGGCCGACGAAGGCACCGGGGCACGGGTGGCCATCGATCGTGCTTCTGACGGGGCCTTCGTCGGCTGGTGCGGCCTGACCGGATGGAACCCGGACTACCGCAGCGCGTCGTTGGGATACGTCCTCGACGATGCGGTGTGGGGCCACGGCTTCGCGACGGAGGCCGCGCACGCCGTGCTGCGGTGGGCATTCGACGCACTGGACCTGAATCGAGTTCAGGCCGAGACCGATACGCGCAACGTGGCATCTGCCCGGGTCCTGGAGAAGATCGGATTCGTGCGTGAAGGGACGTTGCGGGAAGACTGTGTGGTGAACGGCGAGGTATCCGACTCGTGGGTGTTCGGGTTGATCAAGCGGGAGTGGCGGCCGTCGGCTGTGCCGACTCCATCCCGCTATTAGAAACAGGTCAGTAACCAGGCCCGGGGCGCACTCGGTCGGGTGAAGGCGTCAAGATCAGAGAACTTCTGCCGCCGCCGGCACGTAAGGCCGTCCATGAGGCCGATCAGCGAAGCACATGTGGCAGTTCCGGGGCTGGCCGTGGTGGAGGTCGCCGCTGCCGATGACGCATCCGCGTTCGCGGTCGAGGAGCTGCTCGCCGCGTGGTGGGCCATCGCGGCGGCGGACCGCACGACCCGGGAGCCCGCAGAGCCGGTCGCGCGACTACGCTGCACCTGGACCTGCGCCAGGAGCCCGACTCGTAAAATCGGCGAAGCAGCTGCCCAGCGGCCATGGACCAGGTGAGCGGTCCTCGATCCGGGCCACAGCGCGGCCGCTGTGGTCAGGCGCTGCGCGGTCGGCGTCCCGACGTCTTCTTCGCCGCCGTCTTCTTGGTGGCCTTCTTCGCAGCGGCCTTCTTGGCCAGCTGCTGCTTCGCGGCCGGCTTCTTCTTCGTGGTCTTCTTCGCCGGCAGGTCGTGCACTTCGGCTTCCGTGCCTTCGCCACGTTCAGAGAAAAGCACGCTTGCATCACCCGCGCACGCCAGTTGGGGCTGGTCGGGCTCCTGGCTGGTGGGCCCGCGGTCGAGATCCTTGCCGATGCCGGTTACCAGGGGCTCGGCGCCCAGACCGGCGGACGTGTAGTGACACCACCGCACCGCAAGTTCAAGAAGAATGCCCGGACTGGTACGAGGAGATGTACGAGCGCCAGCGCAAGGCACATTCCTCACGCCGTATCCGGGTCGAGCACGGCATTGCACATCTCAAGAACCGGCGGGCACTGGCTCGCCACCTCGGCCGCCGCGAGCACATGAGCGACACGGTGCAAGCCATCGCCGGCCTGCTGTCCCACCAGCAGACCGCGGACCTGACATCGGCTCAGCAGATGTGAACCCCGGGCCCCACCGAAGTCCTCGATGTCTCACCGCCAACCATGCACGAGCTCGTTAGGCACGGAACATGCCTGCGCCGGTGCTCATTTCGGTATTCAGGGCGGGGCCGGCTTTTTCGACCTATTTCACAGACACACTCTCGCCCGATGCGATACCGGATTCGCCGAACGCGTCTACGGCGACCCAATACTCCGCGCCCGCGTTCAGTGACCGCAAGTCGAGTGCCGTTCGCTCGTACACCAGCCAGCTGTGATAAAGCTTTTCCGGGTGTCGGCCGTAGCGAATGTTATAGCCGATGGCCCCCGCGACAGCGTCCCACTCGATCCTGGCGGTGCGGTCATCCACACGGGAGGCCCGAGCGCGGACTGGGCACGGAGCGTCGCAGTCGCCCGCCCCGAAGACCCGCACACCGCTGATGGCGAAGACACCATCGAACGGCAGTCGGCCGCTGGTCACCCGAACGAACCGTGTCTGCTGCGGCGCGTCAAGGACGATGAAGGCGTGCGGAGCGTCGCCACCCGCGCTCCGGGAGTCCCGCACGACGGTCCACTCCTGACCGTCCTTCGAGATCTCGACCACGATCTCCGCCGGCTGATGGCTTGGAAATATGCCTCGCCAAGAATGACCCATGTCGGCTCCTTCGGAAGCCTGGGGTGCGACGCCGCTCAACTCATGATCTGCCAGATTGATCTGCAAGGAGTGCACGGTCTTGCACACGCGCAGGTCGACGGTCAGAGACTCGCCAGGTTCGCGGCTGGCGGCCGCCCACCAAGTGCGGACGTTTTCGTCAACGGCCGACGCCGGGTCGTGACCGGACGCCGAGGACGAAGCGACGACATCCGCCTTGTACGAGAGCAGCATCCAGGCGGGAGGCGTCCACGGATCGAACGGTCCGTCCGGGACCACCAACGGGAAGTCAGCAAAGTTCTGGTTGCAGAACAGCACACCGTCGTCGTCGAAGCCTGCAGGGAAAATGCCGATGCGTCGCTCGAACACGTCATTCACCGAGATGCGCATGGTCGCCGCATGCCACCAGTTTCCATGACGATCCTGGAAAGTGCTGCCGTGTCCTGCTCCGGTGATGAACCCTCCCGGTTTGGAGGAGAAAGGGCTGTCAAGCGAGTATTCAAAGGGCCCCAGGGGGGAGGTGGCCGTGTAATACCCGTCGGCATAAGTGTTCAGCTGTGTGCCGGGCGCTGCATACTGCAGATAATACGTCCCTTCATGCTCGGTCATCCACGGACCTTCGATGTACGGGTCAGTACCCACGACCAGGGCGACGCGTTTCTCCCGCTCCGTCTGTGGTGGTACGACAACATAGTCCTCGCCGAGTTGCTCCCAGCCGTGAGCAGAGACATCGGACCTGATCAGAGGCGACGGGTCGCCGATCGGGCTGAAGGTGTCCGAGAGCCGGACTCCGTAGAGGGGCGTCTTGTTGTCACATCCCCAGTAGAGGTACACGGAGTTGTCGGTGTCCTGGAACAGGTTCGGATCCCAGAAGGGAAAAGTACCGGGCGTGACCTCGACGAAGTCATCAGACAAGGGATCGGTGCTCCGGAAGAAAGGACAGTTGTCCTCCTTGCGGGACGCGCTGATGTAGAGCGCTCCGTCGATCTCCCGGACATCCGGCGCGTAGTCAAGGGCCGGCAGCTTGGATGTCGCGCGGTACTCCCACCGCACGAGGTCCTCAGAGTGCCAGAACCCTCCGGACATCGACACGAACATGTAGTAGCGGCCCCGGTACAACACGATGGACGGATCCGCTGCCTCCCGATGCACGCTTCGCCGCGGCTCACCGAGCTTCATGCCATTGACCGTGCCAGAGAAACGGATGTCCTGGTACCGGTAGGCAAGGTCGAGCGGATTACAGATCACGCGTTCAGCAGAGGCCATCGGGCATCGTCCTGTCGGTCGGTTTCTTCAACTCGGCTGCCGGGCTGCTCAGTTGTGTCTCGGGAGGACCGTGCCCAGAAGCTGGTACTCGACCCGGCCCACCTGCTCCTGGCGCTGGATGAACGGATCAAGGACAACGACCGAGAGATCCGCGACACTCTCCGCACGGATGACCGAGCCGAGATCATCGAGTCGGTGCTCGTCATGGGCCCCATTCTGGGCGCCGAGTTCGTCACCGTCGTCGGCGATCTGTCCGGCTACCGTGATGCCGGCTGCCTGGCCTCGCACGCGGTTTTGCTCCCCGTGCCCCGCGACTCCGGTCGCTCCACCGGCAACCATCACCGGCCCGAACGCTACAACCACCGTCTGCGCCGGCTGTTCTACAGGTCCGCGCAGTAGTACCTCAAGAAGCGAGCCGACGGGATGATCCGCACCCGGGCGATCGTCTCGCTCGCCCGTTGCCGCGCGAAAGTGCTCTGGGCAATGGTGCGTGACACGAGGCGGTTCACCTCCGCCCCGCCGGCCACGCAGGTGGGTTGACACGATCGATTCAGATTCTCCCTGACTGCGCGTGTCTGATCGGCGAACCGACCGCCTCAATCCTTGAGTTAGCTTCGTATTTCGAGATCGTTTTGGACGCTAGCACACGGCTCACGTCGGGTGGAAGCTCTCAGGCCACGTCGTCAACCACCCCTGCGAGGAAGGCCTCGATGCCTGTCGATATGTCCACCGCGCCTGGGTTGTACAGCCACTGGATCTGGAGTCCATCGAAGACGGCGACGAGCAGGTTCGCGAGGACGTCCGGCTTCGTGTCCACCTTCAGGCGTCCGCGACCGCGCAACTCTGCAAAGATCCGGGTCAGGTGGAGGCGCAGGTTGTCGTAGCGGGCCCGGTACAACTCGTGCGCGGGATGCTCGCTGACCGTGGCCTCACTCGAGATGATGCTGTGCAGCTGAATCAGCCCTGGTCGGGTCTCATTGGCGTGCGCGACCCGCAGTTGAGTCTGCAGTACGTCCAGGTCGTCGGCTTCCCGGACGATCGCGGCCGTCTCCCGTTCGTGTGCGGCGAGCACCTCGACCAGCAGTTCCGCCTTGCTGTCGAAGTGGTGCAGCAGTCCGGTCTGGCTGATGCCGGCTCGCTCTGCGATCTCTTTCATGGTGGCGCCGTGGAATCCTCCGGCCCCGAACGCCTCGATGCAGGCGTCGAGGATCTTCTGCCGCACCTCGGCGGTCTTCGCGTAGGCCCCCCGGGGGCCGCGGGCCCCGATGCTCGCTGCCTTCGTCTGCTTTGTCACAGGTCGAGCATAGGGCCGATCCCAGCACCTGTCTCAATTTAGAATCACACTTCTCTTTTAGGCGTAGGCGCGGCTACGGTTGGCGCATCCATCCGGTACCGACGTCGCAACCCGCGTGTGCCCCCAGGCGTCCGGTCATACCCGTCCCATGGAGACCTTGTCACCACGATCCAGCCCGAACTCCTTTTGGGGGTGCGACACGGCGAGCCAACGGGTGGAGGGCGACAACACCAGCAGCAACCGGGAGCTGGCGAAGAACGCACGCTCGGCGTCCAGCCCGGCGGCGAGGCCGCCGCTCACGACCACCGTTACGACGAGGGCGCGCCGCTGTCGGCCAGGGGCCCTCTCAACCCCCGTCGACGCGGTGGCGAATAGACCGGCGTCGGATGGTCGAACAAAGAGGATCCCGTGCTCCGCTCCGCATTCAACGACAACTGGCAGGCCCGCCCCAAGGGTGAGGGGCACCGCTTCCGCACCGCCTTCGAGACCGCCTACCAGCCGGGCGAACTGGAAGCCATCGCCTACCGCGGCGGCGAACCGGTCGGCCGCATCTCGTTGCGATCCGCCACCGGTCCGGTCCGGTTGCGCGCCGAGGCCGACCGGCCGACGGCCACCGCGGACGGCGGGCGACCTCGTCCATGTCCCCCTCGCCCTGACTGACGCGGACGGCACCCTCCATGCTGCCGCCGACCGGATGGTGAACCTCGAAGTCACCGGCGCCGGCACCCTGCTGGCGTTCGGCAGCGCCGGATCCCTGCACCGAAGAGCGCTGCGACGCCAAGGACCGCCGCACCTACCAGGGGCGCGCGATCGCCGTCATACGCCCCACCGGCGTCGGCGAGATCTGGATCACCGCTACGGCGCCGGGCCGCGACCGTGGCCCAGACCACTGTCACAGCCACATGACGAGCACCCCATGGCCGACCCCGATGCGCCGCTCCGAGTCCACCGACTGAGAGAAAGACCATGACTGCAGCTATCCCCGGACAGCCCACCCGAGTGCGACTGGAAGGGCTGGACCTGCTCATCGACGGTGCCCCCTTCGTTCTCCTCGGCGCCGAAGTACACAACTCCAGCTCCAGTACCCCGCAGGCCATCAGCACGGCCTTCGACAAGGTCAGCGCTCTGGGCGCGAACACGGTCCTCGCGCCCGTGGCCTGGGACCTGTGGGAGCCGTCGGAGGGAACCTTCGACACCGCCCTGCTCGATAGCATGATCACCGCGGCCCGGGAGCGCGGCCTGAAACTGGTGCCGCTGTGGTTCGGATCGTGGAAGAACGCCATGTCCTCGTACGTCCCGGCATGGGTCAAGCAGGACACCGACCGCTTCCCCCGGGCCCACACCACGACGAGCGGCCGGATCGAACACCTGTCACCGTTCGCCGCCGAGTCACGCGATGCCGATGCCCGCGCCTTCCACGCACTCATGGACCACCTGCGGGACGTCGACCAGCAACAGACCGCGGTAATGGTCCAGGTGGAGAATGAGGTGGGACTCCTC
This sequence comes from Streptomyces sp. NPDC033131, assembly GCF_055578365.1. Taxonomy (NCBI): domain Bacteria; kingdom Bacillati; phylum Actinomycetota; class Actinomycetes; order Kitasatosporales; family Streptomycetaceae; genus Streptomyces; species Streptomyces sp. NPDC033131. The sequence goes on from NZ_JBVIPA010000035.1 coordinate 55,844, forward strand.
GGCGACTCCCGCGATCGCAGCCCGCTGGCCGAGAAGGCATTCCACTCCACGGTCCCGCCTGCCGTCGTCGAAGCCATCGCACGGTCTGGCCACATGCCGGTGCACCAGGACTGGCTCGCGGCGGGATCGCGCCGCGAGGGAAGCTGGCCCGAGCTACTCGGCCAGGGGCCCAACGCCGACGAGGCGTTCATGGCCCACGCCTACGCCGCCTACATCGAGCACGTCGCCTCCGCCGGGCGGAAGGCCAACGACGTGCCGCTGTACGTCAACGCCTGGCTCGACGCCCCCCTGGAACTGGACCTGCCCACAGGCCCGAGCCGCGAGCAACCCCCGCAGGACACCGCGCCCGAGACAGCCGGCACCGTCGCCCTCGCCGGCGGCCAGCAGCCCGGCACCTACCCCAGCGGCGGACCGCTCCCACGCGTCGCCCCGATCTGGCAGACCGCCGCCCCCACACTCGACTTCCTGGCCCCGGACATCTACTTCGGCGACACCAACGCGATCTGCCGCGACTACACCCAGGCGACCGGTCGGCTCTTCATCCCCGAAATGCGCCGCAGCCCGGCGGGCATCGGCCTGATGTTCACGGCAATCGGCGAGTACGGCGCGCTCGGCGTCGCCCCGTTCGGCGTCGACTCCCTGCCTGCCGACACCCCGGACGGCGTAGCTCTCGCCGACGCCTACCGCCTGCTGACCGCGGCGACCGACCGCACCCGCGCCGGAGCGAGGCGAGTCACGGGATTCATGCTCGACCACGAGCGCCCCACAACCCAGCACTCGGCCGACCCGTACACCCTGGCCTTCGACGCCCCAGGTCCGTTCAGGCAGTCCGGCGGCCCCGCCTACGGGCTGGTCCTGCAGGAGGAACGGGACCAGTTCCTCCTGGTGGGCCGCGGTTTCACGACGAGCTTCACGGCAGCTCAGGACGCCAGGGTCGGCATCCTGTCCGTCGAGGAACTGGACTTCGACGGCCGATGGACCGTCACCCGCCGACTGGGCGGCGACGAGACCTCGTCGGGCGCCTCAGTGCGGCTGCACAGCCTTGACGCTTCCCAGCCGGCCTTCTTCCCGATCCCTCTCCCGCTGGCCTCCACCGGGATCGTCCGCGTCCGTCTTTACACCTACTGAGCGGACAAGGCCGTCCCCGAGGGGCCTTGACCCTTGATCCTGGACACACGAGACACTGATCCTGGGGATCTGAGAACGGACATCTCGTGGTCGTGAAGAACTGTGCGCCGGAGTTCAAGGCGGACGCGGTCGCGCTGTACCAGTCGCGGCCCGAGGCGACGATCCGGCAGGTCGCTGCAGATCTGGGGATCAATTCACCGCGCGGTTGTCGGGGCCGCGGTGATCTTCTCTCCCTCCGGGGCGACGAACGCGATTCGGGCACTGGTGCCGTTCGCGGCGGTTCCAGGAAGCCGCTGTTCCATCAGGTCGAACGCCTTCTGCGCCTCGACGCCCGGCATGGAGTGCGAGTCCTCCGGGGCGTCGGCGGCCGTGGCGGCCCCGAAACCGGAGCCAGCGAGGACCGCCACCCACAGCAAGGTCACCGTCCAGCGCCGATGAAAGGCCAAACGGCCAATGCGATACAAGAAGTCGGCCACGGCAGGAAGCACGCTCCACATTCAGATTCGGGTACCGAACCGCCGTGCCAGCCCCGCCACGTCGTCGTGCACATGCTGGCTTTCTCCCGTAGTGCCAGCCCAGTACAGATCGGCCATCCACTGATGCGAGAAGACCACGTCGTGGCCCCTACCAGCGCGCCCGGCAGAGGACATACGAACGAGAAGGTCGTGCGGCTGTCGGCCACCCAGGGGCGACATCAGGAGGGCAGCGCCCTGCCTGGTCAGCGCACCGCCCGCGGCTTGAGCCACGGCGCCAATGCCGTCGATATCGCCGTGACCAGGCCTACCTAACCGTCTCGGCAACAGCACCGCCTCGGCTTGCGAGGCCCCCGGCCACCGCCCTCGACGCGGACACATGCGTACAACCCGATACGCTTACCCACCTGCAGAGCTGTCGTCAGCTGCGAGGTCGGCCAGCAGCCCCCCGATCCGGGCACGAGCCCGGTCGGCGACGCCGCTTCCGGGGGCGGAGTGCACGCGGTCGGCCTCGATGGCGGCAAGGGCGGCCTCGGCGACCGCCCTCGCGGACATGACCCCGGGCAGGCCCTTCATGGTTGAGCCGTCAACGCCGGGTGGAAGCGCGGCGACACCGAGCGTCGCCGAGTTCTGGCCCAGGGGGGTGTCGACCAGGCCGGGGCAGAGCACGGTGGCGCCCACCTTCCGAGCCGCGCGTCGCAGTTCGGCGTCGAGGGTCTCGGTGAGACCGACCACCGCGTGCATCGTGCCCGTGTAGGGGGTGCGGTCAGGCAGGGGAGCCAGACCGCCGGACGAGGCTGTGTTGAGGATGTGGCCGCTGCCCTGGTCGATCAGGTGGGGAGCAAAGCTGCGTACGCCGTGGATGACTCCCATCACCTTGATGTCGATCATGCGGTGCCACGTGGTGAGTTCCTGCTCCCACATCGGCGCGGCGGGCGATACGACGCCCGCGTTGTTGCAGACGAGGTCCACTCGGCCGTAGGCGTCGATTGTCTGCTCGGCGAGCCGGTCGACAGAGGCCGCGTCGGTTACGTCGGCGACGACGCCGATGGCGTCCACGTCGCCGGCGCCCAGCCGCGCGACGGCCTCGTTCAGGCCGTCCTCACGGACGTCGGAGAGGACGATGCGTACGCCGCGGGCCGCGAGCGCCTCGGCCAGGCCGTACCCGATGCCGCTGGCGCCGCCCGTGATGACAGCGACCTGTCCCTTGACGATCTTCATGCTGTGTCGGTTCCTTCCACCATGGGATTGTGCGGGGTTGGGGATGTGGGCAGATCAGTTGGGCTGGACGCCCACCGTCAGGACTGATGCGTCCGCGTTGGTGGCGGGCCGCGTGCACCGTGAAGAAACCGGCCTCGACCCGCCAGTCGTGATCTTCGGCCGACCAGTGCGCGAACAGCCGTCTGGGAACGGTGATGTGCGCGCTCACGGTCTCGCCAGGGGAGGCGTGGACGATGGCGCTGCCCGCGAACCAGCGCGGCGGACGGGCCAGTTGCGACTCGCGTCGGCTGAGATACACCTGCACGACCTCGCGGCCCGGCCGATCACCGACGTTGGCCACCTTGACGCGAATCCGCGCGTCCCCGCAAGGAGCGGTGTAACGCCACGTGGTGTAGCCCTGTCCCGCGCCGAACCAGTGAGCCGGTCGAGCCCCCGGAGCGCAGCCAGGCGCGGCAGCCGATGTCGCCGGCTCACCAGCAGCGCACGCGCACCGTCGGTGCACGCGGTGAGCACAGGAGCACCCGAGTTGATGACGAAGGCCGTGCTCGAGTTGGCCGCCACGACCGCCCGGACCAGCTCGTCCCTGGTCGGCAGGCAGCGACAGCGAGGTGCGGTCGAACCCCTCGTTCTCGACCGTCGCGTCCGTTCCCACCACCACGATCAAAGCGTCCGCCGAGGCGGCGAGTTCCACCGCCTCGGCCCGCTCGTCCGCCTCGCTCCGACGTGGCTCACGGGCGCAGACGGCGAGGTTGACGGCGTGCATGCCGGTGACCGCCGCCCCGGCGCGAGCTTCGTGGGTACGGGTGAGCACAAGCCGGTACGCGGCCTTCCGCCCGGCCGCCAGATCGCGCCCCACCCAGCGCTGCGGCGTGTGCGGCAACGCCTTGGTCAATTCGTCGGTGACCGGTGCGACCTCCTCATCGATGACCGTATCTCCGTCGAGTTCGACGCGGACCGGACCGACGTCGGCGAAGCCGATGCGCTGCACACCGGACTCGGCCGGCCGGTAGCGGCAGGTGACCTCGACCGCGTAGGTGTCGGCGAGTTGGGGCGCACCGATGTACAACAGCGGCCCGTCGGTGCGCACTTCGCTGTACACCTCGTCCCCGGATGCGCCGAGAAAGCACACGCGAGACCCGCTCTTGCCGGCGACCGGTTCGGTGAGCTGCACTTTCCTCACCACCATCACTTGGCCGGGCCCGTACACGCCCGGCGTGTGGACCACATCGACGCCGTGCGCGGCGAGCGCAGAGGTCAGCCCGCTCAGTGGCGCAACGGTGGAGGGCGCGTTCACGAAGGCGCTGCCGCCGCCCTGAGTGCGGCCTTCGCGCGCGTTGGGGCCGATGAAAGCGACGCGGCGGCCGGCACCGGTGTCGAGGGGCAGCAGATCGCCCTCGTTGCGCAGCAGGACGGTGCCGGCCGCAGCCGCCTCACGCAGCAGAGCGGCGACCTCCGTGTCCGTCACGGGGCGACCTCCTGTGGCTCGTAGCCCTTCAGCGCTCCGACGCGAGAGGCGAGCCGCAGCAGTCGAACTTGGCCCGCAGCACCCGGCGGACGCAGACATCCACGGCACGCTCGTCCACCGCGCCCCGGCGTACCTCCTCGACCAGGGTGCTGCCGTCCTCGCCTCCCCCGCCGCCGGCGACATCAACGGGGTCGTGCTGCCGGTCGACGACGGCTGGGCGGCCGTCTGTGGGACGGCGTCACAGCTTCCGCCGGTCCGCGAACCGGCCTTCCCCGGCGGTGACCTCCTCGCCGCCGGGGAAGACGACGGTCGCCCTCGACCCGGGCGGCACGTCGAGGATGATCAGCAGCTCCTCCCCCTCGATGTGCCACTCGACCGCGATGAGCCCCTGCGGACCGTCGAACGTCCCGCGTGCCCACGTGATCGAGGCGTGGGGCACCGGCGCGACGACGAACGACTCCCACGCCACCGAGCCCACGGCCTGCCGCAGGCCGAGGGTGTGGGTGTGCAGGAACCGGACGACCGCGCCCTTGCTGTAGTGGTTGAGCGACGCGTGCGCGGTGCCGTCGGCGTCGACGCCGTCCCAGTCTTCCCAGATCGTCGTCGCGCCGCGGTCGAGCATGCCGAGCCACGACGGGTACGTGCGCTGGAACAGCACCTCGTAGGCGACGTCGGCGTGGCCGTGGTCGGCGAGCACGGGCAGCAGGTCGGCCGTCGACAGGAGCCCGGTGCCCAGGTGCGTGCCCGCTTCCCGGACCAGTTCGACCAGCCGCGCCGCGGACGCCGTGCGCAGGTCGCCGGGCACGAGTCCGAAGTGGAGCGCCCGGACGTAGCTCGCCTGCGTGTCGGCGGCGGTGCGCCCGCTGTCGTCGAGGAATTCGGTGCGCCACGCGTCCTTCACCCGGTTCGCCAGTTCCGTGTAGCGGGCCGCGTCCTCGGTCCGGCCGAGGACCTGCGCGGTCGCGGCCAGCGTGGCCGTCGACCGGGCCAGGTAGGCCGTCCCTACCTCCCCCTTGTCGGCGGTGAACCAGCCGGCCGGGTCGGCCTGCACCGGGTCGATGAGCGAGCCGTCCTCCGCGCGCGCCTTCGGCTCGATCCATTCACCCCAGTGGAATGAGCCGTCCCAGAGGAATTCCTCGTGTGGCAACGGCTCGGCCGACCGCTCCACCCGCGACGGGTGCCGCGAAGTCCGTGCCGTCGCCAGTGCCCATTCGACCCAGCGGACCATGGCGTCCCAGTTCTCGGCCAATGCCTCGCGGTCGCCATACGTCTCGTACAGCAGCCACGGCACGAGCGCGATGGCGTCGCCCCAGCCGGACGAGCCCGTCATCCTCGCGAACAGGACGTCGGGGTGCTCCTTGATGCGGTGCCCGTCCGGGGAGAAGTTCGCGACGCGGCCGTCGGGCAGCTGGTCGTCCCGGACCGAGCGCAGCCACTTGCGCGTGAACCCGGCGACGTCGTAGAGCCGCACCGCGGTCGGGGCGAAGACCTGGTAGTCGCCCGTCCAGCCCAGCCGCTCCCGGTGCGGGCAGTCGGTCGGCACGTCGACGGCGTTGCCGCGGAAGCTCCAGCCGGCCGCCTCGTGCAGCCGGTTGAGGTCGTCGTCGCCGCAGGCGAAAGTCCCGGTGGGACGCAGGTCCGTGTGCACGACCTGCATGACGATGCCCGCCGGGTCGAGCGGCACGCCACCGCGCTCGAGCCGCGCGTACCGGAAGCCGTGCACGGTGTGCCGCGGCTCGAAGACCTCACCCGGCGCGCCCGAGGAGAGCACCTCGTCCCGCTGGACGAACGGGACCGGCGGCTCGCCCGGGCGGGCCGCGTCCAGGTGCGACGTCGTGAGATCGCCCGCAGGGTCGAGGTGCTCACCGTAGTCGAGCACGGTCCTGGTGCCCGCCGGGCCGAGGTCGGTGAGGGTGACCCAGCCCGAGGCGTTCTGGCCGAAGTCGGCGATCCAGGCGCCGGTGGGCAGCTGCGTGACCGACACGGGCGGCCGGCGTTCGACGCGCCGCACCGGCGGGGCGGGCGACCAGCCGATCGGTGGGGCGGTGACCGCGTCGAGGAGCACCGGGCGTTCCGGGCCTCGCGGGGCGACGAAGTCGGTGGTCTGCCCGGCCATCAGGTCGGCGCGGGTGATCCGGCCGGGGCCGCCGGTCCAGTGCTCGTCGGTGCCGGCGACGCGGGTCGAGCCGTCGGCGAGAGCCAGGTGGAGCTCGAGCCGGGCGCCGAGGCGCGGACCCCAGTCCGCGGGTTCGCGGAAGGCGCCGACCTGGCCGCGGAACCAGCCGTCCGACAGGACGATCTCGATCGTGTTCGCCCCGGGCCGCACCACCGCGGTGACGTCCGACGCCTGCGCGTAGAGGGTGCGGTCGTAGGAGGTCGAGCCGGGCGTGAGTTCGGCGGTTCCGGCGCGCTCGCCGTTGACGAACGCCTCGTAGACGCCCAGCGCCGTCGCGTAGAGGCGGGCGCGGGTCACCCCCGCGGGCACGGTGAACGAGCCGCGCAGGATCTGCGCGGGCCGGGCTCCGGGCTCGGTGTCCCCGGCTTCGGCCGGAGAAATCCAGCAGGCGGTCCAGTCCTCGTCGAACAGCCCGGCCTCGAAGGCGTGCCACTCGCTCCACGGCGACGTGCCCGTCCGGACCCGCCAGCGCGCCTGTTCGCCGCTGCGCAGCGGCCGGACCGGCCACGCGACCCACCGGTGTTCCCGGGTGCGGGCGACTTCGCGCACGCTGTCGCCGATCAGGATTTCCACGTCGTAGCCGGCGCCCGGGGGCACCTCCGCGGGCGGTTTCCACGACAGCCGCGGCCGCGGCCCGGACACCGGGAACCGGTCGCCACCGAAGTCGACCGACAACGCATAAGGCACTGAGCTGACCATGAAAGCAGTGCTCCGAGGATCGAGGTGTGCAGGGCGCGTCGCACGGCGACGTCGTGTCGTTCGTCAGGTGATGCTCAACTGATGGTGAAGAAGCGCTCGGCGAAGGCGTCCCACACTTCGAGCATGTCCACCGTGGGATCGGCGACCCAAAGCGCCTCCAATCCCGTCCAGAAGGAGTACAGCTCCCGCGCGGCGAGCATCGGCTTCGGTTTCCAGGACAGCGCCCGCGCGAAACCGTCGAGCGCCCGCTGCTCCCTCTCCAGGAAGTAGCCGTGCGCGGGGTGACCGACATCCAGAGCCTCAGCCCGGAGCACGACGTAGAGCCGGACCAACTCACGCTGCTGCTGGTTGTGCTCCACCGAGCTCCGGAACACCTCGTTCACCGCGGCAGGGTCGGCGAAATCCTCAACCTCGTGTCGCACGGGGTAGGACAGTTCGTCCCGGTGAGCGAGGACAGCCGCGAGGAGATCGGCCATGGACGGGAAATGGTGCAGCACCGACGGCTTCCGAATGCCGCACGCGTCCGCGATGTCTGCCAGGGACACCGCGTTGAAGCCGGCAGCAGAGATCAGCCGCGCTGCCTCCAGGACGATCTGACGGCGCCGCACTTCGGGCGCCAGCCGTCGCTGGGCGCGGGGAGCGCTGCCAGTTGCTGCATTCATCGATCTCCTCGGGTGGGTTGACGACGGTCTCCACGAATCCTAATCTACCACCCGGTAGGCGCAACCTATCGATCGGTAGATTAGCCGAACAAGGGAGTTCGCATGACCGAGCGTGAGTCCGCGGCCACGTCCGGCCACCGGAAGGCCGACACAGTTCCCACGCTCGTCAGCGAGGAGGGCGGCGAGCCGGTGGATGGTCCGGCGCCCGTCGCCTCCCCCTCCTCGCCTGCCTTCAACGAGGCAGCGATGATTGCGGAGCAGCCCACAAGTCAGACAACCCCGGGCGAGGACCGTCCCCGGGTGAGCGCTGCCTACATCTGGCTGGTCGTACTGGCGACGTTCGGCTCCATAGTGGCGCTCGTCGGACCGATCGGATACTCGCTCTCCGTTCTGCTCGCGCGCATTGCGCCCGAGAACCAGGAGTTCCTCGGCTACGTCACCGGAGTGGGGGCGCTCGTCGTCGTGCTCGCCGGTCCGCTCGTCGGCATTCTCAGCGACCGCACGCGCAGCCGGCTCGGACGTCGACGTCCCTGGCTCATCGGCCTCACCATGGTCGGCTTTTCCGGACTGCTGATCGTCTCCGTCTCCCCGAACGTCTGGATCGCGCTCCTCGGCTGGGGAGTCACGCAATTCGGCTTCGGGATCGCCGGCCTGCAGGTGACGAGCTCGATGGGCGATCGTCTTCCGGAGTCCCAGCGCGGCAAGGTGGCCGGCCTGACCGGGGTGGCGACGATGGTGGCCTCTATCGCGGGTGTCGGCCTGGCCAGCGCGTTCGCGTCCTCGAACCTCCTGATCTTCCTTTTTCCGGGTCTGGTCGGAGCGACCCTCATCCTCCTGTTCGCTGTCTTCGTCAAAGAGCCCGACCTCCGGAACGCGGCTGCGCCCGAGAAGGTGACGATGGGTTCGCTGCTCTCCGGATACGGCTACAACGTGAAGAAGTACAAGGACTTCTCCTGGAACTGGCTCGGACGGTTCCTGTTCAATTTCGGCGTCACGCTCTCCAGCACCTTCACGACGTTCTTCTTCGCCGCCAAGCTCGGCCGTCCCGTCAGTCAGATCGGAGGAATTGTCGCGATTGCCGGCCTGCTCGGCATCGTGTGCACCGTGGGAGGCGCGGCGCTCAGCGGATTCCTCTCCGACCGGCTCAAGCGGCGCAAGCCCTTCATCCTTCTCGCCGGAGTCCTCTTCGCGGTGGGCGCGGTCATCGCCTGGCTCGCTCCGGATCTGCCGGTGCTGCTGATCGGGCTGAGCGTCCTGCAGATCGGCCTCGGCATCTTCTCCGCCGTCGACCAGGCCCTCTACCTGGACGTGCTCCCCGAGCAGGACACCCAGGCGGGGCGCTTCGTCGCCATCACCCAGTTCTCGACGTCCATCCCACAGGTCGCCGCACCCCTGCTCGCGCCCGCTTTCCTCCTCCTCGGAGCCGGCTCCGCAAAGGACAACTACGGCCTCCTGTACCTGATCTCCGCAGGCTTCGCCCTCATCGGGGGATTGGTGATCCTTCTGCGCGTCAAGAGCGTCCGATGAGTAGTGGCCACCGCGGCAAACCGAGGAGCAGCATGACAAGAACGTCCTTCAACCGCGGCTGGCGCGTCCGACCCAAGGTGAGCCCGTTCGCTCAGCTCCAGGCCGGCGCCGGGAACGCGACATCCGTAACCCTGCCGCACGACGCCGTCGCAGCCCTTCCCCGCAGCGCCGACGCGCCTTCCGGAGGACGGACCGGCTACTTTCCCGGTGGCACGTTCGAGTACCTCAAGGACTTCGAGGTTCCCGAGCAGTGGCGTGGCAAGCGGGTCACGCTGGAGTTCCAGGGCGTCTACCGCGACGCCATGGTCTATGTGAACGGCACCTTCGCGGCTCAGCGACCCTCCGGCTACTCACCGTTCGACGTGCCCCTCGACCCGTTCCTGCGCTACGGCGAATCGAACACCATCCGTGTCGATGCCCGAACCCACGACGACTCCCGGTGGTACAGCGGCGCGGGCATCTACCGGAATGTGACCCTGCGCGTCACCGACCTCGCCCACCTCGGCGAAGTCCGGATCGCGACGCCTGACATCGACGCCGATCGGGCGGTCGTGGAGGTGGCGACAAGGGTGGTGAACGAGAGCGTCGAAACCCGCACGCTTCGAGTTCGCACCGAAATCCGCTGTCCTGACGGCGAGGTGGTCACGCGCGACTCCGCACCCATCACCCTGCGCGCGGGCGGGTCCGGGGTGGTCCGCCAGCGGCTGTACGTACCGAATCCGGCCCTGTGGAGCGTGGACAGCCCGACCCTCCACACGGCCCGCACCGAGCTTGAGAACTCGTATGAGCTCCTCGAGGAGGAGACCACGCCTTTCGGGATCCGTCGCCTTCAGCTCGATCCGATCACCGGCCTGCGCATCAACGGCGAATCCGTCAAGCTCCGCGGCGCATGCATTCATCACGACAACGGGCCTCTCGGCGCGGCCACCATCGCGCGCGCCGAGGAGCGTCGGGTCGAGCTTCTGAAGCAGGCCGGTTTCAACGCCCTGCGCAGTTCCCACAACCCGCTGAGCCCCGCAATGCTCGACGCCTGCGATCGCCTCGGCATGCTCGTGATGGACGAGACCTTCGACATGTGGGCGGAAGGAAAATCGTCGTTCGACTACTCACTGTCGTTCCCGGAATGGTGGGAGCGGGATGTCGAATCCCTGGTACGAAAGGATTTCAACCATCCCAGCGTGATCTTCTACTCGATCGGCAACGAGATCTTCGAAACCGGCGACGCGCTCGGTTCCGAATGGGGACGCGCACTCGCCGAGAAGATCCGCACCCTCGATCCGACACGCTTCGTGACGAACGGCATCAACCCGTTCGTCTCGGTGCTCAGCGAGGTGAAAGAGATGCGCGCCCGCTCCGCCGAAGTGCAGCCCGACGGGGAGGGCGGCGTGAACGCCATGATGAACGCAGGCGATTTCATGGCGAGAGTCAGCGCCTCGCCGATGGTCAGCGAAAAGACGGAAGCCTCCTTCTCGGTTCTCGACGTGGCCGGCCTGAACTACGGGGACGGACGCTACGAGTCCGATCGCGAGCAGTTCCCCCACCGGATCATCGTCGGCACCGAAACCTTCCCGCCGCGGATCGCGCACAACTGGCGCCTGGTGCTGGACAACGCCCACGTGCTGGGTGACTTCACCTGGACCGGCTGGGACTACCTCGGCGAAGCCGGCGTCGGCCGGCTCCAGTACGCGGATGTGAGCCCGGTCTTCGAGGCGCCCTACCCGTGGATCTCCGCGCGGGTGGGCGACCTGGACATCACCGGCCTGCGCAGGCCCATCTCCTACTACCGGGAGATCGTGTTCGGCCTCCGAACCCAGCCCTACCTCGCCGTTCAACGCCCCGAGGTATACGGGCGTGAGGCCTTCGGCATGTGGGCGTGGAGCGATTCCATCGCCAACTGGAGCTGGGACGTGCCGATCGGCACCCCGATCGCCGTGGAGGTGTACACCGTCGCTGACGAAGTCGAGTTGCTGCTCAACGGCCGCTCTCTGGGGCGGGCGACGCCAGGAGAGCCCAAGCCCTTCCTGGCCGGGTTCGATCTCACCTACGAGCCCGGTGAACTGGTGGCCGTCGGTTACCGCGACGGCGTCGAACAAGGACGCACGTCGCTCCGCTCGGCCACCGGCCCGACTCGGCTCGTCGCCGTCGCCGACCGGACAGAACTGCACGCGGACGACTCCGACCTCAGCTTCGTCACCATCGAACTCCGCGACGAGCAGGGCAACCCGGCGGGCGCACACGATCAGCTGGTGCACGTGACGGTCGAGGGCGCGGCCGTCCTGCAGGCCCTCGGCAGTGCCCGCCCGGACTCGGAGGAACGTTTCGACGCAGCGCAGTGCACCACGTTCGACGGCCGGGCTCTGGCGATCGTCCGGCCGAGAGGTGCCGGGGAGATCACGGTGACCGTCACCGCGGAAGGCCTCGAACCGGTCGTCCTCGAGCTGGAGTCGCTGGAACCCGACGACGAGCCCGTCACCACCGCGCTCCTGGCCCTGCGATGAAGACCACCCGCCGCACCCCTTCCACCACCATCCTCAGCGGGGCGAACCCCGCTGGACCAGAAGGAGACCGATGACCGACGTGGCCGCGGAAAGCGTCACCGATCCGGCCGCCGTCCGGGCGGGCGACCTCCCGTACCGGAACCCGGCCCTGCCCCTGGAACAGCGCGTCGACGACCTGCTCTCCCGACTCACACTCGAGGAGAAGGCAGGCCAGCTCACCCAGTTCTTCTACCTGGACATGAATGAACTGCCCGAGGACTTCGACCTGGAGACGCTCCCGCCCGAGCAACGGGCGTATGTCGGACAGCCCAAGATGGTCGAAGCCGCGATCGCCGCCGGCACCACGGGCTCCGTGCTGTTCGTCAAAGACCCCGCGAAGACGAACCGCCTGCAGCGCCTCGCCGTCGAGACCACCCGCCTCGGCATCCCTCTGCTGTTCGGCTTCGACGTGATCCACGGCCTGCGGACCATCTTCCCGGTGCCGATCGCACTCGCCGCGACCTGGTCGCCTGCCACGATCGAAACCGCACAAGCCGTGGCCGCCCGCGAAGCCCGTGCCGTCGGTATCGCCTGGACGTTCGCGCCGACGGTCGATATCGCCCGCGACCCACGGTGGGGGCGGATCATCGAAGGAGCGGGTGAGGACCCCGTGCTCGGTGCCGCCGTCGCGGCGGCCCAGGTCCAAGGCTTCCAGGGCAACCTGGACGCCGAGCACGTGCTCGCCGGCCCCAAGCACTTCGCCGGGTACGGAGCCGCTCGCGGCGGCCGCGACTACGACGACGCGGACGTGTCGGATTCCGAGCTGTGGAACGTGTACCTGCCGCCCTTCCAAGCGGCGATCGAAGCCGGGGCCGGCACTGTGATGAGCGCCTACATGGACCTCAACGGCGTGCCGGCGTCCGCGAATCGCCGCCTGCTCTCCGACGTGCTCCGCGACGAGCTCGGCTTCGAGGGATTCGTGGTCTCGGACGCCAACGCCGTCCGATCCCTGGAGACCCAGCACTTCGCAAAAGACCTCACGGATGCGGCGGTGCGAGCTGTCTCGGCCGGGCTCGACATGGAGATGTGCATGTTCGACCCCGCCTTCTCGCGACTCTCGCAGGCAGTCACCGACGGTGTGATCGGTGAAGAGGTGATCGACGACGCAGCGCGGCGGGTCCTGACGGCCAAGTTCCGGCTCGGTCTCTTCGAGAACCCCTACGTGTTCGAGGATGCCGCGGCCTCCGTCCTGGGTGCCCTCGAACACCGTGAGCTCGCCCGCACCACCGCAGAGCGCTCGATCGTCCTGTTGAAGAACGAGCCCGCCGTGCTTCCGCTTCGCGCCGGCGCTCTGAGAACGGTCGCCGTGATCGGGGAACTGGCCGACAGCAAGCGAGACACCCTCGGCCCGTGGGTGTTCGACCACGACACCGACGAGACCGTAACCGTTCTGGAAGGCCTGCGGAACCGTCTCGGTGACCGCGTCCACGTGACGCACGCGCCGGGAGCGGGCAGCCCGAGCCGGCGCTTCCCCTCCATGTTCGATCGGATGGACCCCACAGTGGTGGAGACCTCCCTGGACAACGACGACGACGAGATCACCCGTGCGGTGGAGCTGGCGGCCTCCGCCGACGTGGCGATCGTGGTCGTAGGGCAACGACAGAACCAGATCGGCGAGAACGCCTCGACCGCCACCCTGGACCTGCCGGGGCGGCAGCTGGAGCAGCTCCAGCGGATCAGCCGGACCGGCACTCCCGTCGTGCTGGTCGTCATGTCGGGCCGCCCCCTTGATCTGCGCTGGGCGGACGCCCACGTGCCCGCCATCGTGCAAGCCTGGTACCCGGGGACACGCGGCGGTGAAGCGGTGGCATCCGTCCTGCTGGGCGAGGCCTCGCCCGCCGGGCGCCTCCCTTTCAGCTGGCCGCGCCACGTCGGACAGGTGCCCATCATCTACTCGCACAACCGGACTTTCCAGCCCGAGAACCAGGGTGCGCGCTACTTCGAAGAGGAAAGCGTGCCGCTCTACCCCTTCGGTCACGGACTCTCCTACGCCGATTTCGAGTACGCGAACCTGAGACTGGACCGGCCCGAGATCCAGGTCGGAGAAACCGTCACCGTGTCCGTCGACGTTCGCAACCGCTCCGGCGTCGACGCCGACGAGGTCGTGCAGCTCTACACGCATCAGCGTTACGGCACGGCCTCTCGCCCCATCCGGGAGCTCAAGGGGTTCCAGCGGGTCCCCCTCGCGGCCGGCGAGATCCGCACGGTCACCTTCGATCTCGGCCCGGACATGCTGCGCTACTGGGCCGCGGCCACAGGCGGGTTCGTCCAGGACGCCACGACCATCGACATCTACGTCGGCGGAAGCTCCACCGCCGAGCTGACGACCACGCTTGAGGTGGCAAAACGATGAACGAGAACACGATGAGTGTCTTTCCCGCCAGGTTCCTCTGGGGCGCTTCGACCGCACCTCACCAGATTGAGGGCAACAACATCAACAGCGACTGGTGGGCCCGTGAGAGCCTGATGCCCGGGATGGAACCGAGCGGCGATGCGCTGGACAGCTACCACCGCTATCGGGAGGACATGGAACTGCTGGCTGACGCGGGCTGCACCGCGTACCGGTTCGGCATCGAATGGGCCCGCATCGAGCCGCTGCCGGGGCAGATCTCGCGCGCCGAGCTGGCCCACTACCGGCGCATGATCGACACAGCACTCGAACTCGGACTCGAGCCGGTGATCACCCTGCAACACTTCACGTCGCCACGCTGGTTCGCGGAGGAAGGCGGCTGGCTGGGAGAAAAAGCAGTAGCCCGGTTCGCATCGTTCGTGACCAGTGCCACCCATATCCTCGATGGCGTGCAGTGGGTAGCCACCATGAACGAACCCAACATGCAGGCGATGATGGTGATGCTGCAGGAAGCCATGCGCTCCGGGCAGCTCGCCGAATGGCAGAGTCCCACCGTCGACGGCGAGGCGCAGCGGGAACGGATCGCCGCGAATCTACCGGTGCCCGAACCGAGGTTCGGACACCGCATGGTCGAACTCCACCATGCCGTCCGCGACATCGTGCGCGAACGGACAGGAGCCAAGGTGGGATGGACGATCGCCAACGGCGCGCTCACCGCGACACCGGGCAACGAAGAGAAACTCGCTGAAGTGCGATACGCGTACGAAGACCTCTACCTCGAAGGATCACGCGGCGACGACTGGATCGGGGTCCAGTCCTATTCCAGCCAGCAGGTGGACGCGAACGGACTCGTCCCCCACCCCGAGCGCCCCGACAACACGCAGACCGGGGCGGCGTACCGGCCGAACGCTCTCGGCATGGCCGTCCGCCACGCGTGGGAGGTGACCGGCCTACCCATCCTCGTCACCGAGAACGGGATCGCAACAAGCGACGACGACCGCAGAATCGCCTACACGACCGACGCGCTGCGTGGACTGTCCGCGGCGATGGCGGACGGTGCAGACGTCCGTGGCTACCTGCACTGGAGCCTCCTCGACAACTACGAGTGGGGCCACTGGGAACCGACGTTCGGGCTGGCCGCCGTCGACAGGGAGACCTTCGAGCGCAAAGCGAAGCCGAGCCTGGCATGGCTCGGTAGCGTCGCCCGCACGAACGGCGCGGCTGTCACCGAATCCCTTTCCTGACCCGATCGCCTCCGAAGACCATGTCGTGCCTGCCTACCGCAGCTTCGCGCGAGTGGACGTTCTCTGCCGTGCGGCCTACCTCGGGACGCGTCCTTGCCGCATCCGGTAGTTCGCGCCTACTTGGTGAAGCCAAGGCCGCCACGGCGCAACGAGCGCATGCCCTGGTCCACGAGTTGCTCGCGCAGGGCCACTCGCGCCGGGCGATCGCCCGGCACCTGGGCTGGGGTCTCAACACCGTGCTGCGTTACGCGCGCGCCACGCACCGGCGGCGTCGACGTCGCCGGGACAGTCCCGGACGCCGGCGGCACCAGGCCCGCTGGTACCGCGCCCACCCCGACCCCCCGGGATCCTCATCGACGTCCGCGAGGGCAGCAGGTGCTCGTCCGCCGCCCACCTCGCCGCTTACGCCGGACTCGCTCCGGCGACCCGCAGTTCGGGCTCGTCGATCCGCTGCGAACAGCCCTCCCGCCGAGGAAACAAGCAGCAAAAAACGGGCCTTCTTCCTATCCGCGTTCGCGGCCATGGCCGACCGGGTCTCCCGGACCTACTACGACAAGAAGATCGCGCAGGGCAAACACCACACCCAAGCCCGCCTCTACCTCGCGAGACGACGAGCCGAGGTGCTTTTCGCGATGCTCCGCGACGGCACCTTCCAGGACCTCCAACCCTCCCCCACGGGCTAACGGGGACATCGTTCTCGACGGCTTGGAGTACGACACCCAGGACGCCGCAGCGCGTCCCGGTGCCCGTGGCCTGCCCGCCGGGCCGGCCCACGTGGGAGCGTCGCGCCGGGCGGGTGGGAGGTCCGTTCAAGCGGCCGATCGTCGCCTATGAGCGCCTGCTCTCTGACCACTCGAAGTCTGATTCATCCCGGATAGGATGCATTATGTGATCAGGACAGGATGGCTCCGGGGCCGCAACCGTCCGTACGGTGGTCGGCAGCAAGCCGCACTGCTGTCACCGTTGATGGTCACCGTCCTCATCGCCGGCCTGGCCTTCTCCACTCCGCGGGAGATCGCTTTCAGCCGCCTCCTGCCCGCAGCTCCGGCTCTCGCCGCCGCGATGTGGCCCGTGCTCCCGACGGTGCTGCTCGGGGCGTTCTGCCTGCTGATCATGATCGGTCTCAGCTTCGTCTATGCAGATCTGGGGACGCCGTACACGGCTGCCGCGATCATCGCGGTCACCTTGGCGGCAGCGTATGCGAGCCATCTCCGACTCCAGCGGGAGGAGACGCTCTTCCAGGTCCGGCTCGTCGCCGACGCGGCCCAGAAGGTGCTGCTGCGACCGCTGCCGGTCCGCATGCAGGACGTCGAGATCGAGGCGCTGTATCTGGCGGCCCAGGAGCAGGCCCGGATCGGAGGCGACTTCTATGAGGCGGCCGACACCCCGTACGGTGTCCGGCTACTCATCGGCGACGTGCGCGGCAAAGGCCTGTCGGCGGTGGGGGCGGCCGCTGCGGTGATCAACAGTTTCAGGGAGAACGCGTACGATCAGCCGGATCTGAGGAGCATTATCCATCGGCTGGAGATGAGTATCGCCCGCTACAGCGCGGGGAGCGTGGCCCGTGACCGGCTGGAGCACTTTGCCACCGCTCTGATCGCCGAGATCCCGTACGGCAGCGGGCAGGTCAGGGTTCTCAACTGCGGGCATCCGCCACTGCTTCTCGTGCGGCGCGGGAAGGTCCACGTCGTCGAGCCCACCACCGCCTCGACACCCCTCAATCTCGCGACGCTCCTCGGAGACGACTACTACGTCGAAACCGTCCCGTTCGGCCCGGGTGATCACATGCTGCTCTACACCGATGGGGTGACAGAGACCCGTGACCGCGCCGGCGAGTTCTTCCCTTTGGCCGACTGGCTGGGGCGGCATACCACGGCGCCGCCCCGGGAGCTGCTGGGCCGGCTACACCGGGATCTGCTCCACTACAGCAGCGGTCGGCTCGACGACGACATCGCAGCCCTCGCCGTGCGCTGCCGGCACGCCCCAGGTGAGGACCACTGCGCGTAGGTGCCCGGGAACCGTGCCGGGACTTACAGGTACTCCTGTGCGGCGCCGTCGGCGCCGTGGCCGGAGGCGGGTCGGGCTCCTGATCGGGCGATACGGCGGCGGGCGGACCCTGAGGCCCGCGTCTCGAACCACCGTGTGCCGGAGGCCGCGGCTCGGGCCGAGAAGCACCTGGCTACGGCAAGACTCTCATGATCGGCCGCATCGTCCCGATCCCCGCAGACGGTGCTGCACCCAGCGGCGCGTGCCCTCTCGGCGTGCCCACGCCGACCGTCACCGTCTGGCAGGGCGTCGGTAGCCTGCTCGGGTCGCAGAGCCTCGTCCTGGCCGGATACACCCTCGGCTCTTCTCTTCCCTACATCGAGAACCACCTGCTGCCGCTGATCACCGTCGTCACCGCGCTCTCCTGCTGCCGCTGCCGGCCGAGGGACGTCGCACGCGGCGCGATCGCGGTCGCCCTCGCAGTGAGCGGGCTCGTGGCGTGGGACAGGACAAGAAGACGGACGGCAGATCGCCCCTGGGGCACCTGGTGCCGTCCGGCCTCAAAGGGCGGCATCACCGAACTGCTCGAGGAGTACGTCGACCTGTGTGGAGGACGCTGGTGCGGATACGCCGTCGTGAAGAGTCTGTTCCGCCCAGATGACCTTGCCTCGGGGCGTGTGCCGCGTGCCCCAACGCTGTGCGAACTGGGCCACGAGGAACAGCCCCCGCCCGCCTTCGTCCGTGGTCGCCGCCCGCCGCAGATGCGGGGAGGTGCCGCTGGCATCCGAAATCTCGCAGATCAGGCAGCGTCCGTACAGCAGCCGCGCTTTGACGGGTGGCGATCCGTAGCGGATCGCGTTCGTGACCAACTCGCTGATGATCAGCTCCGTGGTGAACGCGAGGTCTTCCAGGTCCCACTCCGCCAGCTTCTCCCTGCACTGTGCCCGCACCGAGGGCACCACCGCGGGGTCCGACGGCACGTCCCACTCGGCCACGCGCGAGGGCGGCGGCCACAGTCGGGTACGTGCCACGAGCAGCGCGATGTCGTCGGAGGAGTGTGCGGGCCTCAACGCGTCGATCACCGCCTGGCACGCTTCCTCCGGTGTGCGCCCGGCGGCCCCGTCCAGCGCCCGGCGCAGCGAATCCAGCCCTACGTCCAGGTCGCGGGTGCGGTCCTCCACGAGGCCGTCGGTGTACAGCACCAGTTGTGAATCTTCTGGCAGGAACATCTCGGCGGTCTCGAAGGGGTAGCCTCCAAGCCCGAGCGGGGCGGAGGCCTGCACGTCGGCGAAGTCAACGGACCCGTCCGGCCCCACTACCACCGGGTCGGGGTGTCCGGCGCGGGCCATGGTGCACGTCCCCGCCACCGGGTCGTAGATCGCGTACAGACAGGTTGCGCCTGTTACGCCCTCTCCCTCATGGTGGTCCGGGGCGCCGTCGGTGCTCTCCTCCTTGTCCATGCGCACGACCAGGTCGTTCAGGTGTCCGAGCACTTCGTCCACGGGGAGGTCCAGAGCGGAGAAGTTGTGCACCGCGGTGCGCAGTCGTCCCATCGTCGCCGCCGCGTGCAGCCCATGACCGACGACATCGCCCATCACCAGCGCCACCCGTGCGCCGGGGAGCGGAATGATGTCGAACCAGTCCCCGCCCACCCCCGATTCCGCCGGGAGATACCGCCAGGCCACCTCGAGTGCGTCTTGGTCCGGCTGCCCCCGTGGCAGCAGGCTGCGCTGCAGCGTGACCGCCATCGTGTGCTCGCGGGTGAATCTCCGAGCGTTGTCGATGGCCACCGCCGCGCGCGCGGCCATCTCCTCCGCGAAGGACAAATCCTCCGGCTCGAACGCTGGGGAATCCCCCGTCCGGTAGAAATTCGCCACGCCCAGAGGCACACCCCGCGCCTGCAAGGGCACGGTGACCAGGGAATGCATCCCGCGGTCCAAGGCCTCACGCGCACGACCCGGGTCCTGCTCCTGCCAGCCGCGCGCCTTTCCCAGGTCCGCCTCCAGAACGCCCCGTCCCTGTTGCAGCGTCCACATCTGCGGAGTGTCCGGCAGAAAAGCGATCACTTCGCCGAGTGGGTACAAGGGCATCCCCTGCAGTTGGCCTCCGATCGCCGCCCGCCGTAGGTAGCGCCATCCCTCGGCCGTCGGCTCCCACCCTCGCAGCACCGCGTCCAGCAGATCCACCGCGACGATGTCGGCGAACTGCGGCACGGCCACTTCGGCCAGTTCCTGCGCCGTCCGCGTCACATCCAGCGTCGTTCCGATGCCCACCCCTGCCTCGTACAGCAGTTGCAGCCGATCCCGCGCCACCTCCGCCCGCCCCGAGACCGCGGCCAGCTCGGTGGTGTCCCGCAACGTCACCACGCTGCCGTCGCGGACCGCGTGCGGGAACGTTGGCCGCTTGTTCACCGAAAGCAAGCGGTTGCCCACGAGATGGACCTCATCGGTCACCACCTTCCACGACGTGAGCAGGCTTGTGATCGGCTCCGGCAGTCCCAATTCCCGGACCGGGCATCCCTGCGCCTGTGCCGACAGTCCCAGCAACTGCTGCGCCTCGTCGTTGGCCAGCAGCAGTCGCCCCTCGGCGTCGGTGATCAGCACCCCTTCCCGCACCGCGTGCAGGACGGCCTCGTGGTGCTCGTACATCCGCGCCAGCTCCGCCGGGGCCAGACCGTGCGTCTGGCGCCGCAACCGCCGGGCCACCAGGGTCGTCCCGACCATGCTGAGCACGAGCGCTGCCGCGCCGGCGCCGACGATGATCGGCACCTGTGGCATCCACAGTCCCGACACGTTCTTGACCGTGATCCCTGCCGAGATCAGGCCGACCACCGTGCCGCGCGAGTCGGTCACCGGTACCACCGCCTGCACAGCCGTTCCCTCCCCCGCGGGCAACGGCGGGCCGCCGGCCTGCTCGACGACGGTGCGGCCTTCCAGCGCCGGTGCGATGGTGCCGACGAACCTCTTCCCGATCTCCTCCGGGTAGGGATACGTGTGACGAATGCCCTCGGTGCTGATGGCGACGACGAAATCCACACCCGCTCGCCTCCGCGCCTCCTCGGCCCGCGGTTGCAGCACCGCGCTGGGGTCCCGGCTGCGGAACGCCTCGACAACACCGGGCGCACTCGCGAACGACTGGGCCGCGACGACCGACTCCCTTCGCCCCTCCCTCAGAGCGTCACGTGCCGCCTGGAGCACCAAGGCGGTCACCGCGGTCACGACCAGCAGCACCACGATCACGACCTGCAGAAGGAACACCTGCCCGGCCGCACTGTGCATGTTCAGCAAGGAGACGCGACGGTCAGGCGAACGTTCCGCGCGCGGATGACGCCACGGTGCCAGATATCGTCCGAGAGATACCCGCATACACCTTTCATAGCACCACCGTGCGAGCCCGGCCCGATGCCGTTGCATGACGGAAGTGCCACTGCCGGATTCCCCCGCCGTCACCGAGCGCCGGCCACGGCGGGGCCAAAGCCACGATGCCGCCGTCGCTCGCTCCAGAAGAGGCGAGGCCGCCCACATCCGGGGGCGAAGAAGCAGTGGATCGCTGGGCCGCCGCCGGCGCCTCAGATACGCTTATGTGGTAAATGCCCCGTATGGATCACCCGAGAGGCCGTTACCCGACGACGCTGACGCGTCGGCAGCGCTCGCTCGAATCGCCCGGAATGCTACGGCCCGAACAGGCCCCTGTGCCCCCGGGGTTAGGTCGCTGTGGTGGACACACACGAGTCGACAAGTGATGTGCCGGATCTGCCCCTGCCTACGGTTGGGTATGCGGGGCAACTGCGCGACCTGCTCTGGAGGACCGATACGCAAGGGCGCATCGTGGAATGGTCGCGCGCCGCACAGAACCTGCTCGGCTACCTGCCGGGCCAGTTGCTGGGCCGGAACGGATTCCGGATTTTGGTCCCTGGGCCGGACCGGGAGCGTGCCGACCAGCTGACGCGGAGAGTCCAGGCGGGCCAGGCCGTGCTCGAAACGCTGCCGGTGCGGCACCGCGACGGGCACCTCGTACCGATGGAGATGTGGATTTGTCCCGCCGAGGACCCGCAGGGCGGAACGGGCATCTTGACCATCGCCGCGGAGACGTCCGGCGTCCGGGCCATGCGGGATTCGCTGACGGTGCTGGAATCCCTTTTCACCCAGTCGCCGATCGGACTGGCCACGCTCGGCCCCGACCTGCGTTTTCTGCGGGTCAACGACGCGCTGGCGCGGATGAACGGAGTCCCCGCGGCCGAGCACATCGGCAAGCGGCTGGCCGAAGTGGCACCGGGGGTCAACGCCGCGATGCTGGAAGAGGTGATGAGGCAGGTCCTGGAGCGCGGTGAGGCGGTGGTCGACGTCCGCCGCACCGGTCGCACCCCTGCCGATCCGGATCACGACCGGACCTGGTCGTGCTCGTACGCACCACTGGTCGGCAGCACCGGCCGGCGGCTGGGACTGATCGCTTCCCTGATCGACATCACCGAGGGGCAGCGGGCGCAGGTCGAGGCCGACCGGGCGCGGCAGCGCTTCTCCCTGCTGGCGGATGCCGGCTCCCGTATAGGGACCACACTGGACCTGCGGCAGACCGCGGAAGAAGTGGTGCACGTACTGGTGCCCCGGCTGGCCGACTCGGCCGACGTGCAGCTGCTGGAAGAAGTACTGGAACCGGACGAGGCCGCCGGGTCCACCCACGGCGTGGTACGTCGGCTGGCGGCCGCGTTTCCCGAACCGTCGGCCCCCACCGCGCTGCTCCAGGTGGGCGAGACGTTCCAGGTTCCGATCGGCTCGGTGTACGAGCGGGTGATCATCGACGGGCGTCCGATGAACCTCTACCAGGCCGACATCCCGGCGCTGATCACCGATCCGAGCGCCGAGCCTCTGCGCGCGTACCTCAGTACCCGTCTGGGCTCGGCACGACTGGTCCCGCTGGTCGCCAGGGGCAAGGTGCTCGGCGCCGTGGTGGTGACGCGTGTCCGCAGTCGCGAGAGGTTCGACGACCAGGACTGCGTCCTCGTCGACGAGCTGGTCGCCCGAGCGGCACTCAACATCGACAACGCCCTCATGTACACAAGCCAGCGCGCCGCGGCCCTCACCCTGCAGCGCAGCCTGACGAACAGCACGCTCCCGCAAGTGACCGGCCTTGAACTCACCGGGCGCTACCTCCCCGCCAGCGACCACGAGGTCGGCGGCGACTGGTTCGACGTCATCACCCTGCCGCACGGCAGGACCGGCCTGGTCATCGGTGACGTCATGGGGCACGGAATCCACGCCGCGGCCGTCATGGGACAACTGCGCACAGCGGTACGGACGCTGGCACGCCACGAGATTCCACCGGCTGAGATGCTCATGTCCCTGGATGCCGCCGTGGCCGACCTCGGCGAGAACGAAATGGCCACCTGCATCTACGCGGTCCACGACCCGGATGCCGGCGGCTGCCTGATCGCCAGGGCCGGACATCCACCGCCGGCGATGGTCGACGCCCGGGGAACGCTCGCGTTCCTCGACGGTTCCACAGGTACGCCGCTGGGGGCGGGCGGAAGGACCTTCCAGACCGAGTGGGTCCCTCTGCCCGTCGGCGGACTGCTGGTGCTGTACACCGACGGCCTCATCGAGGCCCGCGACAGAGACCTGGACCAGGGCATGCGGGAGCTCGCCGAGGCGCTGCGGGATCTCGACCATCCGCTGGAGGAGATCTGCGGGCACATCCTGCGCCGTGTGCTGCCCTCCACCGTCCGGGATGACGTGGCGGTGCTTCTCGCCAGAACGGTCCTGGGAACACGGTGAACAGCCGCCCCGAACGGCCCCACTCGCGCCGCGCCGGCCGGAGGCGGAAGGTGAATAGCGATGGAGATACCGGTGACGACGTTCAGCGAAGGGCAGGAGGACCCTTTGGCGGTGCAGCGCGCTGCCTCAGTGGTGTTGGACGACGGGGGCAGGATCGTCGGCTGGAGCGAGCGGGCTCAGGCGTTGCTGGGCTACCCGTCCGAGGAAGCCCTCGGACGGTCGACCATCGGTTTCCTCGTCGACCCGAGCGACTACCACGTGGTCATGGAAGCAGTGGCGGCATGCCTCCGCGACCAGGGGTGGTTCGGGCTCGTGCCCGTACGGCACCGCGACGGCCGACGCATGGAGTTCGGGTGCTGGTCCCGGCCGATCATCAAGGGCGACTTCTCCCGGGAATGGTTTCTCCTCGGCGCACCCGCCGAGGAGGTTGTCCGGTGGAACACCGACCGGTCGGTCCTGGAGGGGTTGTTCCGCCGCTCCCCGATCGGTCTGTCGGTCCACGCCCCGGACCTGAGCATCCTGCGAGTGAACCGGGCGATATCACGATTCAGTCAGATACCGCCCGAGCAGCATCGCGGCCTCCGCACCAGCGACTTCCTGATCCAGCAGGACACCGACACGGTGGAGAGGCAACTGCGGGAGGTACTGGAGACGGGCCAGTCCTCGATTTTCACCGAGCAGCCCTGCCGCCTGAGGAGGGATCCCAGCCGTGAACTGATCGTGTCAATCTCGGCGTTCCGTCTGCAGGACCCCTCTGGGCGGATCCTCGGGGTGACACAGACGGTCGAGGATGTGACGGATCGCTATCGGGCCCGTCGTCGGCTCGCCCTCCTCAATGAGGCCGGTGCCCGCATCGGGACCACGCTCGATGTGGCCAGGACCGCACGTGAACTGGCCGATGTGGCTGCCCCTGACCTCGCCGACTGCGTCTCCGTGGACCTCCTGGAGCCGGTGATCCACGGCGAGGAACCCGGGCAGCAGACGCTGGGGACCCTGCGCAGGACGGCAGTCCGCAGCCCCCTGCCGTCCGACACGGACGTGATGTATCCCGTGGGCCACACCATCGACGTCCCGCCGGACAGCGTCCAGGCGCGGTGCCTGGCCGAGCGGCGACCCATCCTGGAAGCGCAGCTGCAAAGGTCCTCCGCGTGGCTCGCCCTGGACCCGGAGCGGGCCGAGCGCGCCCTCAGCTTGGGCACCCATTCGCTCATGGTGGTTCCGCTGGTCGCGCGGGGCCTCGTGCTCGGCCTGCTCAGTCTGTGGCGCTGGCGGCAGCTCGATCCGTTCGAAGAAGACGACCTCAGGGTCGCCGAGGAGTTCGCCTCCCGGGCCGCCGTCTGCATCGACAACGCACGCCGCTACACCCAGCAGTACCAAGCGGCGCTCACCCTGCAGCACAGCCTGCTGCCGCACGAGGTTCCGAGGCACCTGGCGGTCGAGATCGCCCACCGCTATCTGCCGGCCGACGCCGCGTCAGGCGTCGGGGGTGA
This sequence comes from Streptomyces sp. NPDC033131, assembly GCF_055578365.1. Taxonomy (NCBI): domain Bacteria; kingdom Bacillati; phylum Actinomycetota; class Actinomycetes; order Kitasatosporales; family Streptomycetaceae; genus Streptomyces; species Streptomyces sp. NPDC033131. Next base: position 80,573 of record NZ_JBVIPA010000035.1, read on the forward strand.
CTGGTTCGACGTCATCCCGCTCTCGGGGCTCCGCGTGGCCCTCGTCGTCGGCGACGTGGTCGGCCACGGCATCCACGCGGCGGCAACCATGGGCCGGCTGCGCACCGCCGTACACACCCTGGCCAACCTCGACCTCACCCCGGACGAGGTCCTCGCTCACCTCGACGATCTCGTGGACCGCCTGGCCGAGGAGCAGGAGCCGACCAGCGAGCAATCCCCCCAAATAGTGGGCGCCACCTGCCTGTACGCCGTCTACGACCCGGTCTCACGGCGCTGCGCGCTGGCCCGCGCCGGCCACCCGCCGCCCGCCGTGGTGAGTCCGGCCGGACAGGTCCACCTGCCTGACATACCGGCAGGACCGCCGCTGGGTCTGGGCGGACTGCCGTTCGAGGCCGCCGAGCTGACGCTGCCCGAAGGCAGCCTGCTGACCCTCTACACCGACGGCCTCATCCATGCCCGCAAGCGGGACGTCGAAGAGAGCCTGGCAGATCTGTGCGGGGCCTTGACCGCACCCGCCCGCTCCTTGGAGGAGACGTGCGAGGCGGTGGAGGGCGCACTGCTGCGGGACCGCGCCACCGACGAGGTCGCCGACGACGTGGCGCTGCTCATCGCCCGTACCCGCGTCCTGGCGGCGGCGAACGTCGTGACGTGGGAATTGCCCGTGCAGGCCACGGCTGCTGCAGGCGCCCGGGCGCTGACGGAATCCCAACTGGCCGAGTGGGAACTGGAGGAGATGGACTTCACCACCGAGTTGATCGTCAGCGAGTTGGTCACCAACGCCTACCGGTACGGCGGCGGGCCGATCACCCTGCGTTTCATCCGTGATCACCACCACCTCATCTGCGAGGTGTCCGACACCAGCAGTACCTCCCCGCACCTCCGCAGAGCCCGCAGCACCGATGAGGGCGGCCGCGGCCTCTTCCTGGTGGCCCAGCTCACCGAGCGGTGGGGCACCCGGTACACGCGCGAGGGCAAGACCATCTGGACCGAACAACTGTTGTCCTCCGCGTCGGCGCGGTGAGAGGGGCAACGCCAGCCCACCGTAGGCTTTCCCTCCGCTCTGCTCCTCCGCACCCGCGATGTCCTCCGGCGCGACTGGAAGGGAACGCCGACGGTGACCAGGGCGGCCGACCCCGGCGTGAGGTGCGCCACAATGCCTCCTGGGCCAACTCGATCGAAGCCCACTTCGGCCCGCTGGGGCGGACGCCCCCTCGCCGTCGCAGCCTGAACTCGAGTGGGCCCTCGCGTCACCTTCGCCAGAACAGGTGATGCGTCACGCCGCTCGGGCTGGGTACGACCTCCAGGTGGAACCGGTCGAGCAGTTCATCGGGGGACTCCCACAGGCGTAGTCCGGACCCGAGCTTTACCGGCGAGACCGCCACATGCATGGTGTCGACGAGGTCAGCATCAAGGAACTGCCGGATGGTGATGACACCGCCGCCGAGCCGGACGTCCTTGCCCTGCGCCGCTTCCCGTGCCCGTGCGAGGACCGTGGCCGGGTCGCCGTCGACGAAGTGGAACGTGGTGTCGGAGAGCGTGAACGACGGACGCTTGTGGTGAGTCATGACGAACACCGGGGTGCGGAACGGGGGCTCCTCCCCCCACCAGCCGCGCCACTCATGGTCATTCCAGGGCCCGCGCTGGGGCCCGAACTTGTTGCGGCCCATGATCTCGGCACCGATGTCGCGTGCGAAGTCTCGCGTGAAGTAGTCGTCGAGGCCCCGGCTCCCCCCGGCATCCGTGCGCATGGGCCAGCTCGCCGTGGCTCCGGCCCAGGCGAACAGCCTCTCGGGATGGTCGTGGCCGAACGGCCGCTCGAGACTCTGGTGCTCACCGGCACCGATTCCGTCACTCGAGACGTTGAAGTTCATGACTCTCAGCAGTTGATCCACGTGTTTCCTCGTCAGGTCCTGTCGCATCATCGTGTGGCGAGGCGCCGCACATCATGACGTCGAACGGGACGTGGCCGGATCGACAGCAGCCCGCCGCTTTTTTCCAAGGCGCGTCACACATGCGTCGCAACGGACGTCACCGCCCTTCCAAGGGGTCCAGCCGAGATACGCGCCAAAGGGGCAATGAGTTGATCTTGATGTGACTTCGCACGTGGTCAGCCCAGTGAGCCGCAGTAAATGCGTAGACCTCGCCCTGGCGGCCGGAACGGACCGCCGCAGGTCGCGAGGATCACGGCAGGGGCTCCGTCGCAGTAAATCCGGGCGCCAGGCTGTTCGCCGGGGTCATGCCCGCAGATCTTCCGTCACGGGCAGGCACTCGGCGAGCAGGTCGACGACGTCGCGCCAGGCTCGCTGCGCGTGCTGTGGGTGGTAGCCGACGCCGGGGACCGTGGGGTGGCCGACCGGCGGGTGGTGGAAGGCGTGCAAGGCGCCGCCGTAGACCGCGGGCGCCAGTCGACGCCCGCGGCCTGCATCTCGGCGGCGAACGCGTTCCGTTGTGCGGGCGCCATGATCGGGTCTTCCGATCCGACGCCGGCCCACACCGGGCAGCGAATGCGCGCTGCCTCGCCCGGTCGGCCCGTGGTAGTTGCGTTGACTGTCCCGATCGCGCGCAGGTTGACGCCGTCGCGCCCGAGTTCCAGCCCGACGGCGCCTCCGGTGCCGTAGCCGATGGCGGCGATCCGGTCGGGGTCGGCCCGCGATTCGGTGCGCAACACGTCGAGCGCCGCATGGCCGATGCCCCGCATCCGGTCGGGATCAGCGAGCAGCGGCAGGCAACGGGCCAGCATCTCCTCGGGGTCGCCCAGATAGCGCCCGCCGTGAAGGTCGAAGGCCAGCGCTACGTATCCCAGCTCGGCGAGAGCATCGGCCCGGCGGCGCTCGACGTCGCTGAGCCCCATGCCCTCTGGTCCGAGCAGCACCGCGGGCCGGCGGTCGGCACCGGCCGGGAGCGCGAGGTGCCCGATCATCGTCAAACCGTCGGCCGGATACTCGACCGTACGCGTCGTAATCGCCGTCATGAGACCGATCCGTACGCTGTGCGGATCATGCGGCCAGCCCTCGCCGACAGGTAGCCGGCTGGTGCGCCGAACAGCGATAAGAGCGGGCCCTGATGCTCGCGCAGGAGCGGTGCCTCCCGTCACCCGGTGAATCGGACAACTTCTCTTGGAGCATGAGACGACATCGTGGACGACCGGGCGAAGCACTGGCTCGGCAAGATCGAAACCATCCACGACCGCGACAGCTCAACCAGCCACGGCTTCGCCCGGCCTGCCGCGGTCCGCCAGGGCCTCGGCGGCCCGGTTCCGGTACGCACGGAAACGGCGCAGGTACGACCGTGCCAGAGGGCCCGGCGGGACCCCCCTCGCGAAGGCTCGCATGTTGCGTTCGCCCGCGTTGTAGCCCAAGGCGAGGAGTTCGTCGCGGGTATAGCGGCGCACGTGCCGCTGTGGAAGGCTCCGGTCGAGGTCCTTCAGGTGCAAGGCCGCCGCTTGGATGGCGAATGCGGGATCGTCGCGAAGGTCTTGCCACCGCTCCGACAGGCCGTGCGTTCGCCGAACCCGCTCGAACGCCGCACGGTGCATGTTGGCCACTCCGAAGGCCGCCCCGGGCTTCCACCACTGCCACAGCCGCTCCAGCAGCGGATGGTGCGGCTTGTACGCCTCATTGTGGAGCACGGTCATCACAAGCAGGGGCGACACTGCGGCCTCCTCCGCGCTGCGCACCACATACGCGGCGTAGTCGGCCGGATCGTAGCCACCGGGCCGCAACGGTGGCGTCCGAACGCCAACGCGGTCCACCGGTTGCGACCGTTGCTTCGACGCCGCCGTCGACCGCTCGGCCATCCCCACTCACCTCTCCCCTGCCGCCTGCCTCGCCTGAACAGCAGGACGTCTGCCATTCCGAGGTGCGCGTGCCCGCGCAGACCGGCCTCAATCCAGCACATCGGACCGCCGATCCGCATCCCCATCCCGAAGTCGCTTACCCACGCCGGAACTTGACCCACAGGCGAACTCATCCGCCAACGGCACTCGAAGACAGGCGCGCCAGCCCGCCCACCGTCATGCCCTGCCCCAGACACAGGCAGCTCGTCCAAGCGTCGTCGCACACAACGATCACCGAACGTGGTGCGGGGTCTGTTCGGCCCGGGCAGCCATCTTGCGGTGGCCGGTGGGCTTGGTGCGCCCCGGCGGCTGGCACTCGATGTCTCAGATCGGCAGCCACCCGAAAGTCCGGCTGACCAGGTGGCGGGGATCGAGGACCAGAAGCCGGGCCTCGGGCAAGCGGATCACGGGCCACTGCGGGAAGGGGTCGAAGGACCATGCGTTCGCTGAAACTCCACACCTGATGCAGGGTGTGGAGCCCAGCCCACTCAGGAGAAAGGACCGTCGGTCGTGAAGGCGTGGGCTGCAAAGCCCTTGCCCATTCGGCGGGATGCGGCGGCGGTGGGGTGAAGGCCGTCGGCCAGGTCATCTGCCTCGTCCGGGCCGAGCAGCTCGCGTCCGTCGAGAGAGTGGAGGTGGGGATCGGTGCTGCTGAACGCAGCCGGACGGCAGCTCCTGGCAGGCCTGCGCGGCGTCGAGGAAGACGTCCTGGCGCGGGCGTTGCCGTCCTGGGGACAGGAGTCTCCAAGCTGTCGGCCGGAAGGAACGGGGTGCCGGCGGCGGCGTGGCGGATCGGCGGCGCGGTCGCCGGGCCGGTGGCATTCGGCTGCCGCCTGCGCACGGCCCACGGCCCACGGCCCACGGCCCACGGCCCACGGGAAGACCGTTGATAAACCCCGACCTTACGATCCCGAAATCAACAAGGCGTATACCGAACGTGCCACTCATGACGCACCACTCCGTCAGCTCTCCTCCTCCGCCCCGGTTGCCTCGGCCGTCTGGGCCGGTGTGTCCAGCAGCAGGAGAGCCTTGCGCACCTCGTCGACGCGGGGCGAGTCGAGCGCCGTGTACAGCGCCAGCGCCGCCCGGAGGTGGTGCGCGGCCCGCTGCTGGTCCCGCAGCGCCTGCCGGACCAGGGCCATGCCGAGGTGGGCGCGCGCCTGTTCCTCCCGTTCCTCGATCACCGACGCCGTGTCCAGCGCTGAGGCGTGCGCGTCGAGGGCCTCGCTGGGCCGTCCGGTTCCGTGCAACGCCTCGCCCAGGCCGTTGAGGGCGCCGGCCTCGCCGTAGCGCTCACCGGTCCGGCGGAAGAGGTCCAGGGCCCGGCGCTGGTGCGCGGCCGCCTCGTCGTACCGGCCGAGACCGTGCAGCGCGTTGCCCAGGTTGGACAGCGCGTGCCCCTCCCCGCCGGTGTTACCGAGCCGTCGGAACAGGGTCAGCGCGCGCTCGAAGTACCCGGCCGCGGCCGGGTGGTCGCCCAGCCGGGCCACGACGATGCCCAGGTTGCCGAGCGCGCTGGCCTCGCCCAGCGTGTGGCCCGTCGAGCGGTAGAGCTCCAGTGCTCGGCGGTACTTCTTGATCGACGCCTGGTAGTCCTCCAGCAACTCGTGCACGATGCCCAGGTTGTTCAGCACGTCCGCCTCGCCGTGCGCGTCGCCCGCCGCGCGGAACAGCCCGACCGCCCGCTCGTGGTGCTCGGCGGCCTCCCGGTACTGCCCGCGCAGTTCGTGCAGCACGCCGACGTTGGTCAGGTGCCGGGCCTCGCCGGTCTGGTACCCGACGCGCCGGCACAGCGCGAGCGCTGTGTCGTGGTGTCGTTGCGCGCTGTCGTAGTCGCCGAGCCGCCGGTGCACCGCCCCCAGACAGACCAGCACGTCGGCCTCGCCGCGGGCGTCGCCGGCCGAGCGGGCCGCCCGCAGCGCGTGGGTGTGGACGGCCAGGGCGTCGGCGTAGTGCCCGGACCGCTCGTAGTGCCGGTGGAGGGTGGTGGCGAGGCGCACGGTGTGCCCGGACGGGCCGGGCTCCTCGGTCCGCGAGCACAGCGCCACCAGGGTGGGCTGGGCGGCGGCCAGCCAGGCGCGGCACTCCTCGGCCGTCCGCAGCGGCGGCAGTCCGGTGGCCGGCAGCTCGGCGGTGGGGCGCAGATGCCGTTCGGCCGGGTAGAGCAGGTCCATGGCCGCCGCGGACGCCGCCAGGCAGTGGTCGAGCAGCCGGGCCATGGCGTCGTACCGGTGCTGCGCCGGGTCGTGCCGGGCGGCCAGCTCCCCGGCGTAGGCGCGCAGCAGGTCGTGCATGCCGTGCCGGCCGGGACCGGTCCGCTGCACCAGGTGCGCGCCGGCCAGCACGTCGAGCGCACGCCGGGCGCGGTCGGCGGACTCGCCGGCCAGGGCGGCGGCGGAGTGGACGTCGACGTCGGGACCGGGATGCAGGCCCAGCAGCCGGAACAGCCGGGCGGGCAGCTCAGGGAGACGGTCGTAGGACCAGGAGAACACGGCGCGCACCGCGGCCCGCGGATCTCCGTCGCCGTCCAGCAGGTCGAGCCGCCGTCGGCGGTCCCGCAGTTCGGCGACCAGGCCGGCCAGCGACTCGGCGGGACGCGACAGCACCAGCTCCGCCGCCACCCGCAGGGCCAGCGGCAGCCGCCCGCACTGCTCCGCCAAGGCCGCGGCCTCGGCCTGCTCGGCGTCCACGCGCGGCCCGATCAGCGCACGCAGCAGCGCCGTCGCGTCGTCGGGGGACAGCGCGTCTAGGATCACCCGGTGCGCTCCATGCACCGACACCAGCGACGCCAGCGCGTCCCGGCTCGTGATCAGCACCCGGCAGTCCGGGCCGCCCGGCAGCAGCGGTCTGACCTGGGCGGCGGAGGCCGCGTTGTCGAGGAGGACGAGCAGCCGCCGTCCGTCGACGGCCGTCCGGTAGCGCGCCGCCCGCTCCTCGAGCCGCCGCGGGATCTCCGGCCCGGGGACGCCGAGCGCGGTGAGGAACCCGGCGAGGGCCTGGGCCGCGGACACCGGCTCCTCCGGGTCGTAGCCCCGCAGATCGACGTAGAGCTGCCCGTCGGGAAAGGCGTCACGCATCCGGTGCGCCCAGTGGACGGCCAGCGCGGTCTTGCCGACGCCCGCGGTGCCGGAGACGGCGGAGACGATCACCGCCGCAGTCCGGCGGACGTCCTGCCCGGCGAGCAGATGCCCTGTCAGTTCGACGAGTTGCTCGTCACGGCCGGTGAAGGGACAGACGTCCATGGGGAGTTGGGCTGGGATTGGCACGGGGGCGGCGGCCGGGGCGGGCGCGGGGCGCGGTTCGGCGGACGGCTGCCCGTCATCGCTCTCGCTCAGCACCCTCTCGTACATGGCCCGGAGTTCACGCCCCGGAGGCACACCGAGTTCGTCGGCCAGCTGCTGCCGGATCCCGGTGTAGGCGTGCACCGCCTCCGCCTTCCGCCCGGCCTCGCCCAGGGCGCGGATGAGCATCATGGCCAGAGGTTCGGACAGGGGGTGCTCGGCCGCCAGGGGGCGGAGCAGGGCGGGCACGTCCTGCGGCCTCCCCTCGTGCAGGAGGGCCCCGGCCCAGTCGAGCGCCGCCTCGATCCGCTCGTCGGTCCACGCGGTCCGCATGCGCTCGGCCCACACCCCAGCCTGCTCCGGCAGCGGCACACCCCGCCACAGCCGCAGCGCCTCCTCCAGCACACGGGCCCGCTCGGCCTCGGCGGGGCACGCCCGGCCCCGGGCGACGAGCGCGCGGAAAAGCAGCAGGTCGACGGCGTTCTCGTCCGCTTCCAGGACGTAGCCGCCGGAGGTCCTGACGATACGGAGCGCCGCGCCCTCCCCGTCCCGCGGGTCGCCTTCTGATTCGGTCGACGCGGCGTCCTCCAGGAGCCGTCGCAGCCGGCTGATGTGCGCGTACAGGACCGACCTGGCCCCGTCGGGCGGATCGGCGTCCCACACGCGGTCGATCAGGGTGTCCACGGGGACGGGACGCCCGGCGTCCGTCGCCAGCGCCGCGAGGACCGCCCGCCGGCGCGGCTGCCCCACCTCGCGCAGCCGCCCCCCGGCCCACAGCTCCAGGGGGCCGAGCAAGTGCAGTCTCACCGTTGACGCCGCGCTTCCACAGGTACTCCGATCGATCCGCCACCTCCGTGACCGGTCGGCACCACGCCGGACGTCACAAGGTTTTCGCAAGGTCCACCGTAGATCCTCACGGCGCAGGTCGTCAGGCGTTCCGCCGCACGAACCAGCCTCACGGCACAGCACCCTGACGGCGCGTCACATCGGCGGCCGCCGGGTCCCCTGCCGTACGGGGTTCGGCAGGGGCCCGGGTCGACCTGGACGCAGATACACCCCCAAGAGGAGACAGAACATGAATCTTCGGCGCTGGGCCGCGGCCGCGTCCGTCCTGTTGATGGCCGGGGCGGGCACCGCCGTCGCCGCCCCCGCGAGTGCGGCCCCGACCGCGGGCTGCTACGGCTCGTCCTGCGAGGGCAAGGACCCCAACACCTACTGCGCAGACGACGCGACGTCCCCCGTAGGCGGGGTGCGGCTCGGCCAGGCGTACCTGGAGCTGCGCTACAGCCCGAGCTGCCGGGCGGCGTGGGCGCGCATCTCGAACGCGAGCTACGGAAACGGCCAGTTCACCCCGTTCGCGACCGTCCACCGCAACTCCGACGGGCGCGAGTACACCTGCGCCGTGCAGCGCGGCGCCACGAGCTGCTACACCCGGATGGTCAACGACATCAACGTGACCTCGTACGCCAAGGGCGAGTGGGACAGCGGCGCGCAGACCTACAACGGTCGCACGTCGAGCTACTGACACGCACCGACCCCGGCAGGGGCCCGCCGCGACGCACGCGGCGGGCCCTGCCCCCGTCGTTCTGGCTGACCGTCACGAGACGAGTCACTCCGCGTGGTGGACCACGACGCAACCCCGGCCGTCACCCGCCTCGCCCGCCAGACGTGTACTGCGCCCTGCGGATCAGCCCGACTCCGCGGACAGGCCCCGGCGCCGTCCGCCTCGCAGCAGTGCGCAGCTTGTCACCCGAGCGGTGGGAGGCGAGGACGAGGTCCGCAATGGTCAACCGGCGGCGACTGTGGAAATCGCTGTCCGATCACCGGAGCACGGTGCTAGACATCCGGGGTGGATAAGAGTCTTGAGTTCCCTGACCTGCTGCGACTGATCGATGAACGGTCGACTGCCTTCCGCGCCGCGGTCGCCGCCGCGCCCAGTCTCGACGCGCAGGTGCCGACCTGCCCCCAGTGGACGCTGTTCGATCTGGTGAAGCACCTGGGTGGGGGAGACCGTTTCTGGGCCGAAATCGTCGGCGCGGGGCCTGCCGACGCTCCCCCGGCCGAGGCCACCGCTGAGCGCGCCGCTCTTGAAGTGCCGCGGGAGCGTGAGGCCATGCTGGCCTGGCTGGCCGCGTCGACGCAGCTTCTGCTGAGCGCCCTGCGCGAGGCAGGACCGGACGCCGGCTGCTGGGGGCGTGGTGGAGTGCCCTGCAGACGCCGCGGACCTCCGGCGGAGTCGCCCGGCACCGGGCCCAGGAGACTGCGGTGCACACCTACGACGCCCAGCTCGTCGCGGGCGCCCCGCAGCCGCTGCCGGCCGAAGTCGCCCTCGACGGTGTCGAGGAGTTCCTGTTCACTTGCGTCGCGACGCCCAGCGCATGGCCGCACAAGCCCACGGCCTTCGACTTCCACGCCGCCGAGGGCCCCTCCTGGCGCCTCACGGTCGACGGCGACGGCGCACGCTCCACCCGCATCCCCGCGCCCATAGCCGCGACCGGCGAGGACTCGGACGCAGTCGGCGCCTCCATCCATGGCACGGCCAGCGAGTTGGTCCTCTACTTGTACGACCGTATCCCGGCCGACTCCTTGCACGTTGGCGGAGACGCAGGGCTGCTCGACCTGCTCCGCGTCTGGGAGCCGGAGGAGTAGGACGTAGCGGGCTTCCGGCTCTACCTGACCGCCACTGCGCGCATCCTCGCCACGCCCCGGCCGCAGAGGGCGCGGACGGCCACGAGGTCGAGATCGCGTCGATGGGCCAGGACGGGCGCGGTTCTGGGCGCAGCGTGCGGTGCCCTGTATCGGCTGGGAGAGGCGTCCGGTGGCTTCGCGGAGGATGACTTCGGCGAGCCGGGGCCGTCGTTCTTCGGCAGGGCTGCGGCGTGGCGCTGGACGTCGGCGGCGACCGCGCGGGCGTGCCCGGTCAGTTGGAGGGCGACCTGCTCGAAGTCGCCGGTCGTGAGGTTCGGGTTCTGCCACGCGAGAACGGCGGAGACGAGCGCTTGGTACGGAGCGAGGCCCAGCGGGAGTTCGGCGTCGATCAGGCCGTGGGGTCGTGGAGCACGGTGTGAGCTCCGCTCATCGCTGCCTCGCCGCGTCGTCCTGGTCGCCGTCCCTCGGATCGGCGGGGACAGTGGTGGCGAAGAAGCGGGCGTAGCTGTGGTCGGCTCGGGCGATCAGCGCCGAGGAAGGCCGGCCGAAGGCGGGCGGCTGGAGTCCGCGTCCTTGTTCTGTGGGCCCGGCGGGTGTGGGTGCCCTCATGGGCACCGCCTCCGTTGCTGGGTGCGTCGGTGGCGCTAGACGCTGCGGAGCCCGCCGCTCCCCAACGATCTGCGGGCTCGTTGCGGGGTCGTTCGGCTCAAGTTGCCCTCCGGCTGAGGGCAATTGTGGAAACCTGACCTGTCAGGAGAGACTCTCTGCCCAGTCCGGGGCAGCCAACTGGGGGTGTCGGGCATGTCTGAGGTTAACCTGTGAACACCGCCCTGGCAGCTCTGGCAGCGGCAGCGACTTCGGTCGTAGTGACGGTGTGCTCGATCTTTCTGAGTGAACGTCAGCAGCGGCGCAGGGAGATGCATGGACAGCGTCAGGAATTGAATGCAAAGTACCTGAACCCGCTCCGGTTGCACTTGGTGGAAAACCACTTCAGGCTTTCGAGGATACGAAACCACACCTCGACCCGTGGACCGGACGCCGGGATGCTGGTCATCGAGGAGCCGGCAGACGTGTCCACGAAGGACGCCGCTTGGTTCACCGGACCCGGTTGTGCGCTGATGTCGTCGGTTTACCTGACGTCCTGCCTGTTTGCCCAGCTCAAGCAAGTTCGGGAGGATTTCCCCTACCTTCGTTTGTCCGCGATGGACGACACCCGCCTCGCGGCGCTGCTGCTGCGCGTGCAACGAGGCTTCCTCGTCAACGGCGGTGTCTACTACGTGACACAGCCGAGTATCGGCGAGTCGGTATGGGTCCGTGGCGACGAGCGTCTTCTGACCTACCGCGAGTTCTGCGAGAAACTCCAGGACCCAGAGTGGCGAGTATGGATCGACCGGTTGATCGTGTTCTACCTGGACACCGCACGTGGTGAGAAGACGCAGCGAACGGAACGCCTGCTTGCGGCACTTGAACAACTCTCGAAGTTCCTCGACGACTGCGTTGGCGGCGGTAAGTCGATCGAGAGCAGGGTGCAGGCTGAGAGCAACTCCCCGCTCTAGACGGAGCTATCAGCGGCGGTCGCACAAGGCGCGACGAACTACCCCGTTGGTACCGGCACCTGCCGCATCTCCGTGACCAGAAGTCCCAGCATGTGAGCACCGTCACCTCAGCGCCGCCACGACCACCTTGCCGTACCGGCCTCGCCCGCCGCTGTGCCGTGCCATGTCCGCCCCGCCTTCGCGCAGTTCGCACCGATCCTCGGTCGACCTGCGACCACCTGGCAGGACGAGCGACGGCCGCCTCAGAATGCGTTCGTGACCGATCACGGACGATCCCGGGAGAGTTCGCGGACAACTCGCGGAAACTCGACGAGCAGCGGCCGGGACCGCACACACGCCGTGCGGCCGGCCGGGCAGACAGGCGATCTCGAGGGACGCGAGGCACCACGGGGCTGGGCAGGGCCGGTGTGACGTGGCGGCCTTCGATGCCGAGGACTCGCACATGCACGTGTCCGACGGACCTCGCCCGCGTCCGACCGGCCTCGCCCGCGTCCGACCGGCCTCGCCCGCGTCCGACCGGCCTCGCCCGCGTCCGACGGCGGAGCGTCGCGTGACCGCGCGCGGTGGCTCGATACGCAACTTTCGGTCCCTGCAGACTCCTTGACCGCCGAGATCCGCACCGTGTAGACATCACGCCTACTGAGTGTTTACGTAAACATACCGCCTCCCTTACCCCCACCACGCAGGCCCCGATCTCTGTGTCCCGCCGGGACGCGCGGCGCACAGAAGAGCTGGAGTACTCGAGATGGCACACCCCACCCGTAGGAGAAGGCTCCTGGGCATCGGCATCACAGCCCTCGCCACCGGGACCGTCCTGGCCGCCACCTCGGTGCCGGCCGCGCCCGCGGAGCCGACCGCCACCGCCTCGGTCACCGTCCGGCCCGACCCCTCCTACCAGCAGGAGAGGTTCGAGGGCTGGGGCACGAGCCTGGTCTGGTTCGCCAACGCCACCGGCGACTACCCGCCCGCGGTACGCGAGAAGCTGGCCCAGCTCCTCTTCGGGGACGACGGCCTCGCCCTCAACATCGCCCGCTACAACATCGGCGGCGGCAACGCCCCGGACGTCAAGGACTACCTGCGCGCCGGCGGCGCGGTCGAGGGCTGGTGGAAGGCTCCGGCCGGCACCACCCGCGAGGACGTCGACTGGTGGGACGCCGACGACCCCGCGGACTGGAACAAGAAGGCCGACAAGACGCAGCGTTGGTGGATCGACCGCATCAAGAAGGACATCACCCACTGGGAGACGTTCAGCAACTCGCCGCCGTGGTTCATGACCGAGAGCGGGTACGTCTCCGGCAACTTCGACGCGGGCAAGGACCAGCTGAAGACCGAGTCCGTGGAGGACTTCGCCAAGTACCTGGTGGGAGCCACCGAGCGCCTGGAGAAGGCGCACGGCATCAAGGTCGACACGCTCGACCCGTTCAACGAGCCGAACACCAGCTACTGGGGCACCAAGCTCGGTGCGGACGGCGAGCCCGTCGGCGGCCGGCAGGAGGGGGCCCACATCGGCCCCGAGCTCCAGCAGAAGGTGATCCGCGCGCTGGCCCCGACCCTGGAGGCGTCCAGGACGAACGCGGAGATCTCCGCGATGGACGAGACCAACCCGGGCCTGTTCGCCACCAACTGGAACTCCTACCCCCAGGAGGTCCGCGACCTCGTCGGCCAGATGAACGTTCACACCTATGGCACCGGCCAGCGCACCACCGTGCGCGACCTGGCCAAGGCCGCGGACAAGCCGCTGTGGATGAGCGAGGTCGAGGGCGACTGGGGCGACGGCCAGAGCTTCACGGACATGCGGCCCGGCCTGGGCCTGGCCCAGCGCATGGTCGACGACCTGCGTGAACTGGAGCCCAGCGCCTGGGTGTTCTGGCAGCCCGTCGAGGACTACGACAACATGAAGCCCGGCGGTGAGTCCGCGAAGGGCGGCAACTGGGGCGAGATCCAGCTCCCGTTCAGCTGCACGTCCGCGGACACCCTCAAGACCTGCCCGATCTACACGAACACGAAGTTCGACACGGCCCGCAACTTCACCCACTACATCAAGCCCGGCGACCGGCTGATCAAGACGGACGACACCTCCAGCACCGCGGCCATCTCCAAGAAGGGCAACGCGGCGACGGTCGTCCACGTCAACAGCACCACCGATGCGCGCGATGTCACGCTCGACCTGTCGAAGTTCGGCCGGATCTCCTCCCACGCCACCGTCACCCCGGTGGTGACCAGCGCCGACGGCAAGCTGGAGAAGCAGAGGCCCGTCCGGGTCACCGGCAAGCAGGCGACCCTCACCGTGCCCGCCCAGTCGGTGACGTCCTTCATCGTCAAGGGAGTCTCCGGCGTCGCCAAGGACGCGGCCGAGCTGCGCAAGGGCCACACCTACCGGCTGACCGGCGTCCAGAGCGGCAAGGACCTCACCATCGCCGACAACGGCACCGGCCTCGTCATCAAGAGCGCCGACTCCACCGACCCCAGCGGTCAGCAGTGGCGCCTGGAGCGGATCACCGGCACCGACAACCGCAAGCGGTACACCTTCAGCGAGGCCGCCGAGGACAAGCGGCTCGCCGTCCGGGACGGCGCCCTGGTGGCAGAGCCCGCCGAAGGCCGCCCCGACAGCGCCGCCCAGTGGATCATGTCCACCACCGGCGACGGCACCTGGACCCTCGTCAACGCCGCCACCGGCCGACTCGCGGACGTCAACGGCCAGTCCACGAACGAGGGAGCCGGCGTGGGCGTATGGCTGGCGAACTCCGGCACCAACCAGCGCTGGAAGGTGACGGACGTGACGACCGCCGCCGCGCAGACCGAGTAACACGCTCGCCCACCGGCACCCACCGGCCACTCTCCACCCCTCACCTACGACGCCCCCGCCCCTCGCCGCCGTGTCCCGGCGGCGGGGTCTCGGGGGCGTCGTCCCATCTGGGGGAGGCTGTCACGAGAAGTTCAGCCGTGCTGGAACTCAGGGGGCTGGGTGAGGGGTGCGAGCAGGCGGGCGGTGCGTGGCACGCCGGGGAGTTGCAGGTCCACGTTGCTGCGCGACGCAGTGGCCGCGGCAACAGCTGCCGCTGACGCGAACACCACGTTGATCATGCCGGTCTCACCCTCGAGCGCGCCGAAGGCGACGCCGTTGGCGGTGGGTGGGCGTTGCAGGTATTTGGCGAGGCCGCCGAGCCGGATGCGGGTCTGGTCGGCCAGGGCGCGTACGGCGGCCGCGGGCAGGGCGCCGTGTTGTTCCAGGTAGGCGCGGACGTGCTCGATGTGGTGGGTGGTGGCGCCGGCGCCGGTGGTGGCCAGGTCCGCGCCGTCTGTGCGGCCGGGGTCATGGCGGGAAGGTCGGGGGCGGGTGCGAGGGCGCCGAGCCCGGGGGTAGGTGGAGCTGGTGGCTGCGGGGGAAGGCGCCAGCCGTCCACAGGGCGGTGCGGCGGTGCTCGCCGAAGCCGTCGAACGCCCCGGCCGTGGCAAGGCGTTCCATCAGCCGCGCGGGCAGTCGAGTGCGGCGGGCGATGTCCTCCAGGTTCGTAAACGGCTGATCAGCTTGTTCTACCAGGTCGGACCGGGCAGTGGCGACATGCGGCAGCGGGTCACCAACCGCCCCGAGCAAATCCGATGGCACCGACTGCCTTCCGACGACAGACTGCACCGGTGAACACCCTGCCACCGCCGGCCGACCCGCTCCTCCTGCCGGTACGGGACCCGCGCGCCCGCGACCTCGTTCTCGACTATGCGGACATGCAGGCTCTGGTTGCCGACCTGGTTCTGCCCGGCGCTGCGTCGATGTACGTCATGAGCGCGATGGAAACCTCACGCGAGCTCATCCGGCACTCCTACTACCGGTACGAGTTCGCCACCGTCGCCGTCACGCACTCCCTGTTCGCCCTGGAGCACGTCCTTGCCGAGCGTCTCGCCACGAACGAACCACTCCATGACCTGATCGACCGGGCCACCGATGCAGGGCTCATCACGGCCGGACTCGCCGCCGAACTCGACCGCAGCCGACTGCTCCGCGACAAACTCACGCAGGGCGCCGAGTCAAGTGCCGCCCTCCACCCGATCCGGGCCGTCACAATGGTGCGTGCAGTCTTCGATGCCGTCTCCCTGCTCCTTCGCCCACCGTCCGCGGCAGGGACGGCAGCGCCCGACGTGGGCGGAGCACGACCCGAAGACGGACTCGCCCGGCTGTGGGAGGACCACCTGCGCGCACTGTTCCCCGACGGCTTCCGTGGCGTGGACTTCGACGGCGTAGATCTGGTCCTCCTGGACGCCGACGTCGCCGGCCTCGTACAGAGAGAGCTGAACGGCGGACTCGACGACAGTGGCATCGCTTACCTCTGGGGCTGCATCACCGACCTCGACAAGATCGTGCCCCTGATCAACGAGGAGTACTGCGCCTCCTACTTCACGAAACTTCGGACGATGGCTCAGGTCGCAGCAGCGCCCTACATCCCCACCGCGACCTGACCACCGGGTGAAACTCGAGGCCTCCCACGACCCTCGTCAGGGTCTGGCTCAGTCACGTTCGATCAGACTCTCTGGGCGTTGGACGGTTTTGCCCACGTCGTAGTGGATGGCGCCGAGCGGGCGTCCGGGGCCGGGCCGGTCAGGTTTCGGCGCACGGGCCGGACAGGGGTGTCCAGCCCCTTGGCGACGGACGGCACGAGCTGAACGTTCACCGAGGGCTCGACCATGACCAGCAGTCCCTCGTCGGTGCCGACGGTGCCTGGTCGAAGATCCGTCCGCTGCTCTCCGACGCGGAATCCGAGTACATCCGCACGACGTCCGTCGAGACCTAGAGCCGGCGGGACAAGGCCGCGGCCAGGCGTTTCTTCCGCAGGCTGATGAAGAGGACCGGATGCGGTGCCGGGGGTGGTCGTCACAGACAAGCTCCGCTCCTACGGCGCTGCCCACAGCGAGGTCATGCCCTGCGTCGAGCACCGCAAGTCGAAGTACCTGAACAACCGGAGCCGAGAACAGCCACCAGCCGACCGGCAGCGTGAACGGGCGATGAAGGGCTTCCGCTCCGTGGGCGGGGCCCAGCGGTCCCTGTCCGCGTTCAGCGGTATCTCGACCCACTCTCCGGCCCCGCCGCCATCTGATGCCCGCCCACGACTCGAGCCGAGATGACCGTCCGCTTCGCCATCTGGGAGCAGATCGCCGGCTTCGCCGGCCTTGCCACCGTGGCCTGAGCACAGACCCGGCTCCCAAGCCCACCCTGCCCCGAGGCGCCGTCAGGCAGTCAGGCAGTCAGGCAGTCAGGCCCAACAACATGACAACGCCGTTTGGGGCGCTGGACAGGCGCCCCAAACGAACGGTGATCAGACGGTGGGGACGACGCCACTCTCCTCAATGACGACCTTCTTTGCGGTGGCACCTGAGGAGCTGCCGAGCGCCTCGATCGTCTTGACGATGTCCGCGCCCTCGACGACCTCGCCGAAGACGACGTGCTTGCCGTCGAGCCACGGGGTCACCACGGTGGTGATGAAGAACTGCGAGCCGTTGGAGTTCGGCCCCGCGTTGGCCATGCTCAGCAGGAACGGCCGGTCGTGCTTGAGCTGGAAGTTCTCGTCGGCGAACTTCTCACCGTAGATGCTCTTGCCGCCCGTGCCGTTGCCGTTGGTGAAGTCGCCGCCCTGCAGCATGAAATCGGTGATGACCCGGTGGAAGGGCGCACCCTTGTAGCCGAACCCGTTCTGGCCGGTGGCCAGCTCACGGAAGTTGCGGGCGGTCTTCGGCACGACGTCGTCGAACAGTCGGAAGACGATGCGGCCGAGGTCTTCACCGTTCGCGGAAACTTGGAAGTAGACGTTCTCACTCATGGCAGCGATTCTCCACCATGGTTGGAGACCCGCGGTATTCGGCCTCGGCTCCGTCACCTCCGGCACCACCATCGCCTCCCGCACCGACCGGGCGGGGCAGCAGCGGGAAAGGCTTGAGGGGTCACGCTGGTACGGCCCGAACGGATGGTCAACGCCGGTGTGGACGCCGCCCGGGACAGCTCCGGCCGTGTCGTCATCCCGCACGGAGGTCGGCGTCAAAGAGGTGCCGTCGTTCGGAAGCCGGAAGCGACACCTGGCCATGCCATGGCTGGGCGTGGGCGAGTTGACCGCAGGGCGCCGGCCCCTTCGGCCCCTTCCGACCCTTCGGCCCCCGTGGAGCGTCATGCCTCACGCCGGCGGCTCGCCGGGCCGTTGTGGGGCGGGCGCGCCGCCTTTTCACGTGGAGGGGGGGATGGTCAGCCGACTGCTCCCGGTGGGTGGTGGTGTCAGCGGCGGGTGTCGCCGCGGTCGTGGTGACGGTCGCGGTCCCATGACTCGTCGTCGAGAAGCGGCCGTGGTCTTGCGGAGGGTGGCGGTGTCGGAGTCGTTGTCCCACACGTAGTGGCGGCGCTCCTGGTAGAGGCCAGTTCGGGTGTCGCGGCCCTCACCGGTGTGGATACGGATCGTGGCCCGGCCCGCCAAGCGGCAGTGGTCGAAGGTGTAGGTGCGGCCGGAGGCGTCCTGGAGGGTCCAGCCGTCGAGGTCGACCGCCCGGCGGGTGGTGTTGGTGAGTTCCACCACTCCCTGTTCAGCGAACGGTTGGAGCGGTCGTCGCGTCCCGGGGAGTCGTACTGGACGGCCGAGATCTCCACCCTGGTGTGGTGCGGGCAGGCGTGGCTGGACGCGAACGTCGGCAGCGCCGCCACCGAGACCAGAGCGGCGGCCGCGTGCGCGGAGATGGTCGCCGCCGACCGGGATTTCAAACTCAGGGGGTACGAGTTCTTCCGCTTCGGCCACACGAGCTGAACCGGCCCGAGGACGCCAAGGAGCTTCTCCTCAAGCTCGTCCCGGACCTGTTCAGCCGCTTCAAAGCCAGACCCTGAAGCCACGGGGTCGCAGCACTCCGCACCTCCTGCGGCACCCCCACGGCTATCGGCTGCGCTGGACAGCTGCCCGGAACTCCGCCAGGACGATGCCGGTCACCGAATCCCGGGCACAGGGATGTTCAGGCCGTCCTACGGCGCGCTGAACGCGAAGCGGTTCGGGTAGGACTCGGCCCAGTCGTCCTGCTCCCTCATGCGCCTGCCGCGGACAGCGGCGCTGTGGTCCCGGGACCTCATGGGAGGAACGTCACTGCCGGGAAGGCTGGGGACGGCCCGTCGAGCAGGTGCCCCCGACGGTGGCGCAGGTGCTCGTCGAAGAACGCGAGCGGGTACGCCTGCTGGATCTTCACCGCCTGGTCAGGGTCGAGGGTGCCGATCACGTCCTGGAGCTGCTGCCCGCTCCATTCAAACAGCTTCGCCACCTGTGGGAACAGCGCCTCATTGTCGCCGTACGAGATGTGGACGGCGCCCTCGGCCTGGATGTTCAGCCGCCAGCCCCGCAGGTGCGACCAGAACGCGGCGGCCTCGGGATCCGTGGCCCGGGTGAACTCGGCCGACATCATCATGAAAGGCCGGTCCAGGTCGCCTGCCAGCGGCGGATTCATCTGCATCGGGCCGTCGAGGCTCAGCCCGGCCCGGATGCGCTCGTCCGCGAGCATGGCGCATGCGGTGGCCGTCCCGCCCTTCGACCAGCCGAACGCACCCATGCGCCGCGGGTCGAGGGAGCCGAGCAGCCCGGCCGGCAGCTCCCGCTTGTCGGCGTCCGGATTGCATCCGGCGGCGAGCTGCTCGACGCCGTCAAGAACGAAGCGCAGGTCCGCGGCGAAGTCCCCAGGCAGCGTCGGCGCCTTCCGGTCGTAGAGCGGGACGGCGACCCGGCCGTCGGGGAACTCGGTGTACGTGTCGTACTGGTGAGCCACCGTCACAGCCACGTACCCGTGGCTGGCGAGCTCTTGGACCATCATGGTGTGGTCGCCCTGGTGGCTGTGCGCACCGTGCGAAAACACGACGACGGGCAGCCGGCGGCCCGACCGCCGCACCGGAGCACCCACGTGGCCGACCGTGAACGGCGCCAGGGGCTGCAGAGCGCTGAACCCCGCGTCAGCGAGGAACGCCTGAAGGGCGCCGGCCGGCATCCAGGGCGCCACTGGGTACCGCTCGACGTCCCGGGCGGGGTACCAGATGGTAGCCATCAGCTCGCGGAAGTGTCCGGGGCCTGCGATGTTGTCCGGGCGTGACCGGTCGACGAGGTGCAGTTGCACCGTGCCCACCGGGTGCGGCCCGGTGGGCCCGGGCAGCGTGAGCCGCGTCGGGGCGGGGACGGGCGAGCCCGGGTCCGCCCACGCGGGTCTGGCCATGGCGCCAAGTGGCACCGCGGTCCCGGCGGCCAGCGCGGCTCCCAGCATGCGGCGGCGCGTCATGCCCTTCCGGCTGATGAACGGCGTGGTGGTCATGGTTCCTCCCGTGGTCACGGATCGTCAATCGTGCCGGGACGGCCAGTCCGTGGGCACAGAGGAACGCTGTCAGTGCCCTTCCTGTGTGGCATCGGCCCACCGATTGATACTCGCGCGGGCATCAGCCCACGGGTTTACATCCCGGGGCCGATGCGGTCTGCGGCCGTCCTCCCGGTGCCAGGTCAGTGGCCGGCTCACCGCACCACAGCAGAGACAAGACCACCGGCTGCACGAGCAGCGGATCACCCGCCTTCGCCACCCCTGACCGGGTCGGCTACGCCGCAACCCGGGCCCGCGGCCGCGGCGCCCGGCTGGCAGGCCGGACGCCGCAACGGCTCACCTCAGACCAGTGAGGTGACCGCTCCGCCGAAGTGCCGGGCGAAGAACCGGACCGCGCTGTCGACCTCGAACCGAGGCAGCTCCTTGTGTTTGCCCGAGTTCACGTGCAACGACTTATCCTTCGACGCGAAGGCGTCGAACAGCGCGAGACCCTCCTCGCGCGAGATGTACTCGTCGTCCCACTGCAGGTCGAACTCGATCGGAATGGTGATCTGCTTCGCCTTCTCGGCCAGGACATCGGGCCAGTGCTGACCGAAGACCGCGGCGGTGATCCTGGGCTCGATCGCCACGAACGGTACGCCGATCGCGGTGCCCATGTTGATGCCCCAGAAGCCGACCAGCCCGTCGGTGCCGATCTCCGGGAGTTCCTGGAGGGCATTCAGGGTCGCCTGGTACTCGGGTACGGCGAGTTGCGCCAGGTGGTCGTTGTAGCGCACGACGATCGGGCCTTCCGGCTCGCCCGCCGCCCTCGCCCGGAATAGCTCGGCGATCTCCGCCTCGTCGTGCGTCGTGCGCGGCCGGTCGCCGTGACCGGGAGCGTCGATAACAGCGACGTGGAAGCCGCAGCCGGTCACGAGGCGCTGGGCACGGCCGGACATCGCCGGGTGCTTTTTGTGATTGCCGCCGCCATGGGCCATCAGGATCAGGGGCGCGCGACCGGCCGCATTGGAGGCCGGCGACCAGAGGACGCCGGGGATTTGGCCCACGGTGAAGACGCGTTCGAGCATGCCGTTCAAAGACGACACGGCGGTGAACTGCAGAGAGTGCACAGGTGTTGCCTTTCGGGAGTGCCGTTTCGAGACGCTCCCAGCGACACCTATGTCAATCGCCAGCCGTGACGGCAAGGGGGAGCACCCACATGGATACAGCGTTCATGGGTCTCACCTCCTCGGACAGTGTCACGGTCAACTGGAAGCTGCCAGAACGATCATCATTCCTCCAACCCTTTTCCCGCCAGGTGATCACAACTCCGGACAGGCCCTGGCTAATGCTGGATTCCCCAAACGACGTACATATATCGGCTCGCACGAGGCGAGTTGGTGGTGCTGGTGTTCCCCATATCCAAGGCCGGCTCGGGCGTTGAGCTGGGACGTTGCGAGGCGGTGGTCTGTTCGATCTCGGGTGGGTCGGCGAAGGACTGGCCGGTCCCGGAAGGCGTTCTGCATCGACCCGCTCAACGACATGCCCGTCCTGCGCACCCCCGGCGACGACGGCAAACAAGTGTGGCGGTTCAACGCATGCTGTCCCTTGCGGCCGGCGGCGCGGAACTCGAGATGGTCCTACCTTCCAAGCGTGGGTCAGACCTGGTCATTCGTCAGTTCGGCGGACCCAGGGGTTCTGGGTATGGCTGTGAGCTTGTCGCCGTTCGATGGCTTGCACAATTTGGCCGCCCGGAGCCCCGCGACGGCTCGACCGCCACACAAGGAGGCCCTGCTCTGGGCCATGATCCGCGACGGAGAGTGCTCCCAGGTCCTACCGACCGTCACAGGAGGAAAAATCAAGACCTGTAGATCTAGTGCCCCCGAGCCGTCGTTCCGTCGCGAGGGAGCGGCCAACGCGCCAGAACAAATCGCATCAAGCCGTAACTCTCGTGGGCCGGTATCGCTGGGCTACCGCCCCCGACCGGAACTCTTGGCGGCCCACGAGCTCGAGCTGGATGCGCTCACGCAGACCGGCGAGCAACGTTGGCCCGTGTCCGGCAAGGACCGGCTGAACAAGGAACTCGTACTCGTCGATCAGTCCCAGATCTGCCAACGCCAGGGGGAGCGTCACGCCACCCACCCACAGGCCCTCGCCTGACTCCTGCTTGAGCCGCTGAACCGCTTGCCCCAAGTCGCCTTGCACCAGGTCGGCATTCCAATCGACCCCGCTCAGCGTGCTCGACGCGACGTACTTCTTCGCCCGGTCGATGGTCTCGGCGAACGGGATCTGCCACTCAACCATCCAGTCAGGCCACGTGCCCGTGGCCGGCTTCCGCCACGCCGACTCCATCATCTCGTAGGTCACCCGGCCGAATAGCAGGGCATCGGCTCGCTCCATCTCAGCGGTCCAGTAGCGCATCGACTCCTCGTCCGGGGGGAGCCCTGCCTCGTGATGGCAGCAGCCGTCGAGCGTGACGTTGATAGAGTATCGAAGTGGTCTCATCTCGTTGCTCTCCCTTGATGCGCGCCCCGCGTTCACCGGACCGTACTCAGACGATTGCCGGCGCCATTTCTCATCGGCGCCCCGATCGCACCTACTTAGACGCCGTCGTGATGCGAACTTTAACGTCGTCGTGATGCGAACCAGACCGCAGACCGAGCGTGCGACCGATTCGGCGCTCGGAGCGTTCAGGTTCGCAACGGGACAGCGCCCATAACGCTCGACTTCGATGCACGGTGCCGCGTCACCTACCGTCGGCTCAGAGTCAACGACGAACGTCGCAAAGTTGGCCTGGAACGTCTCACCGCGCTCACCCGCACCACCACCGTCCTGGGCATCACCGAACTCTGTGACCGCTTCCTGCACCACCAACCCGACGCGGCATCCACCGATGACCGGGCCCTGCTCGCTGCCCGATTCCCCGCACCGGCCTGACGTCCACCGAGCAGGTCCGGTCCTTGCGCCGCAGCAGGCCAGGGCTACATGCCACTAGCGACACTGCCTCCCGATGCCGAACCCAAGCCTGTGCCGGGCCGGTTCGTGCTGCCCGTCGATCCCCTGCTCGGGAACCGAGCCGCAGGAAGTCGTCGCGCGACTGTGGAAGCAGCGGCAAACAGAATCCGGCTGGGCCACGGCGAGGCCGGCCGATCATTAACCGTCCGGTCACGATGGACCGCATGGACGTAGCTGACCGTTGGAACTGTCGTTGGACTTGCCATGACGATGTGGGAAGAGGGCGGGCCTCCGGTTGTTTACGCCGGGCTGACGGGTGCGTACTGGCTGGGCAGCGATGAGAGTGACTGCGGATGGTGCCGCATCCTCCTTGGTCCCGGCTCCACCGACGGGATGCGTCCCGCCCGGACACCACCCCGGGGCCGCGGTGAGCGCTCAACAACCAGGTGCAAGAGCGTGCAAGCCCGGGTGGAGCGGGCGCGGATGGTCGTGGTTCCCGTGGTGGTGATCACCGCATTGGCCGTGCTGACGCTGGTGGCAGTGGGCTGACCCAACGCCATCGACCTGCCTCGGGAGATGCCATGTACTGACCGGCGCCCGCGAAGGGGCAAAGCCCGCGGTCGGGAAGCGTCCAGGGCAATGGCCGCCGCCGTGGTCGGCGACGGCGGCGGCCATCGCCGTGAGACAAGGTGTCTGGGTGGGCCGAACGCCCCGCTGCCACCTGGATGGGACGTGCGGGTCTGTGCGCGAGGTCCGCCTTGCCGAACAGGACGGGCGTAACTGGGGAGCAGTTGGCTGACGCCGGGGACACGGGTCATGCAGGCCCATCCGGCAATTCAGCGGCACTGCTGCCGGCCAGGTGATGGCTCGCCCTCCGGCCCGACGGCCCCCGCTCCACTCACACGGCCGGGCGCGTGCGACAGCATCACCGCGGTCTGCCAGCGAAGGGAAGCGATCGCCTCGGCCAGCTGCTCACGCAGGCACACACCCGTATCTGACCCGGCTGCCGCCACAGGCGGGCCCGGGCCGCCCGGCGTCCTGCCCTGACCACCCGTCTCTGGATCTCTCAAGGGAGCCGGTCCGTAACGGCAAGCACCACAGCGGCCGCAACCAGCGCCCCTGAGTAGATGACCATCACGGCCCGGCTCCACCCGCTCCCCCGCCTGCGGCCGACGCTCAGGTCGTCCCGCTCGGGCCGGGAGCCGGAAAGCCCGAAGGGTGCCGCGTACGGCACAGCGTCGTCCACGCGAGGATTCACACCCGGACCAACGCGTGATCAAAACTTTCGACACAGCACAACCGCCATCACCACCCGTTCAGCCCACCACCCCTCACACCGGCACCCACCCCCGGGCCGCCAGGCCAGAACCCGGTCCACTACCTGCCTTCCCCACCTGCTGCCAGGGACCAGCAGGGCAGCACGGCAGCACGGCGGGGCAGCACGGCAGGCCAGCACGGCACCAGGGCAGCAGGCGAGCAGGAACGAAGGGCCAGCCGGTCACAGCCGTACGGACGCGAACGGGCCCAGCCCTCCTCCAGCCGCATATCCCATGGCCAAGACTCGGGGTCAAGGCCCCTCGACCGCCCAAACCGGATCAGGATTGAACCGCCGCCGACAACGCGGCAGCCTCTTCGCCGAGTTCGGCGAAGAGCCAAGCCGACGGCCTCGGCACGGGCGCCGACAAGCCCCTTGGGATCAGCCTGCGTCCAGGCTTGCGGTATGAAGTGGCAGTTGTGCTGAAACCTTGGCCGTACAGGAATGGACACGAGTGAGCACCTATTGAGCACCTCGTGTTGTGGTGTCGGGGTGGCCACTCTTGCCAGACTCCGACTGCGGTGGGCGGCACCCCATGGTGTGCCCGCCGTTTCAACGTCACATGAGTCAAAGGATCACGCGTGTCCCTACACATTCCCCCCGTGCATGTTCCGCCGGACGGTGGTGAGCCTGTTTACCTCGTGGGTGACACGTACACCACACTGCTGAAGGCGACGCACACCAATGGTGAACTCTCCCTGGTGGAGGCGATCATGCCCGCGAACGCCGGGCCCCCTCCGCACACGCATCACGGCGAGTCGGAGACGTTCATCGTCATGGACGGAGAACTCGTCATCACCGCCGGGGACGACATGTACGAGGTCGAGGCGGGCGGTGTGGTCTACGTACCCAAGGGTGTACGGCACTCCTTCAGTAACCTGAGCCGGACCAAGCCCGCGCGCATCTACTTCCTGTACGCCCCGGGCGGCATGGACGCGATGTTCACGGAGATAGGTACTCCGGGCGTGCGCGGACAGGTGGGCCCGCCGCTCAACGAGGTCGATGTGAAGGCGATGGCCGCCGTTGCCGACAAGTACGGATTCACCTTCGACTGACGCCGCACCGCGGTACAGCTCATTGCTCAGGTCATTGCTCAGGCCAGGCATTGGGGCAGAACCACTCTGTTCCCCCAAGCCTGTCCCTCGCCCGCCCCGCCGGAACGGGCTGCCGTGGGCAAAGGACGCTGGCCACCGTCGTCGGTCCGATGCTCTGGGCTCGGACCGCCCACGGCCAGCACACGGGTCCGCCTGAATTTCCAAGTCGGGGCGCAGGACAACTGGTTGGGGTTATGGGCCAAGTCCCCCGGACCCATGCTGTGCACACACCATCGGTGCCGGCCGTGCTTCGGTCGGCGCCAGTGGCGTTTCGTGGTCGCATGCACATACTGGGCGATCTTGATGCTGAGTTGACAGCCCAGCTCTTCTAAGCCCCACGCGTCGGCAACACGCCGCTGCCACAGTGGCGCGCGCTCGGACGACGAGCCTACGGATGGCCAGCTCCCGTGCCTCATGACCGCGATCTGGGCCGACGTCGACGCATGCAGGGTGTGGTCAGGAGGCGTCAGTCGAGCAGCCGGGACAGCACACGCCCGAATCCGTCGTGGTCGACGTGCGCATCGACGGCCACAAGCGCGGCGTATCCGATGAGGGCGGCGAGGATGACTTCGGCTTCGTCGGGCGGCGTCCGGTGCTCACTGTCTCCGTCCTGCTTCTGCGTGATCAGGTCGGCGAGCTGGTCGCGTACGCGGGTGTGCTGTCGCGCGACGACCGAAGCGAGGAGAGGGTCGATCGCGGCGTTGCCCCAGATCTGAGCCACCAGCCGGGCATGCGTGCGCCCGTTGTGCTGCGGGTCCACGTGGCGGCGGAGTTGCTCGGCGGCCTCGGTTGCGGTGTCGCCCGGGATCCGTTCGCCTTCACCTTCGCTGCAGACAGCGAGGACCAAGTCACCTTTGCTCGGGAAGTATCGGTACACCGCTCCGATGGAAATCCCGGACGCGGCGGCGATGTCCGCCATGGAGGTGTGCTCAAAGCCCTTCTCAGCGAACAGCGTGAGGGCGGCCTTGAGGATTTCCTGGCGCCGCGCCTCGAGGTAAGCCGCTGTAACCTTCGGCAAAATGAATCATCCTTCACTTTTATTGCTAGGGTAGTCACCGCCCCAGCCGCTCACCGACGTTGCTGGGTCAACACCCTGTCGGAGTGCGAGTTTCGGCAGCCTGGGTCGGTGGGCTGGGCGGACGAGTGGTCCGTCCGGTCCGGGCGGACCGGTAGTTCTGCCCCACCCGCCGGCCGGCGTTCTGCGCTCGCCTTCGAGCGGCCGATGACGTGGCCGCCACATTACGTTGAGGAGTTCCGTGCGAATCCTGTTCTCCAGCACGCCCGCCTTCGGACACTTGCTGCCCGTGCTGCCGCTTGTTGCGGCTGCCCGCCGTGCCGGTCACGAAGTCGCCGTGCTCAGCCATGCGTCGATGGCCGCCTCGACCGCTCCGACGCTCTTACTCCCCGCCGGCCCGAGCATCCCGGAGACCCTGCAGGATGTCACCCGACGCGCCGAGATAGACGCTATGCAGGACATGGCGGCCGGACCGGTCGAGTTCTTCATCGAATCCCGAGTGGGCCTCGGTGCGGAGTCCGCGCTGGCCGCCGCCACCGCCTTCGCCCCCGACCTCATCGTCGCCGACATGGTCGACTACCTCGGCCCACTTGCCGCCGCCTCGCTCGGCGTTCCCTGGGCAGCGCATGGGGCGGCCCTGCCGCTCGACGCCGGGCTGGCCGCCGTGCTTGACGAGGCTGCCGTCGCTCGCTTCGCCCACTACGGGGTGACCCCCACGGCGCCCGTCGCCTACGTCGACCCGTGGCCCGACAGCCTGCTCCGGGACGGCTACACGTTGCCCGCCGAGCGAATAGCCATCCGCCCCGAGCCGCACTCCCACGAGAACAGCACCTGGTCCCGGCCGCAGTTCGCCGACCGCGAGGACCGCCCGTTGGTCCTCGTGACTCTGGGCACGGTTGTCGAGGATCCCGCCACCCTCGCCGCAATACTGGACTCGCTGGCCGCCTTGGATGTCAACGTTCTCGTCGCTCCGCACTCCGCAACGGACTTCGGGGACCGGCCGGTCGACTCCACGCGGGTGCACCTGGCGGGCTTCGTTCCGATGAAGTACTTGCTGGAGGGGGTGGACGTGGTGGTGTCCTCTGCGGGAGCGGGCAGTGTGCTGTCCGCGTTGAGCGCTGCCCGGCCGATGGTCCTGTTCCCCATGGGCCTGGACAAACCCGTCAACGCCGCGCGCGCCGCCGAAGCGGGCGCGGCCGTGGTCATCGATACCGCGGATCAGGTCGCCGACGCAGTCGCGCGAGTGCTCGCCGACCACGCGGTGGCCGACGGCGCCGCGACGGTGGCCGAGGAGATCGCCGGGATGAACTCGGCCGATGATGTTCTCGGGCTCCTGTTGAAGCGCCTCGGGTAACCCGCCTGCGAGACGTTCTCGACCTGGACTTCGCCCCCCTTAGGCCCTGTCCGATGGGTCGTGTGACGCCGCGACTTGCAGCTCGTTCCGTGGCATATGGGACTCGTTCCGTGGCATAGGGGACGGGGGGATCTCTCAGTGGGCGGTTCGTGAGTCTATGAGCGGTTCTGGTGTCGCCTGATGGTGTGGGCGAAGCCGGAACGTTCCGGTCCGGTGCCGGTGGCCTGCTGGG
>NZ_JBVIPA010000036.1:0-84367 GCF_055578365.1 Streptomyces sp. NPDC033131
GGTTACATTCCGAACCCGGAAGCTAAGCCTTACAGCGCCGATGGTACTGCAGGGGGGACCCTGTGGGAGAGTAGGACGCCGCCGAACAATTTTTGAGAAAACCCCCGTGCCATTGGCGCGGGGGTTTTCTGTTTTTCCGGGTCGTTTAGGGTCGGGGCATGCGTTATGACCTAGTCATCTTCGACAACGACGGTGTCCTCGTCGACAGCGAGCCCATCTCGAACCGGCTCCTGGCCGGCTATCTGACCGAGCTCGGGCACCCGACGTCGTACGAGGACTCCATTCGGGACTACATGGGCTCCGCGATGCATCGGATCCACGACCTTGTCCGGGAGCGTACGGGCAGGCGGCTTCCCGAGGACTTCGACGACGTCTTCCATGGGCGGGTGTTCGCGGCCTTTGAGCGGGAGCTGGAACCGGTGGCCGGGGCCGTGGGGGTGTTGGAGAAGCTGGCCGCGGACGGGGTGCCGTACTGTGTCGCCTCCTCCGGGAGCCATGAGCGGATTCGGGTGGGGCATCGGAAGACCGGGCTGGACCGGTGGTTCGAGGAGGGGCGGATCTTCAGTTCGCAGGATGTGGGGCGGGGGAAGCCGGCGCCGGACCTGTTCCTGTACGCGGCCGAGCGGATGGGGAGGGCGCCCGAGCGGTGTGTCGTCATCGAGGACAGTCCGCTGGGAGTGCGGGCGGCCGTGTCGGCCGAGATGGATGTGTACGGGTTCACTGCCATGACTCCTGCCGAGCGGCTGGTGGGTGCCACTCAACTCTTCTCGGACATGGGCGAGTTGGCTGACCTGCTGATCTGACCTTCGCCGTGCCGTGCGCCGCTCGTTCCAGAGGGCGTTTTGGTGTCGCCGACGCCCGGTGGCAAGTAAAGCTGAGGGAAACTCATCTTTGGCTGGATCTACCCACGAGTACGCCGGGGCCCTACGCTCGCCGCCATGACTGATGTGCTGCGGCGCGGTAGGGCCTCGCTGGCGTTCAGCTTCTTCGCGCAGGGTGTCGCCTTCGCCCTGCTCGTGACGCGGATCCCGGCCATCCAGGACCGATACGGGGTCTCCGACGCGTTGCTGCCCGCGTTTCTCGCGGCCGTGCCGATCCTGGCCGGGGTCGGGAGCGTGAGTACCGAGCAGTTGGTGAAGCGAATACCGCCCAGCCGCGTGCTCCGCTGGTCCCAACCCGTCGTGCTCCTGGCGCTGCTCGGGGTGGGGGTGGGGGAGTCGATGCTCCAGCTGGGCGTGTCGCTCGCCGCCTTCGGGCTCGCCGTGGGGGCGCTGGACGCGTCGATGAACATGCTCGGGGTGAGTCTGCAGCGGGCGTACCGGCGCAGCATCATGCTCAGTTTCCATGCCGTGTACAGCCTGGGCGGGATTCTGGGGGCCTCGCTCGCCTGGGCGGGGGCGCACTGGCATCTCGCGTTGTGGGTGTCGTATCTGCCGGTGGTGCTGGTGTTGTTGCCGGCCGCGCTGGTGGGGAGTCGCTGGTACGTCGACGGGGGTGGGGACGCCGATGTCGTGGAGGAGAAGGGCGAGGGTGGGGCCCTCGCCTTCAAGCTGCTCCTGCCGCTGTGTCTGGTGATGTGTTTCGCGTACATCGGGGATTCGACCGTCTCCAACTGGAGCGCGAAGTACCTGCAGGACGTGCTGGGAAGCAGTGAGCAGCTGGCGACCGTGCCGTACAACGTGTACATGGTGACCACGCTGGTCGGGCGGGCGCTCGGGGACCTCGGGGTACGGCGGTTCGGGGCGGTCGCGGTCGTGCGGGCGGGGGCGTTGCTGGCGGCGGTCGGGTTCGGGGTGGTGGCGGTGGCGCCCGGGCCGTGGGTCGGGATGCTCGGGTTCACGCTGCTGGGGCTCGGGTTGTGTGTGCTGGTGCCGCAGACCTTCGCGGCGGCGGGGCGGTTGTTCCCGGGGGCGTCCGATGCGGCTGTGGCTCGGCTCAATGTCTTCAACTACGTCGGGTTCCTGGTCGGGTCGCCGTTGGTCGGGGCGTTGGGGGACGCCTGGACCTATCGCGGGGCCATGCTCGTGCCGATGGTGTTGGTGCTGGTGACGCTCGTGTACGCCCGGTCGTTCGCCGCTCAACCGGACCGATACGGTGGCGGGCATGAGCGGCCGCGCACAGCTGATGTGGGACGAGGCAGTAACGGGCTATGACTTCGGTCCGGATCATCCGATGGATCCGGTCCGGCTGGACCTGACCTGGAGGCTTGTCCAGGCCTTCGGGCTTGATCGGGAGATGTCGGTCGTGGCCGCCAAGCCGGCCGGGGAGTCGACGCTGCGGCTGGTCCACCGGGAGGACTACATCGAGGCCGTCAAGGCGGCCTCGGTGGATCCAGGGGCGGCTGACGGGTCGTACGGGCTGGGGACCATGGACGATCCGGCGTTCGCCGGGATGCATGAGGTGTCCGCGCTGATCGCGGGGCAGTCGGTGGGTGCCGCGGAGGCCGTGTGGCGGGGTGACGCGCTGCACGCGGTGAACTTCGCGGGTGGGTTGCATCATGCGATGCCGGGGGCTGCGTCGGGGTTCTGCATCTACAACGACGCGTCGCTTGCCGTTGCCCGGTTGCTGGAGCTTGGTGCCGAGCGGGTCGCCTATGTGGATGTGGACGTGCACCACGGGGACGGGGTGCAGGCGGCGTTCTGGGAGGATCCGCGGGTTCTGACGATTTCGCTGCACGAGCATCCTCGTACGTTGTTTCCGCAGACCGGGTGGCCGGAGGAGACGGGGGCGGAGAGCGCGGAGGGGGCGGCGGTGAATGTCGCGCTGCCGGCGGGGACCGGGGACGCGGGGTGGTTGCGGGCGTTCCATGCGGTGGTGCCTGAGGTGATCGCCGACTTTCGGCCGCAGGTGCTGGTGACCCAGCATGGGGCCGATACGCATTTCGAGGATCCGTTGGCTCATCTGGCCGTGTCTCTTGATGCGCAGCGGGCTGTGCAGGTGGCATGTCATGACCTGGCGCACGAGTACGCCGACGGGCGATGGGTCGCGTTGGGTGGGGGCGGGTACGCGGTGGTGGATGTGGTGCCGCGGTCGTGGACCCATCTGGTGGCGATCGCGGCGGGGCGGGCGGTGGAGCCTACGGCGGTGATTCCTGAGGGGTGGCGGCAGGAGGTGTTCGCTCGGACGCGGCAGTTGGGGCCGGGGCGGATGACTGATGGGCGGTGGCCTGTGGGGTGGGCCTCGTGGGAGGCGGGGTACGACCCTGCGGATCGGTTGGATCAGGCGGTTCTGGCGGCTCGGCGGGCGGTGTTTCCCTTGCGGGGGTTGTTGGCATAGGGGGGTGGGGTTGGCGGGGGGTGTCTTCTCGCCCCCGCCGCCCCTACCCGTCCCATCCCCAGGGGCGCTGCCCCTTCGACCCCGCCAGGGGCTGGCTGCGCCCCTGGACCCGGGTGGGGTGGGCTGTCGGTGGGGCTGGGCCCTGGATCCCCGGCGGGGCTGCGAGGCCGACTCGGGTGCGGGTGGGGCTCGGCCCTCGGCGGGGTTGCCTTCCTGGCCTCCCCGCCGGCTCGGGCTTGTGCGCTTGGCGCTGGGCTCCTCTCACCCCTTGCAGGGCGCCGTCCTGCGCGTCGGCGGGGGCCGCGTTCTCTGCGTCCTCTCGGGCTTGGCCTCCGTGCCTGCGGAGGGGACCGCGCGCGTGGGCCCTTGGGCCCAAGGGTTCTGGCGTGGTCCCTCGTCATGTTTTTCCGCGGTCCTGCAAGAGGGCCGTTGGTCCAGGCCGGCATGACTGTCCCCCTGTCGGAGGATGACCTGGGGGTGGCGTCACCGGGCGCGAGAAGGGCCGTTGGAGACGCTGGGGAGAGCCCCCGCGAGGGTTCCCGCCTCCGTATCCCCCTGGCCCGGATCTGCCGCGTCAGGCTGCGCCCCGCCAGTCGCACCCCCTCCGCGGCCGCCCCAGGCCCGTACCCCCTGCGAGGTCCTGCCCCCGGCTGTGACCGTGCCCCGCTCACCCCCCTTCTCTCCCCCGAAGTCCCTCTGCCATTTGACCGAAGCGCCTACCTCGCCAACGGGTCGGGGTGGGTGGGGGTTAGGCCGACTGTGCGGTGTTTGGGGGTTCGTGTCGCAGGGGCAGGGGATTTCCGTCAGCATCGCAGCGTGTTGAGCGTCGGGGCGCTGCGTGCCCATCTGCTTGCTGCGGGGTTGGCCGGGACGGTGGCGACCTCGCGGGAGGAGAGTCTGCGGAGTTATCGGTTGTTCGCTGCTCGGGATCCTCGGGTGCTGATCGGGCTTGATCCTCAGTGGTCCTGGGGGCAGCGAGATTTGATCGGATTGATGGCGGACAAGTGTGGCGTTTCGGGCGACCCTCGGCATGTCGAAGGCCATGATGTGATCGATCCGGATCGAACGCTGGCCGCCCTGGACGCCTTCGCCGAGCGGATCGAGGCGGCCGCCCGGCGTGGCGCCACGGTCCTCCTCGGGACCGGGCACCCCCATCGACTGCTCGGTTTCTACGCCGCCTTGGCGGACGCGTTGTCGGCGGCGGGGTGTGCCGTCCTCACCCCGGCGCAGGGTCACTCTGTCGACATAACGACCCGGTTCGGTCTACGCACGTACAACCTTGACTACGTACGAGGAGTCGCGCTGGTGCGGGAACCGAGCGCGCCGAGCTCCGGTGGTGCGACCGGCGCACACACGCACTCGCCGCTCCCGGTTCGGGTCGCGCTGGCCGCGGCCGCGGACGCCGGCGGGCCTCTTCCCGAGCTCGTCATCGGAGACCACGGATGGGTCTGCGGAGCAGGTCAGCTGGGGTGTGAGGCCATTGGGCTGGCGGATACGAACGACCCCGCGCTCTTCGTGGGGGAGGCGGAGGGGGCCGTGTCCGTCGTCGTTCCACTTGATGACGCTGTGCGGTCTGATTACTACCGGCCGCTGACCCGCTACGTACTCAATCGAGCGTGTCTGTCACAGTAGGCCGCCGATGGGTGCACCTCTTCCCCACTTGCATCACCCGCCCCTACATTGGGGAGTGAGCACGCAGCGACGAAGAGTCACCGGAAGGGGAAGCCGGTGGCCGTCGAGTGCGGAAGGTTCAGGTGTGTCATGGCTGCTGAGCAGAGGCCTCTGAGCGAGGTTCAGTTCCTTACCGTGGCGGAAGTCGCCTCGGTGATGCGAGTGTCGAAGATGACCGTGTACCGCTTGGTGCACAGCGGTCATCTGCCCGCGATCAGGGTGGGGCGGTCCTTCCGTGTCCCCGAGAACGCGGTTCACGAATACCTCCGCGAGAGCTATGTGGGGGTGGAAACCGCCTGACGACGGTGGCCGGGGGGATCCTCAGGGCAAGGTCAGGGATCGCCCCGGCACCTCGATTACAACCTCAGCGCTCGGGCGGGTAGGCTAGCCCCTCGTAGGTCGTATGGGCCCATGGCGCCCAGCACCGAGTGATGAGAAGTGAGCGAGGGTAGTCGTGGGCTCTGTTATTAAGAAGCGGCGCAAGCGGATGGCCAAGAAGAAGCACCGCAAGCTGCTCAAGCGCACGCGCGTTCAGCGTCGCAACAAGAAGTAAGCGACACCGCGAGAGCGCGTTTGTGGCCCCCCACCCATGATGGTGGGGGGCCACACGCGTGTCCGGGTACACGCGTCCGGGGTTCGGGTCGTCACTCGGGGGCTTGATGTCGTCACTTCTTGCAGTGGGCAGTCATCACAGCGCAACATCAACCCGCTAGGTTGGCCGGACACGGGGAACGCGGCAGGCTACGAGTGCCGGATGGGCTGGAAGGAAGGCGCTGATCTTGGGCAAGGTCGTGCTCGTGACCGGAGTGGCCCGTCAACTGGGGGGCCGTTTCGTACGACGCATTCAGCGTGACCCGCAGGTGGACCGGGTGATCGCCGTGGACGCGGTTCCGCCCGAGCACCACCTGGGCGGCGCGGACTTCATCCAGGCCGACATCCGGCAGCCCGGGATAGCGCGTGTGCTCGCCGAGACGGCCGCCGACACGGTCGTCCACATGGACGTCACCGGCACCGCGCTCGGCAGCGGCAGCCGGACCTCCGTCAAGGAGACCAACGTCATCGGCACCATGCAGCTGCTGGGCGCGTGTCAGAAGTCGCCGACCGTGAAGCGGCTCGTGGTCAAGTCCAGTACGAACGTGTACGGATCCGCGCCGCGCGATCCCGCCGTCTTCACCGAGACCACCCCGCCGAAGTCGCTGCCCAGTGGCGGGTTCGCCAAGGACGCGGTGGAGGTCGAGGGGTATGTGCGCGGGTTCGCCCGGCGGCGGCCGGACGTCGCCGTGTGCGTGCTGCGCTTCGCCAACATCCTCGGCCCGACGGCGGAGACACCGCTCGCCGCGTACTTCTCGCTGCCGATCCTGCCGACCGTGCTGGGCTACGACCCCCGGCTGCAGTTCGTGCACGAGGACGACGTGATCGAGGTGCTGCGGATCGCCTCGCACGAACCGGCGCGGGGCACGCTCAACAGCGGGACCTTCAACATCGCCGGGGACGGCGTGCTGCTGCTGTCGCAGTGCTCGCGGCGACTGGGCCGGCCCACGGTGCCGCTGCTGCTTCCCGCGGTCACCTGGGCCGGATCCCTGGTGCGTACGCTGGGCATGACGGACTTCTCGCCCGAACAGATCCGGCTGCTCACCCACGGCCGGGTCGTGTCGACGACCCAGATGCGTGAGACGCTCGGATTCAAGCCGAAGTACACGACGGCGGAGACGTTCGCGGAGTTCGCGCGCAGTCGCGGACCGGGGCTTTTGCCGCCGGAGGCCCTTGCGGGGGCCGTCGACCGGATCGCCGCGCTGCCGCTGGCGGGCAGCGGCCACCCCCCGACGCAGAGCGCCAACTGAGGAGCGCATCAACGATGGCGGACGCCAAGGTCATTCCGTTCGACGACGACCGGTCCCGCGGGAGCGCCGTGCAGCGCCCGCCGCGGCGCCGGAGCGCGGGCAGCCGGCGCAAGGGCACGGAATCGGCGCAGGTCCGTGAGGTCCAGCCCCTGCCCAGCAGGGCGCCCGCGCAGGATGATGTTCTTGTGACCCGTGAGGAACAGCTGCCCCAGCAGCCGCCGGAGGAGAGTGCGCACGGCGGCCTCGAACGCCGTGTCGCGGGCGGCCTCGCCTTCCTGCGCCGCCGCCTCACCGGTGACTACGAGGTCGACGACTTCGGCTACGACGAGGACTTGACCGACCAGGTCCTGATGTCCCTGCTGCGCCCGGTGTACGAGAAGTACTTCCGGGTCGAGGTGAAGGGCGTCGAGAACATCCCGGCCGAGGGCGGGGCGCTGATCGTCGCCAACCACTCCGGGACGCTGCCGCTGGACGGCCTGATGATGCAGGTGGCCGTCCACGACCATCATCCCGCCAACCGTCATCTGCGGCTCCTGGCGGCGGACCTGGTGTTCATGCTGCCGGTGGTCAACGAGCTGGCCCGCAAGCTCGGCCACACGCTGGCCTGTGCGGAGGACGCCGAACGGCTGCTGGCCCAGGGCGAGGTGGTCGGAGTGATGCCGGAGGGCTTCAAGGGCATCGGCAAGCCCTTCAGCGAGCGTTACAAGCTCCAGCGGTTCGGCCGTGGCGGCTTCGTCTCGACGGCGCTGCGCCAGGGCACCCCGATCATCCCGTGCTCGATCGTCGGGGCCGAGGAGATCTACCCGATGATCGGCAACGCCAAGACCCTCGCCAGGGTCCTCGGCTTCCCGTACTTCCCGCTCACGCCGACCTTCCCGTGGCTCGGCCCGCTGGGCGGGATCCCGCTGCCGACCAAGTGGACCATCCAGTTCGGGGAGCCGATCCCGACGGACGGCTATCCGCCGGAGGCCGCCGAGGACCCGATGCTGATGTTCAACCTGACCGACCAGGTCCGCGAACAGATCCAGCACACGCTCTACAAGCTGCTGGTGCAGCGTCGGTCGGTCTTCTTCTGAGAGACCTGACGGAAGCCCGTGTACGACGACGAGGGCGCCCCTCCTGAGAGGGGCGCCCCGTCGTCGTACGGACTCTTACTCGTCCTCCGAGTCGATGCCCAGGCCGGGCAGCAGGCCGGGGAGGAGCGGCGGGACGGTGACGTCGGGCTGGGTGGTCGGCGTCGTGGTGGGCGGGGAGGTGCTGCCGGTGTCCTCGGGCGGGTCGAGGAGGCCGCCGGTGTTGCCGCCCAGGAGGCCGTCGTCCTCGGTGCCGGAGCCGGCCGACTTGCTGGGGCTGTTGCTGCCGGTCCCGCTGCCGTCGGAGGAGCCGCCGTCGCCGGTACTGGGCGCCGACGAACGGCCCGAACCGGTCGAGGTGTCGGAGGATGCCGGCCCGGAGTCCTGCCGCTGACCGCTGCCGCCGCCCGGAGCCGGGGGTTTCGGGAGGAGGGACTGGAGCGGGGCGACCTCTTCGTCTATGGCGTCGAAGACCGACGACACCTGCTGGCTGACGTCACCGAGCTGGACGGGCAGCCGGTCGCGGAGCGCGCCCCAGGCCTCCCGGTGCGAGCGCGAGAAGGTGTCCAGGGCCTGGATGGGGCCGAGGGAGTCC
This sequence comes from Streptomyces sp. NPDC033131, assembly GCF_055578365.1. Taxonomy (NCBI): domain Bacteria; kingdom Bacillati; phylum Actinomycetota; class Actinomycetes; order Kitasatosporales; family Streptomycetaceae; genus Streptomyces; species Streptomyces sp. NPDC033131. The sequence goes on from NZ_JBVIPA010000036.1 coordinate 8,457, forward strand.
GGGTCGCGTTCGTACGCCGCCGTGAGTAGCCGGTGGCCCTCGGAGGCGTCGTGGGTCATGCCGGACAGGGCGCGGCGGACCTCGCCGAGGGACTCGTGGTCGAGCGGGCCGCCGCGGTCGCGTTCCATCAGCCGGCGGGCCTCGCTGAGGCGGGTGGAGGCCTGGTCGAGGTAGGCCACGCCGCGCTCGTCGTCCCCGTCGGACATGTAGGTGAGTTTGAAGTCCTCGATGCCTCGCTTGAGGCCGTAGAGGGAGTCGCCGGGCAGGGCGTCCGAGCTCGCCGCGGCGACTCCGCCGAACGCGCCGGCGGCGACACCGACGCTGAGTCCGCCCGCGGCGAGGCCCTTGGTGAGCCGGGAACGCGGTCGGAGCTTGCCCAGGGGGCTCGCCCGGTGGGCGCCCCGGGACCGGGAGCGCTGCTCCGGCACCGAACGGTCTGTCTCGCCTCCCGCGGTGCCCTCCAGCAGCATGGCCTCCATCGCGGCCACGAGCTGGGCCCGCTGGACGACCTTGACCGCGGGGTCCAGCTGCGGCTTGGGCAGCTCGCCGAGACCGGTGGCGAGGGCCGTGAGGCGGCCCTGCTCGGTCTGTTCCGCAGCAGTCGGGGACGGCGGTGGTCCGTCGGACTGCTCGGCCGCCGTGCCCTGGCCGGACTGCTCCTCCAGGGCCTGGGCGAAGGCGTTCGCCCGCCGGTGCGCCGATACGTTCGCGATCACTGGCGGCACCTCCTCTCGTCAAGACGGTCGACTCCCCAGGGGGTCCTGAGGGTTGCACGCCCTGACCACAAGCACTCGATCGAGTGATCGAAGTCGGCCAGGGAGTGACCACAGGGAGCCTGCATCCCGCACAACGAGCGGCGCGGCACTTGGGTTACGGACGACGGACGAGCGGATCGGGAAGTCAACGGACTTTCACTGACTGCGAGTTGGGTATTACCGAGTGTGTTCTGTCAGCGGGCGTCTTCCGGGAGGAGCCGGGCCAGCGTGCGTACGGCGCGGTACTGGAGGGTCTTGATGGCACCCTCGTTCTTGCCCATCACGCGGGCGGTCTCGGCGACGGAGAGCCCCTGGAGGAAGCGGAGTGTCACGCACTCCTGCTGCTGGGGGTTGAGCCGTTTTACGGCATCGAGGAGGGCGGCGTTCGAAAGCGACTCCAGGACGGAGTCCTCGGGGGAGCGCTCGACCTCGTTGGCGTCGAGCATCTCGCCGGTGGTGACTTCCAGCCGGAAACGGCTCGACTTGAAGTGGTCGGCCACCAGGTTGCGGGCGATCGTGACGAGCCACGCGCCGAAGTCGCGGCCCTGCCAGGTGAACGTGCCGATCCGGCGCAGTGCGCGCAGGAACGTCTCGCTGGTGAGATCCTCAGCGGTGGCCTTGCCTCCCACTCGGTAGTAGATGTACCGGTACACGGTGTCGCTGTACTGGTCGTAGAGACGGCCGAAGGCATCGGCCTCGCCGGCCTGAGCGCGCTCCACAAGATCCATCATGCGGGCGCTGTCGCTGTCCGCGGCGGGACGGCGGCTGGTTGTGGCACCGGTCGAACGCCCTCGTCTTCCGACGGCGGCGCTGCCGTCGGCGAGCGCGTAGCACGGGCCGACGGGGGTGGTGGCAACGGCGAGGGCAGGGACGGCGTACGCGGTGGGGACGAAGCCGCGCAACAGGTCTTGGACCGTTGCGCGCAGCGTAGCCAGGCCCGAGGCGTCAACCCCGACGTGTGGGTACACGGGACTCCCAGAGGCAGAGCTTCCATCACGTGCAGTGCGGGACCATTCACCCGTCGTAGCGACGGAAGGGGTACCGGATTGCGTTTGAGGAGAATAACGCTTAGTGCAGGCGCTGCTACACGCAGTTGCTCAAATCACCGATTACGTCGCTTCTGTAACCGAATGACGCCCGATCAAGTACCGGTCAGTGATCGGTTGTTGATCGAAAAGGGTTGTGTTCCGTCTGGGTCCGGGGCGTGTTGTGGCCGTGTGCAGCCAACGGGACTGGACAGCGGGGTAACGGGGTACGACCCCGGGATTGGCCGGGCGCGCCGGGCGTGACCTGTTGTGACGCCCGGTGTCAGCGACGCCGCTTGTGCAGGGCGATCGCCGCCGCCGTGCCGCCGGCCACCGCGCCCACGCCCGCGGCCGCCGGGATGCCGACCTTCGCCGCCTTGCGCCCGGTGCGGTAGTCGCGCAGACGCCACTCGAGCCGGCGGGCGTGCTTGCGCAGCTTGCTGTCCGGGTTGATGGCGTAGGGGTGGCCGACCAGCGAGAGCATCGGGATGTCGTTGTGCGAGTCGCTGTAGGCGGCGCAGCGGGTCAGGTCCAGGGCCTCCGCCGCGGCCAGCGCGCGGACCGCCTCCGCCTTCGCCGGGCCGTGCAGGGGTTCGCCGACCAGCTTGCCCGTGTAGACGCCGTCGACGGACTCGGCGACCGTGCCGAGCGCGCCGGTCAGGCCGAGGCGGCGGGCGATGACCTGGGCGATCTCCACCGGGGCGGCTGTGACCAGCCACACCTTCTGGCCCGCGTCCAGGTGCGCCTGGGCCAGGGCCCGGGTGCCGGGCCAGATGCGCTCGGCCATGTACTCGTCGTAGATCTCCTCGCCGATCGACATCAGCTCGGAGACGCGGTGGCCCTGGACGATCGACAGCGCCGAGTCGCGGGCCTCCTGCATGTGTTCCGGGTCCTCGACGCCGGCCAGCCGGAACCACGCCTGCTGCCAGGCGAACTTGGCGAGGTCGCGGGTCTCGAAGAACTTCCGCTTGTACAGCCCCCGCCCGAAGTGGAACAGGGCGGCGCCCTGCATGACGGTGTTGTCCAGGTCGAAGAAGGCGGCGGCATGCGCGTCGCCGTGCACCGGGAACGCCGGTTCCTCACCGGCGGTCTCCTGCGTGGACTTGCGCGCGGCCTCCGCCGAGGCCTCGCCTGCCAACACGCTCCGCGCCGTGGCGGAGCGCCTACGGGGAGTGAGCCATCCGAGAGCGGCCATGGCGTGAGCATAGCCAGTCTGTTCGGTGGTTCCGGAGTCGCGAGGTTCGGAGGGTGTGAACTCTCGGCGACCGAGTCGTTAAAGAGTCGGCCCGACGGCGTGAGAATGGCCGACATGACTCCCCTCTTTCGGCGCAACGCCCCGAGGCCCCCACAGGACCGGCTCGTCACTCTCGTCCGCAAACCAGGGTGTCATCTGTGTGATGACGCACAGATCGTGGTCGAGAAGGTGTGTGCCGATCTCGGCGTCCCCTGGGAGCGGAAGGACATCACCCAGGATCCCCAACTCCACGACCAGTACTGGGAACAGATCCCCGTCGTGCTCGTCGACGGAGCGCAGCACACCTTCTGGCGGGTGGACGAGGGCCGCCTCCGCAAGGCACTGACCGAGTAGTCCAACTGGTCCGGAACGTCGCTTAGGATCGAAGGCGACGTGGTCTCGGGGGCGGGAATCGTAGAGGAGCGTGTGCGGTTTTGCCCCCAAGAGAAGAGGAACGGTGGTGGGCGTGCGCCGGTTCCGTACAGGTGCGCCGGGGGCGCGTGACCCCGGTCACGTTGGCCGGGCAAATCGGACACCATCTTTGTGCACGCGTTCACAAAGACATAGCCTGCTTTCGACGGGGCGGTCTGGGAACGTGTGACCGCCTGCAGCCCCGCTCTACCCGCAGGAGCACCGTGGCAACTGGCCGATCTCACCGACCGGCGACCCGTAGCCGAGGGATTCCCGAGGCCACCGTCGCCCGCCTTCCGCTGTACCTCCGCGCCCTGACCGCACTGTCGGAGCGCTCGGTGCCCACGGTCTCCTCCGAGGAGCTCGCGGCCGCCGCGGGGGTCAACTCCGCGAAGCTGCGCAAGGACTTCTCTTACCTGGGCTCGTACGGAACGCGTGGTGTGGGCTACGACGTCGAGTACCTCGTCTACCAGATCTCCCGTGAGCTGGGCCTGACCCAGGACTGGCCGGTAGTGATCGTCGGTATCGGTAACCTCGGCGCCGCCCTCGCCAACTACGGCGGCTTCGCCTCGCGTGGATTCCGGGTCGCCGCGCTCATAGACGCCGACCCCGCGATGGCCGGAAAGCCGGTGGCCGGGATCCCCGTCCAGCACACCGACGAGCTGGAACGGATCATCGACGACAGCGGCGTGTCCATCGGGGTCATCGCCACGCCCGCCGGTGCCGCCCAGCAGGTCTGCGACCGGCTCGTGGCCGCCGGGGTGACCTCCATCCTGAACTTCGCGCCGACCGTGCTGTCCGTGCCGGAGGGCGTCGACGTGCGCAAGGTCGACCTCTCCATCGAGCTGCAGATCCTCGCCTTCCACGAGCAGCGCAAGGCCGGCGAGGAGGCCGCCGCCCTTGCCGACGGCGCGGTGCCGCACGCCGTCGCCCGCAAGCAGTCCGCCGACAAGGGCCCAGACGGGGACGTCCCCGCCGTGATGCCGGCATGAGTCTTCTTGTTGTCGGGCTGAGCCACCGCAGCGCCCCCGTCAGCGTGCTCGAGCGGGCCGCGCTGAACGCGGACGCGCAGTTCAAGCTGCTCCAGGACACCGTCGCGGCGGAGCCCGCCACCGAGGCCGCGGTGCTCGCGACGTGCAACCGCATCGAGCTGTACGCCGACGTGGACAAGTTCCACGCCGGTGTCGCCGAGCTGTCCACGCTGCTCGCCCAGCACAGCGGAGTGGGGCTGGAGGAGCTCACCCCGTACCTGTACGTGCACTACGAGGACCGGGCCGTCCACCATCTCTTCTCGGTGGCCTGCGGGCTGGACTCGATGGTCGTCGGCGAGGGGCAGGTCCTCGGCCAGATAAAGGACTCCCTCGCCAAGGCGCAGGACGTCCACTCCGCCGGGCGGCTGCTGAACGACCTCTTCCAGCAGGCCCTGCGCGTCGGCAAGCGCGCCCACTCCGAGACCGGCATCGACCGGGCCGGGCAGTCCCTGGTCACCTTCGGCCTGGAGCAACTGTCCGCCGGCAGCGCCGTCGAGCAGTGGGCCCGCGGCAAGAAGGCCCTGGTCATCGGCGCCGGCTCGATGTCCTCGCTGGCCGCGGCCACGCTCGCGCGTGCCGGTGTCGCCGAGATCGTCGTCGCCAACCGCACCCCCGACCGCGCCGAGCGGCTGGTCCAGATCCTGACCGAGGGCGACGACACGGACGTGCTGGCCCGCGCGGTACCGATGGAATCGGTGCCGGTCGAGCTGACACGTGCCGATCTTGCCGTCTCCTGCACGGGGGCGACGGGCCTGGTGCTGACGGCCGAGGCGGTCGCGGCGGCGGTCGAGGGCCGTTCGGGAGCGACCGCCGCGGAGAGCGGGACCGTTTCCCCCGCACTGTCCGACGCCGGTCGTACGGCCGTGGCGGAGGCCGGGCCCGGCGAGCTGCCGCCCACCAGCCTGGGCGCCGAGGACGGCTGTCCGCTCGACCTGCCGGCCGCGCAGGCGGCCACCGCCGGGTTCTCCGTACTCGGAGAGGCCGCCGTGGCCGGGATGGCCGCCGCCGACCTGGAACAGCACGCCGCCTGGGTGGACAACGGAACCCAGCGCCAGCAGACCTCCGCCCCCGCGGGTGCCGTCACCGTGCTCGACCCGGCCGAGGAGGCGGACACCATCGCCGCGCTGGCCGTCGCCGCGGCCACCGTCGGCCGGGTGCCCGAGCGGCGCAGGCCCGAGCCCGTCGCCGGGATCCCGCGGCCCGAGCCGACCCTGTTCCTCCTCGACCTGGCCATGCCCCGCGACATCGACGCGGCCGTGCACCGGCTGGTCGGGGTGCGGCTCGTGGACATAGAGTCGCTGGCCGACGCCTCGGCCGACGCTCCGATGGCGGCCGACGTCGACCAGGTCCGCCGTATCGTCGCCGACGAGGTCGCGGCCTTCGGGGCGGCGCTGCGGGCCGCGCACATCACGCCCACCGTGGTCGCGCTGCGGACGATGGCCGCCGACGTGGTCGCCGGCGAGATCGCCCGGCTCGACGGGCGGCTGCCCGGACTCGACGACAAGCACCGCGCCGAGATCACCCAGACCGTGAAGCGCGTCGTCGACAAGCTGTTGCACGCGCCGACCGTACGGGTCAAGCAGCTCGCGGCCGAGCCCGGCGGCGCCGGGTACGCGGACGCGCTGCGGACCCTGTTCGACCTCGATCCCGAGACGGTGGCCGCCGTCTCCCGGGCCGACGGCGCCGACGACGAACCTGAGAACAGCAAGAACCGAGGGCCGGCATGAGTAGCAAGGCATTGAGGCTCGGGACCAGGCGGAGCAAACTCGCCATGGCCCAGTCCGGGCAGGTCGCGGACGCCGTGAGCCAGGTGACCGGACGGCCCGTCGAGCTCGTCGAGATCACCACCTACGGCGACACCTCCCGCGAGCAGCTCGCACAGATCGGCGGCACGGGCGTCTTCGTGACCGCGCTGCGGGAAGCGCTGCTGAAGGGGGAGGTCGACTTCGCGGTTCATTCGCTGAAGGACCTGCCCACCGGGCAGCCCGACCAGCTGGCGCTGGCCGCCGTACCGCAGCGCGAGGACCCGCGGGACGTGATCGTCGCCCGGGACGCGCTCAAGTTCACCGACCTGCCGCGCGGCGCGCGCATCGGTACGGGTTCGCCCCGGCGGATGGCCCAGCTGAACGCGTACGCACGCGGCCACGGGCTGGACATCGAGACGGTTCCGATCCGGGGCAACGTCGATACCCGCATCGGGTTCGTGCGCGACGGCGAGCTCGATGCGGTGGTGCTGGCCGCGGCCGGCCTCAATCGCATCGGCCGCGGTGACGAAGTGACCGACTTCCTGTCGGTCGACACGGTTTTGCCCGCCCCCGGCCAGGGGGCACTCGCGATCGAGTGTGCCGCAGACAACGCGGACCTGATCGCCGCGCTCGGTGAGCTCGACGACCCGTTCACGCGGGTCGCCGTGACTGCCGAACGGTCCCTGCTCGCCGCCCTGGAAGCCGGTTGCAGTGCCCCTGTGGGCGCGCTGGCCGACTTGCTGGCCGACGGGCAGATTGTCAAGGAAATGCGCCTGCGCGCAGTCGTCGGTACCACCGACGGCACGCGGATGGTGCAGCTGTCCACCACCGGTCCCGTGCCCGAGACGTATGACCGGGCAATGGCGCTCGGTCGCGAGCTCGCTGCCGAGATGCTTGCCCAGGGCGCGGCCGGTCTGATGGGGGAGCGAGCACAGTGAGCCCCACCACCCTTCCCGCCGCCGGTCTGGAACACGGGCACGTCACCTTCCTTGGTGCCGGACCCGGGGATCCGGGACTGCTGACTCTTCGAGCCGTCGAGGCGCTGGCGCACGCGGACGTTCTCGTCGCCGGGCACGAAGTGCTCGACGTCGTACGTACGCACGCCAGGTCCGACGTGGCCGTCGTCGACACGGATTCGGACCCCTCCGGGGATCCGTCCTCCGGCCCGACTCCGGGTACAGGCGCGCCTCAGCTAAAGGTTGTTGACGGTGCGTCGACAACCGTGAGTGTCCCCGTCGTGCGGGATGCCGCACATCTTGTCATGGAGGCCGCGCGGGGCGGCAGGCGGGTCGTACGTGCGGTGTCCGGGGATCCCGGGCTCGACGCGTACGCCGCCGAGGAGATGCTGGCGTGCGCCGCCGCGGGGGTGCCTTTCGAGGTCGTCCCCGGGGTCGCCGCAGCCGTCGGCGTGCCCGCCTACGCCGGGGTACCGCTGCGGGACGCCGAAGGCGCGGACGTCCGGTTCGTCGACGCGCGGACCGCTTCCGACCGGTGCTGGACGGAGGTGGGGGCGTCGGACGGGACGGTCGTGGTGTCGACGACCCTCGACTCCGTGGCCGCCGCGGCCGGTGAGCTGGTTTCCGCGGGGCGCAAGCCCGATACGCCGCTGACCGTCACCGTCGCCGGTACCACTACTCGGCAGCGGACCTGGTGCGCGACTCTGGGCACCATCGCCCAGACGCTGAAGCAGGCCAAGGTGCTGCCGTCCCCGGACGGTGCGCGGCCGGTCATAGCCGTGGTCGGTGAGCGATCCGCCGCGGCTCAGCGTGAGCAGCTCTCGTGGTTCGAGTCCAAGCCGCTGTTCGGCTGGAGGGTGCTCGTACCGCGGACCAAGGAGCAGTCGGCTTCGCTCTCCGACCAGCTGCGGTCCTACGGGGCCGTACCGCACGAGGTGCCGACGATCGCCGTCGAGCCGCCGCGGACGCCGCAGCAGATGGAGCGGGCGGTCAAGGGGCTGGTGACCGGGCGGTACGAGTGGATCGCCTTCACGAGCGTGAACGCCGTGAAGGCCGTTCGGGAGAAGTTCGAGGAGTACGGGCTCGACGCACGCGCCTTCGCCGGCATCAAGGTCGCCGCGGTGGGGGAGCAGACCGCCAAGGCGCTCATCGCCTTCGGTGTGAAGCCCGATCTTGTGCCGAGCGGGGAGCAGTCCGCGGCCGGGTTGCTGGAGGACTGGCCTCCTTACGACCCGGTTTTCGACCCGATCGACCGGGTGTTCCTGCCGCGTGCCGACATCGCCACCGAGACGCTGGTGGCGGGGCTGATCGAGCTCGGGTGGGAGGTCGACGACGTCACCGCCTACCGGACCGTGCGGGCGTCGCCGCCGCCGGCCGAGACCCGGGAGGCGATCAAGGGCGGGGGCTTCGACGCGGTGCTGTTCACCTCGTCGAGCACGGTGCGCAACCTTGTGGGCATCGCCGGCAAGCCGCACAACGTGACCGTCATCGCCTGTATCGGGCCCGCCACGGCCAAGACCGCCGAGGAGCACGGGCTTCGGGTGGACGTCATGGCTCCCGAGCCGTCCGTGCACAAGCTGGCCGAGGCTCTCGCCGACTTCGGGTTGCGGCGGAGGGCTGCCGCGCTGGAGGCCGGGGACGCGGTCACTCGGCCGAGTGAGCGGCGGCCGGGGGCTCGGCGGAGGCGTACTACTACCTGATCCTGGGCTGGCTGGCTGGCTGGCTGGCTGGCTGGGCTGGTCTGGGCTGGTCTGGGCTCGGGTGCGCTGGTTTTGTCAGGCCGGGGTCACCGCGTGGCCGTAGCGCAGGAGGTTGTCCGGGTCGTAGGTCGACTTGGCCTGCTGCAGGTGGGCGTAGACCTCCGGGGTCCAGGCCCGGGCCCGGTCCGCTTCGTCGCCCGGGGTGCCGTGGATGTTGACCATCGTGCGGCCCGTGCCGTACGGGGCCATCGCGGTCTGCAGGGCTGTCGTGGCCTGCTCCACGGCCTCGGCGGCCGGCGGGGCGGCCAGGACCGCCACCGTTTCCAGGAAGTACTCCGCGTCGCGGGCGCAGATCGCGTCCTCGACCGCCGGCGGGTCGGACAGGGCTCCGCCCATGTGGCGGATCTCCACCAGGAGGAGCGGGCAGTCGGGGTTGTCCGGGCCCACCTGGTCCAGGAACGTGCGGATGGCGTCCGGGGTCAGGTCGCGGAGCAGGGCGCAGGATTCGCGGGCGGGGAGCGGGTCCTGCGGCTCCATGTAGATGCGGTCCACCGCCGCGTGGTCCATCTCCTCCACCATGTCGACCGCCACGGGGGCGGCCTCGCGGATCGGGGCCAGGAGGCGTTCGCCCTCCGCCGGGTCGCCCGTCCACGCGATCGCCACCCTTGCCCAGAAGCCGCCGCGCAGTGGTTCGGGGATCTGGGGGATCGGGGGGAGACGCAGGAGGCTGAACGCGCTGCACATCTCGTTCGGCACGGTGCGTGTCCAGTCCGCCCATGCCCGGAGGAGGGGCTCGGTGTGCTCGCCGGGGCAGTAGATGCCGCCGCCGAGGATGCGGGCGAGGGGGAGCAGGCCGAAGGTCAGCTGCGTGACGATGCCTACGTTGCCCTTGCCGCCGCGCAGGGCCCAGAAGAGCTCGGGTTCGGTGCTCCGGTTCACCTCGCGGAGGGCGCCGTCGGGGGTCACGACCTGGAACGAGTGGACCAGGTCGGCCGCGTAGCCGTAGGTGCGGCCGAGGACGGGGAGGCCGCCGCCGAGGGTGTAGCCGACGACGCCCGCGTCCGTGGAGGTGCCGGTCAGGGGGGCGAGACCGTGGGGGGCCGCGGCGTCGACGACGTGGCGCCACTTCGCACCGGCGGCGGCCGTCGCGGTGCGGGTGGCCGGGTCGATCTGTACGTCCGTCATGCGGGTGGTCGTGATCAGCAGGCCGTGCGCTATGGGGAAGTTGGCGCCGTGGCCGGTGGCCTGGACGGCCACCGGGGTGCTGGTGGCGGTGGCCCAGCGCATCGCCGCGACTATGTCGTCGGCGCCGGTTGCTCCTATGACCACGTCGGGGGTGTGCAGGGCGGCCAGGTTGAAGCCGGTGACCTCGTCGGCGTAGCCGTCGTCGCCGGGGCGCAGGACCGGGCCCTTGACGTCGGAGAGGGCGAAGAGGTCGGGGGTGGGGTGGGGGTGGTGCGTGGACGTCATCTCGTCCTCCGGGGGTGGGAGGCTTGTCCTTTCAGCTTGGACCTGTGGGGTTCGGGGCGCATGTGGGGGGTTTGGTCGGCGCGCAGTGTGCTTTGCGCCTTGTGGTCGGGGGGGCGGGGCCGTGTCGGGGGGTGTCCGTCCTCGGAACGGCGCGGAATCGGTTGGCCATCGAGGTGCCGGTGTTGACGCGCCAACCGCTGCGGGCGGACACCCCCCCGACACGGCCCCTTGCCGCCGTACGCGGGTGCGGGTGCGTGCGCCCGGCCGCGCGGGCCGCGTCGTGCCGCTGGGTGGTGCAGGGGCGCGCTGCGCGCCTTCTCCGGTGGGAGGGACAGCCGACTAGGCGTCGGCAAAGGGGGTGCTGGGGCGGGCGTAGCGTGGGTGCATGACGACGTACGGATCCTTTCCCGGCACGCGGCCTCGGCGGCTGCGGACCACCCCCGTCATGCGGAGGATGGTCGCCGAGACCCGGCTGCATCCCGCAGATTTCATCCTTCCGGCCTTTGTGCGCGAGGGCGTTGCCGAGCCGGTGCCGATCGCGGCGATGCCCGGTGTCGTGCAGCACACCCGGGACACGTTGAAGAAGGCCGCGGCGGAGGCGGTCGCGGCGGGGATCTCCGGGATCATGCTGTTCGGCGTGCCGGAGGAGTCGAAGAAGGACGCGCTGGGTACGCCGGGGACCGACCCGGACGGGATTCTGCAGGTCGCGATCCGTGATGTGCGGGCCGAGGTGGGCGACGAACTGCTCGTCATGTCCGACCTGTGTCTCGACGAGACCACCGACCACGGGCATTGCGGGGTGCTGGACGCCGAGGGGCGGGTCGACAACGACGCCACCCTTGAGCGGTACGCCGAGATGGCGCAGGTCCAGGCCGACGCCGGGGCCCATGTGGTGGGACCCAGCGGCATGATGGACGGGCAGATCGGGGTCGTCCGGGACGCTCTGGACCAGATCGGGCGGGAGGACGTCGCCGTCCTCGCGTACACGGCGAAGTACGCGTCCGCCTTTTACGGGCCCTTCCGGGAGGCCGTCGGCTCGTCGTTGAAGGGCGACCGGAAGACGTATCAGCAGGATCCGGCGAATGCGCGGGAGTCCCTGCGGGAGTTGGCGCTCGACCTCGAAGAGGGCGCCGACCTGGTCATGGTGAAGCCGGCCGGGCCCTACCTGGACATCCTGGCGCGGGTGGCGGACGTCGTGGACGTTCCTGTGGTCGCGTACCAGATCTCCGGGGAGTACTCGATGATCGAGGCCGCCGCCGAGAAGGGCTGGATCGAGCGGGACCGGGCCATCCTGGAGTCGCTGACCGGGATCAAGCGAGCCGGTGCGCAGAACATCCTCACGTACTGGGCGACCGAGGTCGCGCAGCGGTTGTTGTGAGGCCCTGGGGCGCCCCCGGGACGCAACGGTTCGAAGTCGGTCCGGCTACGGCTGGAACTCGTTCCGGGGAACGTCCGGGGGGTGGCCTGTGGTGGTCTGGTGGTTTTCCGGGGTTCTTGGGGTGATCTTCGGCGGGTCTGTCCGGAAAACGACGGTCGGGGGTGGGGTGGTTCGGTGGGTTCGGGGCCAGGAGCTGGGGCGATGTAACGAATTGACGAGTCCCCGTCAGGGTCCTTATCTTCTGCGCCTGGCCTGATCCGTTCGGAGGGGTCTCACGTCGATCCCTGGGGGGAACGCAATGAGCTGGTTCATCGAGGCGCTGAAGAAGTACGCGGTGTTCAGTGGGCGCGCGCGCCGCAAGGAATACTGGATGTACACGCTGTTCGTCGCGATCATCTACATCGTGCTGGCGATCCTCGCCGCCGTCACCAAGCAGCCGCTGATCGCGGTCGTCTTCTACCTGGCGATCCTTCTGCCGAGCCTGGCGGTCACGGTTCGCCGTCTGCACGACACCGGCCGCACCGGCTGGTGGGTCCTCATCGGGCTCGTCCCGCTCGTCGGCGCCATCGTGATGCTGGTCTTCCTGTGCAGCGAGGGCGAGTCGGGCGCGAACAAGTTCGGCGCGAACCCGAAGGAAGCGCCGGCTCTCGTCTGACGTCGAGATACCTGCTGTGCTTCGAGGCCGTCCGGTTGTCCGGGCGGCCTCTCGGTTTGTTCAGGGGGTCGTCGAGGACGCGGTGGACGGGCCCTCGTCGCGTACGCCTGTTCCGTCCTCGCAGCCCGTCAGCACGAGCGCGAGGAGCGTGAGGGCGGTGGTGGCGAGGAGGCAGCGGATTCGGGCGGGCATGGAGACAGCGTGCGGGGTGGACGGCCGCGGGTGCCAGGATTCGCGGGGGATTCGGGACGCCGGGGCGATGGGACGCGGGCTGACCTGCGGGGATGTCGCGGTCGTGGGATGCCGTGCGGGACGCCGTAGGGCGGGGACCGGGGAAATGCGGTGGCGGGCACCATCAAGTACCGCCGGGAGTTAGGTTGTTGACTCTCTTCCGCCGACTCTTCGAGGAGACGCCCATGTCCGGTGACGCCCTCAGCCTGGATCCCGCCGAGCTGAGAAGGAGGATCGACACCACCAGGGCGCACCCGGCCCGTGTCTACGACGTCTTCCTCGGCGGCAAGGACAACTACCCCGTCGACCGTGAGGCGGCCGCCGCGGCGCTCGCCGCCAACCCGCGCGGGTACCTCGACGTGCGCCACAACCGCGACTTCCTGCGCCGGGCCGTGAACACGCTCGCCGGGGAGGACGGCATCCGGCAGTTCCTCGACATCGGCACCGGCCTGCCCACCGCGGAGAACGTCCATCAGATCGCCCAGCGCACCGCGCCGGACTCCCGGGTCGTGTACGTCGACAACGATCCGGTCGTGCTCGCGCACGCGCGTGCCTTGCTGACGAGCGGACCCGACGGGCGTACGGACTACATCGACGCCGACTTCAAGAACCCGGCGCAGATCCTCGAACAGGCCGCGAAGACGCTGGACTTCGACCAGCCGATCGCGCTGTGCCTGGTGGCGATCCTGCACTTCGTCGAGGACGAGGAGGCGTACCCGATCGTGCGCGGACTCGTCGACGCGCTGCCCTCCGGGAGCCGGCTGGTCCTCAGCCATCTCACCGAGGACCTCAACGCGGAGAACATCCGGGCGGTGCAACGGACGTACACCGGGCGCGGGTTCACCTTCGTGCTGCGGACGAAGAGTGAGGTCGAGCGGTTCTTCGCCGAGAGTTCACTGGAACTGGCCGAGCCGGGTGTCGTACCGGCCCACCGGTGGCGGGCGGACGGCTCGGCGCCGGTGCCGGTGCCGGAGCAGCCGGAGGCGTCGTACCTGGCGGGACTCGACGACATCGAGAAGGTGCGGTACGCCGACATCAACGACGTGACGGACGCGGACATCAACGTCTACGCGGCGGTGGGGACGAAGGCCTGACCGGGGCTGTGGGTGGCTGATTCCGTCCGTATCGCGGAAACCTGCTTGTAGATGGCACCTATGTCTCTAGGGTGCCGTGGCATGCGTTGCCGTTCGTCCGCTGGAGTCGAAGGAGTCGCCGCCATGACCGTCACCGAGGTGGAAACCACGCCCGTGCCGCCGCTCGCCGCTCGGACGCGGGCGGTCGGCGGCTCGGCCGTGCGGGACATCCTCGCCGTCACCGCCCGCCCCGAGGTGATCAACTTCGCGGGCGGGCTGCCGGCGCCGGAGCTGTTCGACGCGGAAGGCATCGCGGAGGCGTACCGGGCCGTCCTCGCGGAGGCGCCCGGGCGGGCGTTGCAGTACTCCACCACCGAGGGCGAGCCGGGGCTGCGGGGCGCGCTGGCGGCGCGGATGTCGGTGCGGGGGCTGCCTACCGAGGCGGACGACGTCCTGGTCACCACCGGGTCGCAGCAGGCCCTGTCCCTGCTCGCTACCGCGCTGGTGGAGCCCGGGGACACGGTTCTCGTCGAAAGTCCCTGCTACCTGGCGGCACTTCAGGCCTTCGGCTTCGCCGGGGCGCGGGTGCTGGCCGTGCCGGGGGACGGGGACGGGCTGGACCCGGCCGCGCTGGAGGAGCTGGTGGTGCGGGAGCGGCCCAAGCTGCTCTACACCGTGCCGACGTTCCAGAACCCGACGGGCCGTACGCTGCCGGCCGCGCGCCGGGCAGCGGTCGCCGCCGTGGCCGCTCGGCGGGGGCTGTGGATCGTCGAGGACGACCCGTACGGGGAGCTGCGGTTCGAGGGCGAACGGGTGCCGTGGATCGCCACGTACCCGGGGGCGGAGGACCGTACGGTCCTGCTCGGCTCCTTCTCCAAGGTGATGGCGCCGGGGCTGCGGCTGGGGTGGCTGCGGGCCCCCGGTGAGCTGCGGCGGGCGTGCGTGGTCGCCAAGCAGGCCGCCGATCTGCACACGCCGACGGTCAACCAGCTCGTCGCGGCACGGTACATGGCCGACCGGGACCTGGACGCCCATGTCCGGCGGGTCGCCGGGGTGTACCGGGAACGCCGGGACGCCATGCTCGCGGGGCTCGGGGACGCGCTGCCGGAAGGGTCGGCCTGGAGCCGGCCGGAGGGCGGGATGTTCCTCTGGGCCCGGCTGCCGGCTTCGTACGACACGACCGCGCTGCTGGCGCGGGTGGTGCGGTACGACGTCGCCTATGTGCCGGGGGCGCCCTTCTATGCCGGTGAGCCGGACCGGTCGACGCTGCGGCTGTGCTTCGTGACGCAGACGCCGGAGGAGATCGGGGAGGGGCTGCGGCGGCTGGGAGCCGGGCTGCGCGAGGCGGGGCCGGAAATTCTTTGAGGTCCGTGCCGGTGGTCTGCTTGTGGTGCCGTCATGTCGGATGTCGTGGAGAAGTACTTCGAGAGGATCGGCTGGGAGGGGGAGCGGCGGGCCGATGTGGCGACGCTGAAGGGCGTGCATCTCGCGCACATGCGGGCCATTCCCTTCGAGAACCTGGATGCCCTCAGCCGCCGGGCTCCCTCCCTGGACCCCGTCGGCCTCGTGGCCAAGCTGGTCGACAGCCGGCGCGGCGGCTACTGCTACGAGCACAACTCGCTGTTCTCGCTGGTCCTGGAGGCGCTGGGCTTCGCCGTGACCCGGCTGACCGCCCGCGTCGTCGTGGGCACGGACCGCATCGAGAGCCGGCCGCGCACGCACATGGCCCTGCTCGTCGAGGTGCCGGGCGAACCCGGGCCGTATCTGGCCGACGTCGGCTTCGGGGCCCTGGGGTCGTTGCTGGAGCCGGTGCCGCTGGTGGCCGACACCGAGTTCCGGGACGCGGAGCGGCGCCACCGGCTGGTGCACGCGCCGGAGCACCGGGGGCCGTCGGAGATGTGGGTGCTCGAGGCGTACGCGCCGGAGAAGGGGGGCGGCCAGTGGGAGGCGCAGTACGCGTTCACCCTGGAGCCGTTCGAGAAGCCCGACTTCGAGGTCATCAACTGGCACATCGCGACGAACCCGCGCTCACCCTTCACCCAGCGCCTCTTCGTGCAGCGGATCGCCCCCGGACGGCACCTCCTCCTCGCCGGCCGCCTGTTCACCGAGACGAAGGCCGACGGCACGGTCAGGCAGCGGGAGTTGACGGACGAGGCGGAGGCGCGTCGGGTTCTGGAGGGCGAGTTCGGGATAGTGGCTCCGCAGGGGACGACCCTGCTGCCGTGAGAGGCGGGCCGGGTCAGTCCCACCAGAAGGACCAGGCGGGTTCGCCGATCAGCTCCTTCGCGTAGGTGCGCAGGTCGTCGAGGTCGCCCCGTATGAGGGTGTCCGGGCAGAAGGCGACGTGCTCGGCCGCGACCGCCTCGGCCTCGGCGGGAGTGCCGGGCGGGGCGGCGACGGAGACGACCAGCGTGTCGGAGGTCAGCGCCACGACCCGTATGCCGAAGCGGTCCTCCCAGGAACGCAGGACCGCGCAGAGCCGCGCCACGTCGTTCTCGTGGTTGAGCGGGCCGGTCCAGCCGATCGCCGCCGGGATGTCGGCGGAGCGGCGGGCCGGGACCAGGGCGAGCCGCGGGTGGTGGAACGCGGAGCCCCGGCCGCCGCGCACCGCGTCGGCGACCTCGGCCGCCCGCACGTCCGGGTCGGCTTCCTCCCGGCCGGCGGGGGCGAGGCCGGGCCAGGCAGGGCCGAAGGGGGCGAGCGGGCCGTCGTAGGAGGCCGGGGCTTGCTCGGTGGCTTCGGTGGCTTCGGTCGCTTCGGTGGCGGGCGGGAGTTGATCGTCCGCCGTGTGTTCCTCCCAGAACTCCGTCAGGACCTCCTCGGCGTCGTGGTCCCCGGGGTACGACATCAACTCGGGGCTCAGTGCCCAGCCCTCCGGGCCGTCGCCGTCGTGGGTGTCCACGAGCACGGGAAGCAGCCCCTGCCGGGCGGCGGGCGGTGCCAGGGCCGCCCAGTCGCCGGCGGACGGGGGCTGCTCGGCGTACCACAGCAGCGGTTCGTGCCAGGGGCCGTCGGGCGTCTCGTCGACCAGCCTGCCGGGCGGGAGCCGGAGGCCGAGCGCCGCAAGTCGCGGCAGGGGGTTGGGAAGCGTCGCCATGCCGGTGACTGTAGGGGCAGCCACTGACAGTGGCTGCCCCCGCCTGTCCGCCGGTGACGGGAAGGTCAGAGGCGCTCGGGCGTCCTGATGCCCAGGAGGGCCATGCCCTGGTGGAGGGTGCGGGCCGTGAGGTCCACCAGGAGCAGACGGTTCTCGACGACCTCCGGGGCGTTGTCGGCCGACAGCACCTGGCACTGGTCGTAGAACGTCGTCAGCAGCGACGCCAGCTGGTACAGGTACGAGGCCAGCTTGTGCGGCTCGTACGCCGCCGCCACGTCCAGGACCGTCTCGCCGAACTGGTCCAGGTGCAGCCCCAGTGCGCGCTCCGCCGGGGCCAGTGCGAGCTCCGGGTGCGCGGCGGGGCGGGCCTCGCCGGCCTTGCGGAGGATCGACTGGATACGGGCGTACGCGTACTGGAGGTACACGGACGTGTCGCCGTTCAGCGACACCATCTGGTCCAGGTCGAACTTGTAGTCCCGTACGGCGGAGGTGGACAGGTCCGCGTACTTCACGGCGCCGATGCCGACGTACCTGCCGTTCTCGACGATCTCCTGCTCGCTCAGGCCCACCTTCTCGGCCTTCTCGCGGACGACGGCCGTCGCCCGCTCGACCGCCTCGTCGAGGAGGTCGACCAGCTTCACCGTCTCGCCCTCACGCGTCTTGAACGGCTTGCCGTCCTTGCCGAGGACCGTGCCGAAGGCGAGCTGGACCGCCTTGACGTCCTCGCCCAGCCAGCCGGCCCTCCGGGCGGTCTCGAAGACCATCTTGAAGTGCAGGGACTGGCGGGCGTCGACGACGTAGACGAGCGTGTCCGCCTTCAGGTTGAAGACGCGGTCGCGGATCGCCGAGAGGTCGGTCGCCGCGTAGCCGTAACCGCCGTCCGACTTCTTGACGATCAGCGGGACCTTGTTGCCGTCCGGGCCCAGGACGTCGTCGAAGAAGACGCAGAGGGCGCCCTCGGAGCGGACCGCCACACCCGACTCCTCCAGGAGGCGGCAGGTCTCCGCGAGCATGTCGTTGTAGCCGGACTCGCCGACGATGTCCGCGTCCCGGACCTCCATGTCCAGCTTCTCGAAGACGGAGAAGAAGTAGATCTTCGACTCGTCCACGAACTTCTGCCAGGTGGCGAGCGTGTGCGGGTCGCCGGCCTGGAGGTCGACCACCCTGCGGCGGGCCCGCGTCTTGAACTCCTCGTCGGAGTCGAAGTGCTTGCGAGCCGCCTTGTAGAGGCGGTCGAGGTTCGACATCGCCTCTTCGCCCGACACCTGGGTGTCCTTGTGGTCCAGCTCGTGCGGGTGCTCGTCCAGGTACTGGATGAGCATGCCGAACTGGGTGCCCCAGTCGCCGATGTGGTGCCTGCGGACCACCGTCTCGCCGGCGAACTCCAGGAGGTTGACCGCCGCGTCGCCGATCACCGCGGAACGCAGGTGACCGACGTGCATCTCCTTCGCCACGTTCGGCTGGGCGTAGTCGATGACCGTCGTGCCCGGGTTCTCGGCGAAGGGGACCCCGAGGCGGTCGGTATCCGCGTGCCGCGCGGCCAGGTTCTCGGTGATCGCGCCGTCCGTGAGCGTGATGTTCAGGAAGCCGGGGCCGGAGACCTCGATGTCCTTGATCAGGTCACCGGTGACCACCTGGGAGACGACCTGCGTCGCCAGCTCCCGCGGGTTCGCCTTCGCCTTCTTCGCGAGGGCCAGGATCCCGTTGGCCTGGAAGTCCGCCCGGTCGCTTCGGCGCAGCAGCGGGTCGGCGGAGCCGGCCTCCGGCAGAGCAGCCGAGAGGGCGGACGCGAGGCGCTGGTTGACGGAAGCGGTGAGGGACGTGACCGGGGCCATAGGAGTGGGTGCCGTTCTCCTCGTGGGAATTGGTGGGCCCGCCCAGTATCCCACGGGGCGTAAAGCGGTTTTCCTGGGCGCGAGGTGGTCTGGGAGAATGGGTCGTCAGCCGTGCGGCCGTACCGGCTGCTCGTGTGAAACCTTCAGGAACCATCAAAAAGAGGACGTGCCGATCGTGGCTCAGAGCACCGAGACCACCGACTGGGTCTCCCGTTTCGCGGATGAGGTCATCGAGGAGTCGGAGCGTCGGGTCCCGGGCAAACCGGTCGTCGTCGCGTCCGGGCTCTCGCCTTCCGGACCCATCCACCTGGGGAACCTCCGCGAGGTGATGACCCCGCACCTCGTCGCCGACGAGATCCGGCGGCGGGGCCGTCAGGTGCGCCACCTGATCTCCTGGGACGACTACGACCGGTACCGCAAGGTGCCCGCCGGAGTCCCCGGCGTCGACGAGTCCTGGGCCGAGCACATCGGCAAGCCCCTGACCTCCGTGCCCGCGCCGAAGGGGTCGTCCCACCCGAACTGGGCCGAGCACTTCAAGGCCGCGATGGTCGAGTCGCTCGCCGAGCTGGGCGTCGATTTCGACGGGATCAGCCAGACCGCGCAGTACACCTCCGGCGTCTACCGCGAGCAGATCCTGCACGCCATCAGGCACCGCGGGGACATCGACGCGATCCTCGACCAGTACCGGACCAAGAAGGCCCCCGGCAAGAAGCCGTCGCAGAAGCCCCTCGACGAGGCCGAGCTGGAGGCCGCCGAAGGCTCGGGGGCGGCAGGCGAGGACGACGGCAGCTCCGGGTCGGCCGGGTACTTCCCCTACAAGCCCTACTGCGGCAACTGCGAGAAGGACCTCACCACCGTCACCGCCTACGACGACGACAGCACCGAGCTGACGTACGCCTGCACCGCCTGCGGCTTCTCCGAGACCGTCCGGCTGAACGAGTTCAACCGCGGCAAGCTGGTCTGGAAGGTCGACTGGCCGATGCGGTGGGCGTACGAGGGCGTGATCTTCGAGCCGAGCGGCGTCGACCACTCGTCCCCCGGATCGTCCTTCCAGGTCGGCGGGCAGATCGTCGGGATCTTCGGCGGGAAGCAGCCGATCGGGCCGATGTACGCCTTCGTCGGCATCAGCGGGATGGCGAAGATGTCCTCGTCGAAGGGCGGCGTGCCCACCCCCGGCGACGCCCTGAAGATCATGGAGCCGCAGCTCCTGCGGTGGCTGTACGCGCGGCGCCGGCCCAACCAGTCCTTCAAGATCGCCTTCGACCAGGAGATCCAGCGGCTCTACGACGAGTGGGACAAGCTCGACGCGAAGGTCGCGGACCGGTCCGCCCTGCCCGGTGACGTGGCCGCGCACGCGCGTGCCGTGGGAACCGCGGGCGGTGAGCTGCCGAGGACGCCCCGGCCGCTGCCGTACCGGACGCTGGCCTCCGTCGCCGACATCACCGCCGGGCACGAGGACCAGGCCCTGCGGATCCTGTCCGAGCTCGACCCGTCGAACCCGCTCGGCTCCCTCGACGAGGCCCGCCCGCGGTACGACAAGGCCGAGGCGTGGATCAACACGCAGGTGCCCGCCGACCAGCGGACCATCGTGCGCGACGAACCCGACGCCGAGCTGCTGAAGTCCCTCGACGAGCAGGCGCAGGGGTCACTTCGGCTGCTTCTCGACGGGCTGGCCTCGCACTGGTCCCTGGACGGGCTGACCCACCTCGTGTACGGCGTGCCCAAGGTGCAGGCCGGGTTCGCGGCGGACGCGACGCCCAAGGAGCTGCCCGCGGAGATCAAGACCGCCCAGCGGACCTTCTTCGCCCTGCTGTACCACCTGCTCGTCGGGCGCGACACCGGTCCGCGGCTGCCCACGCTGCTGCTGGCGGTCGGGCAGGAGCGGGTGCGGGCCCTGCTCGGGGAGTAGGCCCGGGTTCCACGACGGAGGGGGCGCCCGGTGCCGGCACCGGGCGCCCCCTCCGTCGTACCCGGGTGGGTCAGGCGATGTGGTCCTCCTCCAGCTCCGCCGCGTGACGGTTCTGGAAGCGCATGACCATGCGCTTGGCCTCGGAGTCCGGGATGGGGGAGCCGTAGGTCGCTTCCACGTCGTAGCTGAACTGGCTGGGCGTCGGGTAACCGCTGCCGCTCATCGAGGACTGCTTGAATATCTGGTAGTACGACTCTTCGTCCGGCTCGGTGGCCGGGGTGCCGCCGCCCTCGCCCAGCTCGCGGGTGCGGCCGGGGCTCACCGGGATGGGGAAGCTGCCGGTCTCCTCCCCGGAGGGCTCACGCAGAGGCTCCTGGTACTGGGCCTCCTGGGCCTCCTGGGCCTCCTGGGCCCCCTGGGCCTCCTGGTACGAGGGCTCCAGGTACTGCTCGGCGTGCTGCTGCTCCTCGTACCACTGCTCGTACTGCTCCGGCGGGTCGTAGGCGGGGTCGTAGCCGCCCTGGTAGTCGACCTGTTGCGGAGGCCTGAACCAGGGGCTCTCCTCCTCCGCGGGCGCGTCCGGCGCGGTCGGCCCGTTCGGGGTGGTGTCGAGCTCCAGGCGCTGCTCGGCTGGAGGTGTCACCGCGGCGGGCGGTGGGACGGCCTTGGCGGCCGGCGCCGGGTCCGCCTCCTCCTGGCGCGGGGCCGGGGGCAGGAGCGCCGGCTCGATGCCCGCGGCCGCCAGGCCCGCCGGGGCGGTGCGGGCCAGCGGGACGCCGTACCTCGCCAGCCTCAGCGGCATCAGGGACTCCACCGGGGCCTTGCGGCGCCAGGCGCGGCCGAAGCGGGAGCGCAGGCGGGCCTGGTAGACGAGGCGTTCCTGTTCGAGCTTGATGACCTGTTCGTAGGAGCGCAGCTCCCACAGCTTCATGCGCCGCCACAGGAGGAACGTGGGGAGGGGGGACAGGATCCAGCGGGTGAGGCGGACTCCCTCCATGTGCTTGTCGGCCGTGATGTCGGCCATGCGGCCGATCGCGTGCCGGGCCGCCTCCACGCAGACCACGAACAGGATGGGGATCACCCCGTGCATGCCCACGGCCAGCGGGTCGGGCCAGGCCGCCGCGCCGTTGAAGGCGATCGTCGCCGCCGTCAGCAGCCACGCCGTCTGGCGCAGCAGGGGGAACGGGATCCGGACCCAGGTCAGGAGCAGGTCGAGGGAGAGCAGGACGCAGATGCCTGCGTCGATGCCGATCGGGAACACGTAACTGAAGTTCCCGAAGCCCTTCTGGAGAGCGAGTTCACGGACGGCGGCGTACGAGCCGGCGAAGCCGATTCCGGCGATGACGACCGCACCGGCGACGACCACGCCGATCAGAATCCGGTGCATCCGTGTCAGCTGCAGTGGCGCGGCCACCCGTACTCCCCTCCTGATGCGTGTTGTTGCGCGCAACAGGGTGGCACAGATGTGCTTCGCACGCGTGGCCGGTAGGAATCGGCCGCTCTCCTTCGGGTCTAGGATGCATACATGTCGAAGGTACTGAATAAACTTCCAATCGGAGAGCGGATCGGAATCGCGTTCTCCGGCGGTTTGGACACCTCCGTTGCCGTGGCGTGGATGCGTGAGCGTGGCGCCATCCCTTATGCCTATACAGCCGACATCGGGCAGTACGACGAACCGGATCTGGCCGATGTGCCCGAGCGCGGGCGCACCTACGGAGCCGAACAGGCCCGGCTCGTCGACTGCCGTGAGCCCCTCGTCGAGGAAGGCCTGGCCGCCCTCGCCTGCGGTGCCTTCCACATTCGGTCGGCCGGGCAGACGTACTTCAACACGACCCCCCTCGGCCGCGCGGTCACCGGCACCCTGCTGGTCCGTGCGATGCGCGAGGACGACGTCTCCATCTGGGGCGACGGCTCCACCTACAAGGGCAACGACATCGAGCGGTTCTACCGCTACGGCCTGCTCGCCAACCCCAGCCTGCGGATCTACAAGCCCTGGCTCGACCAGGCCTTCGTGGCCGAACTCGGCGGCCGGCACGAGATGTCCGCCTGGCTGACCCAGCGCGACCTGCCCTACCGGGACTCCGCCGAGAAGGCGTACTCCACCGACGCCAACATCTGGGGCGCCACCCACGAGGCCAAGCGCCTGGAGCACCTCGACACCTCGCTCGAGATCGTGTCCCCGATCATGGGTGTCCCCTTCTGGGACCCCGAGGTCGACATCCCGGCCGAGGACGTCACCGTCGAGTTCGAGCAGGGCCGCCCCGTGCGGATCAACGGGCGCGCCTTCCCCACCGCCGTCGAACTGGTGCAGGAGGCCAACCTCATCGGCGGCCGGCACGGCCTGGGCATGTCGGACCAGATCGAGAACCGCATCATCGAGGCCAAGAGCCGCGGCATCTACGAGGCCCCCGGCATGGCGCTGCTGCACCTGGCCTACGAGCGGCTGCTCAACGCCATCCACAACGAGGACACCGTCGCCATGTACCACGGCGAGGGCCGCCGGCTCGGGCGGCTGCTCTACGAGGGCCGCTGGTTCGACCCGCAGGCGCTGATGCTCCGCGAGGGCCTGCAGCGCTGGGTCGGCAACCCCGTCACCGGCAGCGTCACCGTGCGGCTGCGCCGCGGCCAGGACTACTCGCTCCTCGACACCCAGGGCCCCTACCTCAGCTACCACCCCGAGAAGCTGTCCATGGAGCGCAGCCACGACCCGGCGTTCGCCCCGGACGACCGCATCGGCCAGCTGACCATGCGCAACCTCGACATCGCCGACTCGCGCAGCAAGCTCGAGCAGTACGCCGCGCAGGGCCAGCTCGCGGCCTGGGGCGGGCTCATCGGCGAGCTGCCTCCGGGCGGCGCGGACGCCATCGCGGCGGGCAGCTACGAAGGTGTCGCGCCGGTGGACTCCGACGCGCTCGACCAGGCGGCGATCGAGTCGGGTACGGACTGACCCGCGGTCCGTGCCCGACCCGGGCGCGGCACACCGGCTACGGCGGGGGCACCGAGCCGGTGAGGTCCGTCAGTCCTTCTTCGCGGCCGACGCGGACGCGGAGGCCGGCTTCGACGCGGACTCGGACGCCGACGGGGACGCGGGCTTCGACGCGGACTTCGACGCCGACGTGGACGGCGAGGGGCTCGTCGAACCCGAGCCCCCCGATCCGGACCCGGACCCCGACCCGGATCCCTCGCCGTTCGCCGACGACACCGCCGCCACCGCCTCCTTGGCGGCCTTCTGGGCGAGCTTCGTCAGGGAGGCCGCGCTCGGGGTCTTCTCCCCGGCCAGACCCGCGCCGTTGTAGTCGAGGGTGATGACGACGTTCTCGACCCGCGTGACGACCGTCTGCTGCCTGAAGGAGCCCTCCTTCTTCTTCAGGTCGTACGTCACCGTCGTCGCCGCGTCGCCCGTGCCGCTCACCGGCTGCGACTTGACGCTCTTCGCGCCCTCCACCGCCTGCGCGTCCTGGAGCTGCTTCTCGTAGTACGTCTGCGCCTGATCGGCACCCGCACCGCGCGAGACGTCCGACTCGAAGCGGAGCAGGGAGACGTTCAGCCAGCGGAACTGGGAGCCCTTCACGCCGTTGTTGTCGAGGCTGCTCCAGGAGCAGCTGGCACGCGCCGACGTGTCGTCCGAGGTGCCCTGCTTGCCCGACTTCGGCGCCTTCGGCACCAGTTCGCCCAAGGTCTTCTTCCCGAACACCGCGCACGGCTCCGGAAGCGACTTGTACGCCGCCGCCTGCACCGTCGGTGAGGGGCTCGCGGAAGCCGACGCGGCGGTGTCCGCGCTCTTGCCGCCGGTGTCGTCGGAGCCGGAGTCCGAGGAGCAGCCGGCGGCGATCAGCATCACGGGGACTGCGGCCGCGCAGACAAGTACGCGGTTGAGGCGCTTCGCCCGCTGGTCTCGCTCGTCACGCTGCTCTGCCTGTGCTGGTCGCTGCATGGTTCCTTCACTCATGACGCTTGTGGTTCCTGCCGTCGGATCTGGTCCGAGGGGCCACGGTACGCGGTGAGGGAGATGTGCGGTCTCGCTTCGGCCGCTTTGTGCGCGAGCGTGAGAGGGCTGTGAAGGGCCGTCAGCCGGCCAGTGAGTCCGCCAGCTGAACGGCCAGTTTCCTGGCCTTGTCCTGCATTTCCTTGCTGTCCGGGGCCACGCCGATCGTCGCCGGCTGCTCCACGTACTCGATCGTCACGATGACGTTCGACGTGCGGAACGCCACAGTCACCGTGCGCTGCTGGGCCGTTGAACCGGAACTGCCCAACGCGTCGTCCAGGAACGCCTCGTCGCCGAGTTCGTCGAGGAGACGGGGCTGGAGGTCGGTCGGCGTGGCGGAGACCGTGGAGGAGGGCGAGCCCGAGCCGGAAGGGGCCGAGGAGGAAGGGGCCGAAGAGGAAGGGGAGGGGGGCGCCGAGGCGGAGTCGGTCGGCGCGGCGGTGCTGGTGTCGCCCGTGCCGCCCGTGTCGACGTCGGACGCGACGCTGGGGCTCGCCGCCTCGGGGAGGTCGGCCGCCTCCTCCTTCGTCGCGAAGAGCTGCTGGGCCTGGGTGTCGTCGCTCACCGAGGTGTCGTACGAGACGACCCGCTCGAAGTCGACGAGCAGGTGGTCGGTGGCGTCCGCGGACTCCACCTTCCAACGGCAGCCGACCTTGCGGTCGGTGTCGTAGGTGGGCGTGGCCTCGCCCGCGTAGGCGATCTCCTGCTGCGCCTCGTCGGCGAGCTGTCGGATGCCGGGCAGCAGCGAGTCGAGGGTTCCCTGGCTGACCGCGCCGCAGGGTTCCGGGAGCACGCGGTACCTGCCGGGCTCGGCCACGGCGGATGCCGTGCCGGCCTCGCCGGGGTTCGCGTCGTCCGTCGTACCGGTGTCTCCCGAGCTGCCGGTGCAGCCGGCCAGCAGGGCCGCGAGGAGCGCGGCGACGCCGGGTACGTACGCCTTCCGCTGCACGGTCAGGCTCCTCTCGAGGGGGCTTGGTGCCGGGTTCTTCAGTGTCCCCGCTGGTTAATCGCTTGCCGCACGGGGGCGTGCCCTGCAGACAATGTGTATCGCACGCATGGCCGTGGACGCCGGTCCGTTGTCCTTTACGTCGACCTAGGCGCCGCTTTTGCGTTGTGAGACTTCTGTTGTGACTTCGGGGGAATGAGGACGATATGTCGTACGTGGAAATGCCCGGCGCGAAGGTGCCCATCCGTATGTGGGCCGACCCGGCGGCGGTCGACGACGGCGCGATGCAGCAGCTGCGGAACGTGGCGACGCTGCCGTGGATCAAGGGCCTGGCGGTCATGCCCGATGTGCATTACGGCAAGGGTGCGACGGTCGGGTCGGTCATCGCGATGCGCGGGGCCGTGTGTCCGGCGGCGGTGGGAGTGGACATCGGGTGCGGGATGTCTGCCGTCAAGACGTCCCTCACGGAGAACGATCTGCCGGGGGATCTCTCACGTCTGCGGTCGAAGATCGAGCAGGCGATTCCGGTGGGGCGGGGCATGCATGACAGTCCCGTCGATCCGGGTCGGCTGCACGGGTTCGCGACCGGCGGGTTGGACGACTTCTGGGGACGGTTTGACGGAGTGGCTGAAGCGGTCAAATTCCGGCACGATCGTGCTGGAAAGCAAATGGGAACGCTCGGATCCGGCAATCATTTCGTCGAAATATGCACGGATATGACCGGTTCTATCTGGCTCATGCTCCACTCCGGATCCCGCAACATCGGCAAGGAACTGGCCGAGCACCACATCGGCATCGCCCAGAAGCTCCCGCACAACCAGGGCCTGGTCGACCGCGACCTCGCCGTGTTCATCGCGGACACCCCGCAGATGGCGGCGTACCGCAACGACCTGTTCTGGGCGCAGGAGTACGCCAGGTACAACCGGACGATCATGATGGCGCTCCTCAAGGACGTGATCCGTAAGGAGTTCAAGAAGGCCAAGCCGCTCTTCGAGCCGGAGATCAGCGCACACCACAACTATGTCGCCGAGGAGCGCTACGAGGGGATGGACCTGCTCGTCACCCGCAAGGGCGCGATCCGCGCGGGTTCCGGCGAGTACGGGATCATTCCCGGTTCCATGGGCACCGGTTCGTACATCGTGAAGGGTCTCGGAAACGAGAAGTCCTTCAACTCGGCCTCGCACGGCGCCGGTCGGCGCATGAGCCGGACCGCGGCGAAGCGTCGCTTCTCGACGAAGGACCTGGAGGAGCAGACGCGGGGCGTGGAGTGCCGTAAGGACTCCGGCGTCGTGGACGAGATCCCGGGAGCCTACAAGCCGATCGAGCAGGTCATCGACCAGCAGCGGGACCTTGTCGAAGTCGTGGCGAAGCTGAAGCAGGTCGTGTGTGTGAAGGGCTGACGGTCAGGCGGGAGGGCCCGAGGAGACTCGGGCCCTCGACGCGTCACCGCAGCCGCTTCTCCAGCAGTGTCACCGCGTACGGGGTGCCTGGTCCGTCCTTCTTTCGCGTTGCTCTCCTACGGCCGTGTAGCCGGCCGACTCGTAGTGCGCGCGGAGGCGGGGGTTGGAACTGCTCACCAAGGAGTGCACACAAGGCCGAATTAGCTCGATCGTATGATCGTCCGCTTGCGGGCTTGCGGTGCTCTGGACTGATCGGGCTAACGTGATCGTGCGACCTGGAACACCGGGTACGGCGTCAGCGTGCGGGGCCCCTACTCCACCAGAGGATGGTTCAGGGTCTCCCCGTCGCCTCTGGCCGTACCCAATTGGCCAGGTCGTGAGGGAACTGGCCTCCCGGGCCCGGACCACGCACAGGATGCGTGTCGCCGCCCCGGGGTCGAGAACGCCGGGGACCAGCTCGCCCAAGACCGTTCGGGGCGCGCGGCTGAACGGACTCACTCCCGCTCAGTCCACAGGAACGGTTGGAGGTGAGGCAGTCGAGGTAGGGGCGGCCTGTTGCCGTGATGCGGGATTCCGCCTCCGCCAGCATGCGGCGGCCCGTGCCGGGCGGGGACGTGTGCGGGGTGGTCATCAGGCGGTGGACGTAGCCCGCGTCGGGTGGGCGGGGGCCCCAGGCGGCCTCGTCGGTCCACCGGAGTTCCCAGGCGCCGGCCAGGCTTCCTGCCGCGTGGGCCAGCCAGACCTCGTCCGTCTCCATGCACGTGCGGAAGTGGGTCTCGTCCTTCTCGCCCGGCTGCCGTTGGGGGATCCCGCGGGCCAGTTGCCACAGGGCCGACGTGTCGCGCAGGCGGACCAGGAGCCGCGCGTCGGCCGGGGTGGCCCTGCGGTAGGTCAGGGTGGGGTGGGTGGTGGGGAGCGGTTCGAGGAGGGCCGTGCGGAGGGTGTCCGAGAGGGCTCGCGCGTCCATGCCCAGGGCCTGGGTGACGTACCCCTCGACCGAGCCGTAGCGGGACCTCATCGCGGCGAGGAACAGGCGCATCACCGCCTCGGGAGCCCGGCCGTAGCCCGGCCAGGCCGGGGTGCGGCCGTCGTGGCGTGCCTTCCAGTCGGCGAGCAGGGCCGGGGTCGCCAGTTCCGTGAGGCTGAAGTCCTCCATGACGGTCGTGTCCGGGACGCCCAGCAGGGCCAGGACCAGGGCCGCCAGCTGGCCCGTGCGGTCCTTGCCCGAGGCGCAGTGGAAGACCACGGGGGCGTCCGCTTCGGCTATCAGTTCCAGCGCCCTGCGGAGCTCCTTCGTGCCGTCCTCCGCCACCTCCAGGTAGCGCTGCACCAGGTACGGGCCGGGGTCCACGTCCGGGGTCTGGACCGCCTGGTCGTAGGGGCGGTGCTCGATGCTGAGGTTGTGGTACGTGAAGGAGGGGTGGGACGGGACGCGGCCACTGGCGTCGGCCTCCCAGGAGTGGCGGAGGTCGATGACCGTGCGGATGCCGAGGGACAGGAAGCGGTCCCAGTCGGGGGTGCCGGTGTTCAGCTTGCCGAGGGAGTCGGCGCGGTAGAGGCGGCCCGGACGGACGCGGAGTCCGTCCGGGGTCGGATAGCCGCCCAGGTCGCGGAAGTTGTGCAGCCGGGAGAACGGCAGGTGTCTGTCCACGGACCGGGACCCTATGTCCCGCCGGCGCCGGGTGCTTCCTATTTCGGCGCGTGCGTCATCGCGTAGATCATCACGAAGGCGACGATGTGGATGCCGAAGAGGAAGTAGGCGAGCCACCACCACATCTGGCGTTCGTTGTGGTGCTCCTTGTCCGCCATCACGACTCCCGGTGGACTTTGGTGTTCGACGCCTGGGCGCGGGGGCGGACGACCAGGAGGTCGATGTTGACGTGGCTGGGGCGGGTGACCGTCCAGGCGATGGTGTCGGCCACGTCGTCGGCGGTGAGGGGCTCCGCCACGCCTTGGTAGACCTGCTCCGCCTTCTCCTGGTCGCCGGCGAAGCGGGTGAGGGCGAACTCGTCCGTCTTGACCATGCCGGGTGCGATCTCGATGACGCGGATCGGGCGGCCGACGATCTCCAGGCGGAGGGTCTCGGCGAGGACGTGGGTGCCGTGCTTGGCGGCGACGTAGCCCGCGCCGCCCTCGTAGGTGCCGTGGCCGGCGGTCGAGGAGACGACGACGACGGTGCCGTCACCGCTCGCGTCGAGCTTGGGGAGCAGGGCCTGGGTGAGGTTGAGGGTGCCGATGACGTTCGTCTCGTACATCGAGCGCCAGTCGGCCGGGTCGCCGGTTGCCACGGGGTCGGCGCCGAGGGCCCCGCCCGCGTTGTTGACCAGGACGCCGATCGCGGGGAACGCGGTGGCGAACTCGTCCACCGCGGCGCGGTCGGTGACGTCGAGGGCGTACGCGGTCGCCTGGTGGCCGGCCGCGTTGATCTCCTCCGCCAGTGCCTCGATGCGGTCCTTGCGGCGGGCGGTCAGGACGACGCGGTAGCCGGCCTCGGCGAGCCGGCGTGCCGTGGCGGCGCCGATTCCGCTGCTCGCACCGGTGACGACGGCGATGCGGGAGGCGGCGGACGGTGCGGCGGTGGCCATGGGCTGCTCCTCGGGCGGGGTCAGAAACCTGTTCGGCCAGGATAGGCAGGCCCGGTGGCCGGGCGGTCGGGCGTCTCGTCCTCCGGTCTGCCCGGTCGGGGGCGCGGTGGGAGAATGAGGTGGGTGATCCTTTGGTTTCACCGGAGGTGGATCAATGGGACAGGCACGTGAGGTCATGGACCGGCTCACGGACGCGCTGACCGCGCACCAGGACATCAAGGTCATAGGTGAGCTGTATGCCGACGACGCGGTCGCCTTCACTCCCGACGAGGGGGAGATCCGCGGGCGCGACAACATCGTCGAGTACTGGCGGCAGATGACGGAGGCGGTCCCCGAGGCCACCTTCGAGACGCTGCACTCGTACGAGGTCGGTGACACGGCCATCGACGAGGGATTCTTCACCGGGAGGAACACCGGGCCGCTGCAGCTGCCCAACGGGGAGACGCTTCCGCCGACGCAGAAGGAGATCAGGCTCCGCGGGGTGGACATCGCCACCGTGGCGGACGGCCGGATCGTCGACTACCGGCTCTACTTCGACGAGATGGACTTCCTGGGGCAGCTGGGTCTGCTGTCCGACGAGCCGGCCTGAGCCGTCGCGCCTCGCATTCCCTCAGTTGCCGCGCGGGGCGTACATGATCACCGCCATGCCGGCGAGGCAGATCAGTGCGCCCGTGACGTCCCAGCGGTCCGGGCGGTAGCCGTCCGCGGCCATGCCCCAGGCCAGGGAACCGGCGACGAAGACTCCGCCGTACGCGGCGAGGATGCGGCCGAAGTCGGCGTCCGGCTGGAGCGTGGCGACGAAGCCGTAGGCGCCGAGGGCCAGGACGCCCGCGCCGATCCACAGCCACCCGCGGTGTTCGCGCACGCCCTGCCAGACCAGCCAGGCGCCGCCGATCTCGAAGAGCGCGGCGACGACGAAGAGGGCGGCGGAGCGGAGGACGAGCATGCGGGCCAGCCTGCCATGCGCGTGCGGGCGGCCGGGTGTCACCTGTTGGGCTGCGCCTGTGGGGCGCCGCGCGTGGGATACATCCCGTACGACCACGGCTGACTGCGGACTGAGGAGTGGTGGCATGCGGGAACGGGTTCTGCGCGGGCTTGCGGTGTGGGGTGCCGTGGTGGTGGCGGTGGGCGGGGTGGCTCCGGTCGCCTCGGCCGCGGAGGGGCCCGAGGCCGATCTCGCCTATCACGGGTCCGCGGTGATGGCCTTCGGCCGGGTCGACGTGGGGTTCACGCCGCGCAATCACGGGCCGTCCGCGGTGCCGGACGCGACGGTGCGGCTGCGCTGGTCCCATCCGTTGGCGTTCCGGCAGACGCTGCCGGACGGGTGTGCGCGGTCGGGGCTGCGAGTGGTGCTGTGCCGCGTGGGGGCGCTGGCCGCGGACGGGCTGGGCGAGCGGATCGAGGTGGGGGTCCGGCTGCGGGGGGCGCCGTCGGAGGTGCTGCTGGAGATCGACACGGTGTGGAGCGGCGGGGCGGTGGACCGTAACCGCGACAACGACCGGCGGCGGGTGCTGGTCCTGGACACGGGGGACGCGTACCACTTCTGACAGTTCTGGCGGAGGGCGGGGTGCGGGGACGGCCGGTGCTCATCCCCTGAGCGGCGGCCGGGCGGGTCAGGCCGGCGCGCCCAGCGTCATCGCGGCGACCACCGGGGCGGCGTACACCAGCGGGAACGGGATGTGGGAGTACCAGCGCGCCCGCGCCACGGTGACGACCGCCCCGGTGAAGTACAGCACCAGGCCGATCCCGGCCGCGATCCCGATGACCGGCACGAACAGGCCGGCCAGCAGACCCACGGCCCCGGCGGTCTTCGCCGCCCCGAGCCAGGGCCACCACGAGGTCGGCACCCGGTAGTCGGTCAGCGCCTTGGTGATCCACTCGGCCCGGGTGAGGACGACGATCCCGGAGTAGCCCGCCATGGCGGCGGCGAGCAGGGTGACGACGGTGTGGGCGACGGACATGGGGTGCTCCTCGTATCGGTGGGCTGCGGTGCGTTCACCGGGTTGACGGGGAGCGGGGCGGAAGTGTGACAGGGCGGCCGGGGCTTTTTCCGGCGGCGGTCGCGCCCGGGGCCGGGCAGGCCTCAGTGGTGGTGTTCCGCCGGTGCCGTGCGCGGCTGCGACCGGCCGGCGGCCGTGGGGGCGAATGAGGCGGCAGTCGGCGATGGGCGCGATGACGATTCCGACCGACACGGGATCAGAGGGTCAGACCGAGTGCGGTGCCGTGGAGGAGGCCGGCCGTCGAGGCGGAGTCGACGATGCCGGGGACCAGGCCCGAGGTGAAGCGGCGGTCGCGCAGGACCGGGTCAGTGCACGGCCTGCGCGTACGCCGTCGGTGGTACGCCCACCGTGGCCGCGAAGTCGCGCACCAGGTGGGCCTGGTCGGCGTAGCCGAGGTCGGCGGCGAGGGCTGCCCAGTCCACCGCCTTGTCGGTCTCCGCCCGTTCCAGCGCCTCGTGGATGCGGTAGCGCAGGATGACCCACTTGGGGCCGACGCCGACGTACGCGGCGAACAGGCGCTGCAGCAGTCGTACGGACATGCCCTCGGCGCGGGCGAAGTCGGCGACGCGGCGGATCGTGCGGTCGGTGTGGATGCGGTCGACCAGGGCCGTGGCGAGGTCGGCCTGGGGGTCGGGCCGCGGGTCCAGGCCGAGGAGGAAGGCGTCGAGGGCCGCGATCCGGGCCTGTTCCTCGTCCGGGGTGAGGATCGCCGTGGGGTCCGCGTCCGGGAGGACCTCGGGGGAGCGGATCCGGTGGCCCGTCCAGTGGGTGACGGGGTACTCGGGGGCGAAGGGGCGGAAGCCGCCCGGCCGGAACTTGATGCCGCAGACCCGGCCCCGGCCTTCCAGCTTCTGTGCGAAGAGGCCGGGCTGGATGCCCGCGACCTCGACGAAGGGCTCCTGGTCCGTGAACCGCTGGAAGACGATGTTGACCGCCGGATGCGGGACCACGTGCGAGACGTACGGCTCGGAGAGGTTCCAGTCGATCAGCCAGTACTGCTCGACGTACCGGCGCAGCGGCTCGGCGGGCTCGACGCGGCGGAAGTCCACGTGCGTGAAGAGCTCCGCGGCGTCGACGATGCCTCGGGTGTCACGGCGTACGGGGGCCATGGACCGATCGTAGGACCGGGCACTGACAGTCGCGGGCGGGCGGAATACGGCGGCGAGGGTGACCGTTTTCCGATATAGTTCAACGGTCAACAACTTTGGAGGTTGAGCGACCATGCAGTTCGGGATCTTCAGCGTCGGCGACGTCACGCCGGACCCCACCACGGGCCGTGCGCCGACCGAGCGTGAGCGCATCAAGGCCATGGTCGCCATCGCGCTGAAGGCCGAGGAGGTCGGGCTCGACGTCTTCGCGACCGGCGAGCACCACAACCCGCCCTTCGTGCCGTCGTCGCCGACGACCATGCTCGGCTACGTGGCGGCGCGCACGGAGAAGCTCATCCTCTCCACCTCCACCACGCTCATCACCACCAACGACCCGGTGAAGATCGCCGAGGACTTCGCGATGCTCCAGCACCTCGCCGACGGCCGGGTGGACCTGATGATGGGGCGCGGCAACACCGGCCCGGTGTATCCCTGGTTCGGCCAGGACATCCGGGAGGGCATCAACCTCGCCGTCGAGAACTACGCCCTGCTGTACCGGCTGTGGCGCGAGGACGTCGTGAACTGGGACGGCAAGTTCCGCACCCCCCTCCAGGGGTTCACGTCCACGCCCCGCCCGCTGGACGGCGTACCGCCCTTCGTCTGGCACGGCTCGATCCGCTCGCCCGAGATCGCCGAGCAGGCCGCCTACTACGGCGACGGGTTCTTCCACAACAACATCTTCTGGCCGGCCGACCACACCAAGCGGATGGTCGAGCTCTACCGGAGCCGGTACGCCCACTACGGGCACGGCACCCCGGAGCAGGCGATCGTCGGCCTGGGCGGCCACGTCTTCATGCGGCCCAACTCGCAGGACGCGGTGCGCGAGTTCCGGCCCTACTTCGACGTCGCCCCGGTCTACGGACACGGGCCCTCGCTGGAGGACTTCACCGACCAGACCCCGCTGACCGTCGGCTCCCCGCAGCAGGTCATCGAGAAGACCCTGTCCTTCCGCGAGTACGCGGGCGACTACCAGCGCCAGCTGTTCCTGGTCGACCACGCCGGGCTGCCGCTGAAGACCGTGCTCGAACAGCTCGACATGCTCGGCGAGGAGGTCGTGCCGGTGCTGCGCAAGGAGTTCGCCGCGAGGCGTCCGGCCGGGGTGCCTGAGGCGCCGACCCACCAGTCCCTGCTCGCGGCCGCATCGAAGGGAGTGGACGTCGCATGAGGCTCGTCGTCGTCTCGGCCGGACTGAGCGTCCCCTCCTCCACCCGGCTGCTGGGAGACCGGCTGGCCGCGGCCGTGGGCCGGGACCTGCCGGCCGAGGTCCAGGTCGTCGAGCTGCGCGAGCTCGCCGTGGAGATCGCGCACCACTTCACCTGATTCTGGCGAGGATGCCCCGGCGTTCACGCCGGGGAGGAATCGCCTCCCGTGATCGCGATGCGGTGCATCGCCGCAACTGTTCCACGCCGGGCGCGGAGCGCTCGCACGGCTGCCCGGCGGAGCCGGGAAAAGCGAACAACCGCTCGATGTGTCACTGGTGGTGGTGATCTGGCGACGGTAGGCGTTCGTGTGTGTGGTGGTCGTACTACGGTCCGATGTCATGAAGCTGGTGGTGCAGGTCAAGCTGTTGCCGTCGCCGGAGCAGGCGGCGGCGCTGGAGGCGACCCTGCGTGCCTGCAACCGGGCCGCCGACCACGTTTCGCGGGTTGCGTTCGAGTCGGGAGTGAGGGATCGCAACGGCCTGCAGAAGCTGGTCTACGCGGATATCAAGGCCACGTTCGGGCTGTCGGCGCAGCCCGCGGTGCGGGTGGTGAAGAAGGTCGTCGACGCCTACCACGCGCTCGCGGCCGGCCTGAAGGCAGGGCGGCTGGGCGGTCCGGGGTCCAAGCAGTACCGGAAGGCGGTCGGTTCGCCGGTCGGTTTTCGGCCGGAGGCGGCGCAGCCGTTCGATGACCGGTGCCTGTCCTGGCAGACGGACGCGCGTACGGTGTCGATCTGGACGGTGGACGGGCGGATGCGGGGCATCCGCTATACCGGCTCCGCCGGCCAGCTCAAGACCCTGGCCGAGTACCGCAGGGGCGAGAGCGACCTGGTCCGGCGGGGCGGGAAGTGGTTTCTGATCGCGACCTGCGACCTTCC
This sequence comes from Streptomyces sp. NPDC033131, assembly GCF_055578365.1. Classification (NCBI taxonomy): domain Bacteria; kingdom Bacillati; phylum Actinomycetota; class Actinomycetes; order Kitasatosporales; family Streptomycetaceae; genus Streptomyces; species Streptomyces sp. NPDC033131. The sequence continues at coordinate 43,105 of NZ_JBVIPA010000036.1, forward strand.
CGATCCGGCAGTGTACGAGCCGGCCGACTGGATCGGTGTGGACCGTGGCATCGTCAACCTCGCCACCACCAGCGACGGCACCAACTACCAGGGCCGCCGCCTGAACCGTTACCGGCGCTGGCATGCCCGCAAACGTGCCGAACTCCAGGCCAAGCGCACCCGTTCGGCCACCCGCCGTCTGGCCCGCCGCTCGCGGAAGGAACAGCGCCATGCCACGCATGTGAACCACCGAATCAGCAAGGAGATCGTGTCCGTCGCGCAACGCACCGGTTGCGGGATCGCCGTCGAGCAACTCGACGGGATCCGCGAGCGGGTACGGCTTCGCCGCGACCAGCGGGCCACGCTCTCCTCCTGGCCGTTCCACCAGCTCGGACAGCACCTCGCCTACAAGGCCCGCCGGGCCGGGATGCCGTTCTTGGAAGTGGATCCGGCCCACACCTCGCAGCGCTGCCCGCGCTGCGGGCACACCGAGCGGGCCAACCGGCCCACCCGGGACCGTTTCTGTTGTCGTCGGTGCGGCCTCGCTGGGCCCGCCGATGTCGTCGCCGGGGTCAACGTGCGCGACCGCGCACGCTCGGCGTGGGTGTTCGTCACCACACCCGTCCCCGCACCGGCCTGAACAGGCCGGACCGTGGGGAGATGCGACCCGTGACCGTCCCGTCGTAGGGGGCAGTCGGGAGCGCGACAAGGTGTGAACGACCGAGTGCACAAGCTCGGCCGTTCACGGCCGAGAAGGTGACCAACGGGTTCCCGGGGCGGAAACTGGCCGCCGCCATCGACGCGGTGACCGGGGCTGACGGGCTGATCGTCGTCACGCCGGTGTTCTCGGCGTCGTACAGCGGGCTGTTCAAGTCCTTCTTCGACGTGATCGACAAGGACGCGCTGGCGGGGACGCCGGTGCTGATCGCGGCCACCGGCGGCACCGCCCGGCACTCGCTCGTCCTGGAGCACGCGCTGCGGCCGCTCTTCGCCCACCTGCGGGCCGTCGTCGTCCCCACCGGGGTGTACGCGGCCTCGGAGGACTGGGGCGCCGAAGGTCTGGACGGGCGGATCGAGCGCGCGGCGGGGGAGCTGGCGGCCCTGATGACCGGGCTGTCGGCGGCCAAGCCCGTCAAGGACGACTTCGCGGTCGTGCCGTTCGAGGAGCGGCTGGCGGCGCTGCGGACCGCAGGGTGAGAGGCCGGTAGGGCGCGCCCCGGGTTGCGCCCCCACCGGTGAGAGGGCAGTAAGAAGGGAACCCGGTGAGCCGTTCATCACGCCGTACGCCTGTGCCGGCTTGGCACACTGAGGACGTGCCCCGAACTGTGCTGCTCGCCGAAGACGACCGCGCCATCCGTCATGCGCTGGAGCGCGCCCTGACCCTGGAGGGGTACCGGGTGACCGCGGTCGCCGACGGTGTCGAGGCGTTGGCCCAGGCTCACAGGAGTCCGCCGGACGTCCTCGTGCTGGACGTGATGATGCCCGGGATCGACGGGCTGCAGGTCTGCCGGGTGCTGCGCGCCGAAGGGGACCGGACGCCGATCCTGATGCTGACGGCGCTCGTGGAGACCCAGGACCGGATCGCCGGACTGGACGCGGGCGCCGACGACTACGTGGTGAAGCCCTTCGACGTCGAGGAGGTCTTCGCGCGGCTGCGGGCGCTGCTGCGCCGGACCAGTCCGGTCGGCGCGCTGAGCGGTGCGCCGAGACCGCCGCGGGAGCCCGAGGTTCCCGACGGCCGGGTCGAGGCGGCCGGGCTGCGGATGGACGTCCAGGCGCGGCGGGCCTGGCGCGGCGGGCGGGAGCTGGAGCTGACCCGCACCGAGTTCGAGCTGCTGGAGCTGCTGGTCCGCAACGCGGGCATCGTCCTCGACCACTCCACCATCTACGACCGGATCTGGGGCTACGACTTCGGTCCGGGCTCCAAGAACCTCGCCGTGTACGTCGGCTACCTGCGCCGCAAGCTCGACCAGCCGGGGGCGCCGCTGCTGATCCACACGGTCCGCGGTGTGGGTTACGTGCTGCGGGAGGACTGAGGAGTGGGCCGCCTCGGGCGACTGCCGACGAGACGGCGGCTCCGGCTCCTGTCGCTGCGGACCACGTTCGCCGTGTCCTTCGCCGCCGTGACCGCCGCCGTCACCCTGCTGGTCGGCGTGCTGTCCTACAACGCGGCCGCCCGGCTGGTCCGGGTCGACCAGGAGTCCGTGTTCGACGAGGTCGTGCAGGACCTGCGGGGCGAGGTGCGCACGCACCGGATGACGCCCGACGACTTCTCCTCCTCCGCGCCGGGCCACGACCTCGTACGGCCCGCCCGCACCGACGTACAGGTGCTCGGGCCGGACGGCAGGGTCGTCGACCCCGGCCGGCCGGGGCTGCCGGTCGTCGCCGGTGACCGGCGGATCGCGGCCGGCCCGGTGGCCGGGACGATGGTCGAGCACAAGGACGTCGACGTCGGCAACGACGTCTACCGCGTCGCGACCGTCGCGCTCGGCGGCGGGCGGGGCGCGGTGCAGGTCGCGCAGGAGTTCAGCGACACCGAGGACCTGCTGCGGGCCCTGCAGCAGCGGACGCTGGCCCTGATGGCCGCGGTCGTCGTCGCGGCCGGGCTGTTCGGCTGGTGGCTGGCCCGGCGCATCACCCGACGGCTGGTGATCCTCACCTCCGCCGCCGAGGACGTCGCCCGCACCCGCCGGCTCGGCATCCAGGTGCCCGTCGCCGGCTACGACGAGGTCGGCCGCCTCGGCCGCGCCTTCGACCGCATGCTCGGCCGGCTCGCCCAGTCCGAGGAGGACCAGCGCCGGCTCGTGCAGGACGCCGGACACGAGCTGCGTACGCCGCTGACCTCCCTGCGGACGAACATCTCCCTCCTGCGCAGGATCGACGAGCTGCCCCCCGGCACCCGGGACGAACTGGTGGCGGACCTCGGTCAGGAAGCCCGCGAACTCACCGACCTGGTCAACGAGCTGGTCGACCTCGCGGCCGGGCAGTCCGACACCGAGCCGCCGCAGCGGGTCGACCTCGCCGACATCGCCGAGGACGTCGCCGGGCTCGCCCGCCGCCGTACCGGCAGGCAGGTCGTCGTCCGCGCGAGCGGTGACACGACGACCGACGGCCGCCCGGGGATGCTCCAGCGGGCGCTGTCCAACCTCGTCGAGAACGCGGCCAAGTTCGACCGTGACGGCACCGCGCCCATCGAGATCAAGGTCAGCGGTCCGGCCGGGCCCGGCCCGGTCCGCGTCGAGATCCTCGACCGGGGGCCCGGCATCGCCGACGCCGACCTGGTCCGCGTCTTCGACCGCTTCTACCGCGCCGCCGACGCGCGTTCCCTGCCGGGATCCGGCCTCGGCCTGTCCATCGTGCGGGAGGTGGCACTCGCGCACGGGGGAGCACCCTTCGCCGTCCGGCGGGAGGGGGGCGGCACGGTGATCGGGTTCACGGTGGGCGGGGGCTGAGGCGGGGACGGGCATCCGGTGCGGGACGCGCGGGACGCGCGGACGGCGTCGCGGAGGGTCGGCCCGGGCCGGTGTCCGCGTCGTCGGACACGAGGCGGCGGTCGCTGTCGCCGGCCCTCCGGCACTCCGGACGTGACCTGGTCCTCGTACGGGACGTACGGGACGTACGGGACGTGCTGCGGGAGGCCGGGCGGCGGCCGTTCGCGAGGTGGAGGGCCGGTGGCCGGCGGGACCGGCGGGCCGGTCTTCGGCCGGGCGGCCCCTACGGTCGCCCCGTTCGGTCCGCCCCGTCGCCGCTTCCTTCGCCGGTCCGGTCGGTCGGCCGGGGAGTACGCTGAGATGACCGAGGATATTCCGCGCACCGGCCGCCACGCCTGTGTCGTTTTCGGTGATCGAAGATGCCGGGTCGGTCGCGATCGGCCTGGAGCAGGGCTGTGTCATGGCTGCGACCATCACCCGCTCGTCGGCCCCCGAGGACCGGCCCTCGGCACCCCTTCTTCGCCTGGCCCTGGCTCTCGTCGGCTCCGCGCCGGCCCCCTTGGACGGCGCCTGGTGGCCCCGCACGCGGAACCTCGCGGTCCCGCTCCCCTTCCTGACGGCCGTACTCGATCCGCGGTGGGGCCGGGTCATCCACGCGATGGTGCCTCCCTTCCGCCGGTCGGCGGTCCCGCGCGAGGCGCCCGTCGCCGGCCGCGTGAACCCGTGGCGTCCGGCGCCGCCTCCGACCCGGCTTCAGCCGACGGCAGGGAGGTGAGCGCCATGGAGGCCATCGTGACCGTGGTGGTGATCCTGGCGATGACCGCCGTGGGCGTGCTCCTCATCCGACGGCTCAACGCGCAGCACGACGAGCGCATCGCCGCCTTCCACTACGGCTCGCCCCGCCCCGCTCTGCGGATACCGGTTCCGGCCCGCCCGTGGAAGACGCGCCGCGCCCGCGAGGGACAGCGGGAGGCCGACGCGCCCGACCAGTCGTAGGCCCGACGAGGACGCCCCGGAGAGGAGCCATGACCCATCCCGGACCGAACGTGCAGCGGCATGACCGAACCGTCCCTGTCGGCCGCGAAAGCCGTGCCCTGCTCACCCTGGACGGTGGTGCGCTGTGACGGTCGCGAACACGCCGTCACCCGCGCACGGGGTACGCCTGCGGCGGCTGAGCCGCGGGCAGGCCGAGACCCTGCGGGAGGATCTGGCCGACCTGTACGTGGAGGCCTCGCGGGCGCGGGCCGGCAGGGAACACGAGGGCCGGGAGGGGTTCCTGCGGCGGCTGACCGGTGACATGCGCCGGCCCGGGTTCGCCCTGCTGGTCGGAGAGGACACGGCCTTCGTCGGGTGCGCCTACGGATTCCCCGTACGGCGCGAGGGGGCGTGGTGGCGGGGATTCGTCGGAGCCCTTCCCCGGAGCGTGGAACAACTCACCGCGTCCGGACACGTCTTCGCGATCGCCGAGACCCTGGTCCACCCCCACACGATGGACCGGAACCTCGCACGCCGACTCCAGGAACGCCTGCTCGCCGACCATCACGCCTCCCTCGGGGCGACGCTGGTCGACCGGGCCGACACCAAGGCCTTCGACGCCTTCCTGTCGTGGGGATGGCAGGACATCGGTCATGTCCGCCGCCCGTCGGACCCGGCGAGCCCGCGCCCGTCGGCCCCGGAGGTACTCCGCGCCCTGGTCCTTCCCCTCGGCCCGCACACGGCCACCGGCGGCCGGGACGGCCACACCCACGCCCACGAGAACCGCACCTCACGGCCGGACTGACCGTCCGCGGGGAGAGCGGTGGAGCTCCCCGACGGGGAGCCGTACGGACTTTCCCGGCGCCGCTCAGCCGGCGACCCTCAGCATCTGTGCCATCGCGGCGACCACCGACGGCTCGACCCGGTAGTAGACCCAGGTGCCGCGTCGCTCGGAGGTGAGGAGGCCGGCCTCCTTGAGCTTCTTGAGGTGGTGGGAGACGGTCGGCTGGGAGACGCCGACGTCGGAGATGTCGCACACGCACGCCTCGCCGCCCTCGTGCGAGGCCACGAGCGAGAACAGCCGGAGCCGGACCGGGTCGCCGAGCGCCTTGAACATCCGCGCCGTCCGCTCGGCCTCGTCGGCGGTGAGGGGCCGTTCGGTCAGCGGCGGGCAGCACGGTGCGGCGGCCTCCGGGGCCGCCGCCGGCTCCAGCAGAGGCAACACCTTCAGGTTTGACATGCATCTATGTTGACATACGTCGAACCACTTAGGGCAGCGCCGGCGCGTGGAACTCCCCGAGACCGGCGGCCAGGTCCCGGTCCAGCCAGTAGCGGCGCGGTTCGGCGAGCATGACGTCGACGCTGACGGTGAGGATGCCGGGGATCCTGGCGAGTTCGTCGTCGATGAAGAGCGCCAGGGCGGAGCGGTCGGTGACCAGGCCGGTGGCGAGGACGGACATGTCGCTGGCCACGTGTGCGACGAGCCGGGTCTGGGGGAGCCGGTCGATGCGGCGCATGACGTCGGGGGTCTCGCCGGGCGCGACCCGCAGCCGGAGCATGAAGGGGGTCTGGAAACCCAGCCATTCCGACACGATCTCCAGGCGCGGCTGGACCCACCGTTCGTCCAGGACGCGGCGTACGACGCGGTGGGCGGTGGAAGTGGCGAGGTCGCAGGCCCGGGCGATGCTCGCGGCGGAGGCCCGGCCGTCCTGGATCAGCTGGGTGACGACCGTGCGCTCGGCCTCGCTGAGGGGTTTGGCGGGGGGCGTCGCCGTCGCGGTACCTTCCGGCCGCGCGCCGGCCTGCTTCAGCAGTTCGGCCCGCTCGGCGTCGGTCAGGAACTGGGGGTCCCAGGTGATGCCCCGGCGCAGGGTGCTCAGCGCGGGCAGGGCGTTGACGCGACGGACGCCGGGGACGGAGAACATCCGGTCGATCGCCTCGCTGGTGGCCGCCTCCGAGGGGGCGTGGACGACGGCGTAGAGGGGATAGTCGCCCGAGATCTGCGCCAGGAGCTGCAGGTGGGGCAGGTCGCGGAGCCGGTCGAGGACGGCCAGCGGGGTGTCGCCGGTGATGTCCAGGAAGACGTGGACCGGCATCGCCGTGGAGTGCACGCCCCAGTCGGCCTGCCCGATCACGCGGACCATCCGGGCCTCGTGCAGCCGGTCGTAACGGCGCTTCAGCGTGCCGGCGTCGGCGGACAGGATCGCGCCGATGTCGTCCCAGGTGGCCCGGGGTGCCAGGTGCAGTGCCCCGATGAGGCGCCGGTCGAGCTCGTCGAGGAGAGGGCGGGTCATGGTGTCCCACCTTAGACTGCGAAAGCTTGCCGATTAATCCCACTGTTACAGACGGAGACTAGAGAATCTCTCATTCTACTGTCATGGTTTGCGAGAACATCCCCTTCCGTTCTCCATGGCTCCACGAAGAGGTCCCATGAGCGCCACCGCGACCCCACCCCGGCCGACCGAACCCCCCTCGAGAGTCCTGCGCGCCGCGTTCCGCGCGTTCGCGGCGATCGAGAAGGCCGGCAACAAACTGCCCAACCCGTTCTGGCTGTTCTGGATCCTCGCGGGAGTCGTCGCCGTCCTCAGTGCCGTGCTGGCGACGGTCGGCGTCAGCGCCGCGCACCCCGGCACGCACGAGAGCATCGAGGTCCAGAACCTGCTCAGCAGAGCCGGCCTCACCATGGCCGTCGAAGGAGCCGTCGACAACTTCGCCGCCTTCCCGCCGCTGGCCACCATCCTCACCGTGATGTTCGGCATCGCCGTCGCCGAGAGGAGCGGACTGTTCTCCGCCCTGCTGCGCAGGATGGTCGCGCGGGTGCCGGGCAGGTATCTAACCTTCGCGCTGTCGATGACGGCCATGGTCAGCCATGTCGCCGGCGACGCCGCCTACGTCACCCTCATCCCGCTCGGCGCACTCGTCTTCCGCGCGGCGGGCCGCAGCCCGGTGCTCGGCTGCATCGTCGCCTACGTCTCCATCTCCGCCGGCTACGACGCCTCGCCGTCCCTCACCACGACCGACGTCCTGCTGTCGTCGATCTCCACCGCCGCCGCCCACACCATCGAGCCCGGATACGTCGTCACCCCGGTCGCGAACTACTTCTTCGGCCTGGGCTCGTCCGTCCTCGTGGCCCTGGTGATCACGCTCGTCGTCGACAAGGTCCTCGCCCGCCGCTCGGATCTGGAGCCCGACGAACCGGTCGCCGCGCTGAACGCCGACGAACTGGAGGCGATCGAGGTCACCGGGCAGCAGCGCCGCGCCCTGCGCGCGACCGGGCTGGTCGCCCTCGGTTTCCTCACGTTCCTGGTGGTCGCCATGATCCCGGCGTCCTCACCGCTGCGCGGCGAGAGCGGCGGCATCGTCGACTCCCCGCTGATCGGCGGGATGGCGCTCGTCCTGGGCGTGTTCTTCGCCGTCCTCGGTACCGTCTACGGCCCGGATGACCGGCGCTTTCTCCGCTGCCCGCGACATCGTCGCCGCGATGGTCGACGGCACCCGGTCGATGGCGCCGATCCTTGTCCTCTTCTTCGCGATCTCCCAGTTCCTCGCCTACTTCAAGTGGACGAACATCGGCAACATCCTCGCCGTCAAGGGCGCGGAGACCCTGCGCGGTCTGGACATGCACGGCTGGACGGTGCTGGTCGGCATCGCCGTACTGATCACGTTCATGAACCTCGTCATCACCAGCGGCTCCGCGCTGTGGGCGCTGGCCGCGCCCGTCCTCGTGCCCATGCTGATGCTCATCGGCATCGAGCCCGAGACCACCCAGGCCGTCTACCGCGTCGCCGACTCCGTCACCAACTGCGTCACCCCGATGAGTCCGTACTTCGTGATGGCGCTGGGCTTCGTCCAGCAGTACCGCAAGTCCGCCGGTATCGGCACCCTGGCCTCCTTCACGATCCCCATCGCCGCCGTCGTCTGGGTCGTCTGGATCGCGTTCTTCGTGGCCTGGTACCTGCTGGGCATCCCGTTCGGCATCAGCTGACCCCGCCCTGCCGCCGGCAAACGCCACCCCCCACTCCCGTACGAGAAAGCAGATCATGACCGCATCGCCCGCTGTCGCTCTCACCGCCCGCGCCCAGGACGTCTCGTCGGAGACCGTCACCGACATCCTGACGCTCGTCCGCCACGAGACCAGCAGCTACGACCTGTCCGGGCTCGCGGCAGGCCTGGACCTCCTGCGCGAGCTGGCCGTCCACCGGCTCGGGCGGCCCGACCGCGAACACCGGCACCCGGGCGGCGCGTACGGAGACACCCTCACGCTGACGTACACCGGCACCGGCGCCGGGCACGTCGCGCTCGTCGGCCACTACGACACCGTGTGGCCGACCGGCACGCTCGCCGGCTGGCAGCAGCCGGCCACGGACGGCAGGGCCAAGCTCAGCGGACCGGGCATCTTCGACATGAAGACCGGCCTGGCCCAGGGCATCTGGGCCCTGAAGCTGGCCCGGGAGAGCGGCGCACCCGTGCCCACCGTCACCTTCCTCTTCAACGGCGACGAGGAGATCGGCTCGTTGTCCTCACGCCCGGTGATCGAGAAGGTCGCGCAGAAGGCCGACGTCACGCTGGTCCTGGAGCCGACCGCTCACGGCGCGGTCAAGACCGCCCGCAAGGGCTCCGGCATCTTCCGGGTCACCGCCACCGGCGTCGAGGCGCACGCCGGGCTCGCCCCCCAGGACGGCGCGAGCGCGATCACCGCGCTGTCCGAGTTCGTGGTCGCCGCCACGGCCGTCGCCGACCCCGGCAAGGGCACCACGGTCAACACCGGGCTCATCAAGGGCGGCTCCGCCACCAACGTCGTCGCCGGACAGGCCACCGCGAGCGTCGACATCCGGGTCGGCAGCGAGGCCGAACAGGACCGGGTCGACGCCGCACTGGACGCCATCGAGGTCAGCGACCCCCGCGTCCGCCTCGACATCGAACACGCCTGGAACCGGCCGCCGATGACCCTCAACGCCGCCTCCGCCCCTCTCCTCGCCCTGGCCCGCGAGGTCGCCCGCGAGCAGGGCCGGGGCGAACTGCCCGACGCCGCCGTCGGCGGTGCCAGCGACGCCAACTTCGTCGCCGCGCTCGGGTTGCCGGTGCTGTGCGGCATGGGCGCGGTCGGCGACGGCGCCCACGCCCAGGGCGAGTTCATCTACCCCGACACGGTGCCCGCGCAGACGGCACTGGTCGCCGGGCTGCTCGGACGACTCACGCGGCCGCTGCGCGGCTGAATACGGCGACGACAACCGCCGGGCCCTTCCGGACATGACGAGGGCGGGGCCCGAAAACCCCGCCCGGCACTCGGGAAACCTCAGCTCACGGCCACACCAGGCAATAAGGCTGATGCCCCGCCTCATGCAGCCGGTGGCTGAAGTCCTGCCACTCGTGCAGCAGTTGGTACACGTTGAACGCGTCCCGGGGCCCGCCCCGGTCCGGCACCGTCGACCAGATGAACGCCGCCGCGCCCACCGCCTCCTCGCCTATGCCACGGAGCGGGTCGACCACGGTCATCGGGAGCTTCACGACCGCGTAGTCGGGGTGCAGGACGACCAGCTCCAGCGGCGGGACCTTGTGGAGGGGGACGCCCTCGATGCCGGTGAGGACCATCGCGGCCATGGTCTCCGGCTTGATCTTGGTGAACATGCCGTTCATGCCGAGCTCGTCGCCGCCGAGTTCCTCGGGGCGCATCGAGATCGGGACGCGGGCTGCGGTCGCGCCGTCCGGCGCGCCGAAATACTTGTACGTCACCCCCACCCGACCACCATTCCTGCTCCCCGCCCTCAGCCGGTCGACCCGTCGGTCGGCCCGCTCCGGCTCCTCACCCGGTCCACCGGGTACACCTGGTACAACGTGTCCCTGCCGGGCTTCGTTCGATTCCTCCGCGTCGCGTCGGTGCTTTCCCCGCCGGGCACGTCGAGGACCCAGGCCGTCAGTCCCCTCGCCCAGTCCGCCACCGCGATGCATATCTCCACCCGACTGCTTTTCTAGGACGCGTGGCCCCCGCCGCGCAACCCGATCATCGTGTCAGTGACCTCCCCCACGGCCGCCCGCCGAAACGTGCGTTGAAACACCTGACCGCAGGATCTTCGCAGCCCCTGAACAGGGCTCACCACAACTTCGTCCCTGTGAGCTGTGTGTATCAGGTCCCAGTCTCGCAGATCACGGAGGGCGGGGACTGGTTGCCGGGTCAGTAGCCGTCTCAGCAGAGCATTCGCCCCCGCCTCGGCAGCGCATCCGCCCCCCGCCTCGGCAGCGGTCCCGCTGCCGTCGGTGCCCCCTGGCCTACCCTGAGGAGGTCACTGGCAAAACCGGAGTCCGAGCAGTCGGAGAAGGTCGGAGAAGTCGCAGAACATGAGCGAACTGCCCTATTCATACGATGCGCCTGTCTCGCAGGCCCTGTTCGACCGCGCGGCCACCGTCACGCCCGGCGGCGTGAACTCCCCGGTGCGCGCCTTCCGTGCCGTGGGCGGAACGCCCCGGTTCATGGTGTCCGGCAGCGGCCCGTACCTCACGGACGCCGACGGGCGCGAGTACGTCGACCTGGTCTGTTCCTGGGGGCCCATGATCCTCGGGCACTCCCACCCCGAGGTCATCGCCGCCGTGCGGGACGCGGTCTCGCGCGGCACCTCCTTCGGCACACCCGGTGAGGGCGAGGTCACGCTCGCCGAGGAGATGGTCGGCCGGATCGAGCCGCTGGAGCAGGTGCGGCTGGTGTCCAGCGGGACCGAGGCCACCATGTCGGCCATCCGGCTCGCCCGCGGGTTCACCCGGCGCACCAAGGTGATCAAGTTCGCCGGGTGTTACCACGGTCACGTCGACTCGCTGCTCGCCGCCGCCGGGTCCGGGGTCGCGACCTTCGCCCTCCCCGACACCCCCGGCGTCACCGGCGCCCAGGCCGGCGACACCATCGTCCTGCCCTACAACGACCTCGACGCCGTGCGCGCCGCCTTCCAGGCCCACCCCGGCGAGATCGCCTGCGTGATCACCGAGGCCTCGCCGGGCAACATGGGCGTCGTACCGCCGATGCCCGGCTTCAACCAGGGGCTGAAGGACGTGTGCGCGGCGAACGGCGCGCTGTACATCTCCGACGAGGTCATGACGGGCTTCCGGACCAGCAAGGCGGGCTGGTACGGCATCGACGGCGTCCGGCCCGACCTGATGACCTTCGGCAAGGTGATGGGGGGCGGGTTCCCGGCCGCCGCCTTCGGTGGCCGCGCCGACGTCATGGGGCACCTCGCGCCCGCCGGGCCCGTCTACCAGGCCGGCACCCTCTCCGGTAACCCCGTGGCGACCGCCGCCGGTCTGGCCCAGCTGCGGCTGCTCGACGACGCGGCCTACGCCAAGGTCAACGACGTGTCGGCGCAGATCCAGGCGCTGGTCTCCGGGGCCCTCACCAAGGAGGGCGTCGCGCACACCGTGCAGAACGCCTCCAACATGTTCTCCGTCTTCTTCACGGACCGCCCGGTCCGTGACTACGAGGACGCCAAGGCGCAGGAGTCGTACCGCTTCACGGCCTTCTTCCACTCCATGCTGGCGGGCGGCGTCTACCTGCCGCCGTCGTCCTTCGAGTCCTGGTTCGTGTCCACGGCCCACGACGAGCGGGCCGTCCAGCGGATCGCCGACGCCCTTCCGGCGGCGGCCCGAGCATCTGCGGAGGCCACGCAAGCATGAGCGGCAACGGCAACGGCAACGACATCAAGGACATCACCGTCGTCCACCTCATGCGGCACGGCGAGGTCGCCAACCCGGACGGCGTCCTCTACGGCCGTCTCGGCGGCTACCACCTCTCCGAGCTCGGCCGGCAGATGGCCGACCGGGTCGCCGAGCACCTCGCCGGCCGTGACGTGACGCACGTCGTGGCCTCCCCGCTGGAGCGGGCGCAGGAGACGGCGACGCCGATCGCCAAGGCGCACGGGCTGGACATCGCCACCGACGAGCGGCTCATCGAGGCCGAGAACGTCTTCCAGGGCAAGACCTTCGGGGTCGGGGACGGGGCGCTGCGGCGGATCGAGAACTGGAAGCACCTGGTCAACCCGTTCAAGCCGTCCTGGGGTGAGCCGTACGTCGACCAGGTCATCCGCATGATGGGCGCGCTCGACGCGGCGAAGGACCGGGCGCGTGGCCACGAGGCCGTGCTCGTCAGCCACCAGCTGCCGATCTGGATCGTGCGGTCGTACGTCGAGAAGCGGCGGCTGTGGCACGACCCGCGCAAGCGGCAGTGCACGCTCGCGTCCCTGACGACCTTCACGTACCAGGGCGACAGGATCGTGTCCGTCGGTTACACCGAGCCGGCCCGCGACCTCGTCCCGGCCCATCTCCTCGCCGGTGCCAGGCCGGTGAAGGGGCAGGGCAAGGCCTTCGGGGCGTAGGGCCCGTTCTGCACGCCTCTGTTACGAAATCCGCAAGTACCGGAGGAACCTCCCCGTTCGTCGCCGCCTCTGACTGGGTGACCAGCAGAGAACGTGACGAACGGGGATGCGATGCGCACTCTCACCCGCAGAGGAGCACTCGGACTCGGCGCGGGCGCCGCGGCCGCCGCAGGACTGGCGGGGTGCGGCACGCTCATCTCGTCAGACGGGTCCAACCATGCCGGAGGTTCCGGTTCCGGTTCCGGGGACGGCCGTCCGAGCAGCCCGAAGCCCACCGCCCGCCCCCTCGGTGACGGCTCCACCTCCTTCACCGGCAGGCAGCCCCACCAGCCCGCGAAGCCGGAGCCGTTGGAGCCGGGGCAGACCCCTCCGCAGTTCGTGGTCTTCTCCTGGGACGGGGCCGCCGAGGTCGGCAACGGCCTCTTCCCGCGCTTCCTCGACCTCGCCAAGGAGCACGAGGCGAGCATGACCTTCTTCCTCTCGGGGCTGTATCTCCTGCCCGAGTCGAAGAAGCGCCTCTACGACCCGCCGAACAACCCGCGCGGCGCCTCCGACATCGGCTACCTCACCGACGAGCACGTCAAGGCGACGCTGGCCAACGTCCGGCGGGCCTGGCTCGAAGGGCACGAGATAGGCACCCACTTCAACGGCCACTTCTGCGGCGGCACCGGATCCGTCGGCAACTGGACGCCCCGGCAGTGGCGCAGCGAGATCGACCAGGCCAAGTCCTTCGTGAAGGAGTGGCGCACCAACACGGGCTGGACCGACCTGCCCGCGCTGCCCTTCGACTACGACAAGGAACTCGTCGGCGGCCGCACGCCCTGCCTGCTCGGCCAGGACAACCTGCTGCCCACCGCCCGCGAACTCGGCTGGCGCTACGACGCCTCCTCGCCCGGCGGCCGTCAGGTCTGGCCGCGGAAGCGGGACGGGATGTGGGACCTGCCCCTGCAGGCGATACCTTTCCCCGGCCGCCGGTTCGAGGTCCTGTCGATGGACTACAACATGCTCGCCAACCAGTCCGTCAACTCCACCAACGCGCCCTCCCACAACCACCCGGCCTGGCGCGAGCAGTCCGCCGGCGCCTACATCGGGGGATTCAAGCGGGCATACGAGACGAACCGCGCACCCTTCTTCGTCGGCAACCACTTCGAGCAGTGGAACGGCGGCATCTACATGGACGCCGTCGAGGAGGCCCTGAAGCACATCGCGCGGGAGAAGGAGAAGGGCGAGGACGTGCGCCTGGTCTCCTTCCGGCAGTTCGTCGACTGGATGGACGTGCAGAAGCCGGAGGTGCTGGCCACGCTGCGGACGCTCGACGTCGGGCAGCAGCCGGCCGGCGGCTGGAACGAGTTCCTGAAGGGCACCGCCTCGGCGACCGCCTCCGGGACCCCCTCGAACGCTGCCTGAAATGCGGGTTTCCGCCCGCAAGGGGGGTGCGCAAGATCCCCAGAACGGGCATGCGAAACTTTTCACATGAGTGCCGCCAGCCGTAGTCGCACCCGTCGTCGTGCCGTCCTGCTCACCGCCGTCACCGCGGCAGCCGCGCTGACCCTTTCCGCGTGCGGCTCCGGCGGTACGTCAGGCGGAGGCGGCGACACCAACTTCGTCACCGGCAACAACGGCATCGACACCGTCGCGCAGGGCAAGCGGGTCGCGGCCCCCGACCTCTCCGGCGGCACCATCGCCGGCAAGCAGCTCGACGTCGCCGACTACAAGGGCAAGGTCGTCGTCCTGAACGTCTGGGGCTCCTGGTGCGGCCCGTGCCGCGCGGAAGCCAAGTACTTCTCCAAGATCTCCAAGGAGTACGCCGGCAAGGGCGTCCAGTTCGTCGGCATCAACACCCGGGACACCAGCACCGGAGTCGCGCTCTCCTTCGAGAAGGACTTCGGCATCACCTACCCGAGCCTGTACGACCCCACGGGCAAGCTGATGCTCCGCTTCAAGAAGGGCACCCTCAACCCGCAGCTCATCCCGTCCACGCTGGTCATCGACAAGGACGGCAAGGTCGCCGCGCGGGCGCTGCAGGCCCTCGGTGAAGAGGATCTGCTCAGCATGCTCAAGCCCGTCCTCGCGGAGAAGTGACGTGAGCGCGCTGGTGACCCTCGCCGAGGCGACGGGCCGCAACGAGACCGTGTTCAGCGGCGCCCTGCTGGTCGCCCTGCCCGTCGCCCTGCTCGGCGGACTCGTCTCCTTCTTCTCACCGTGCGTCCTGCCCCTGGTCCCCGGCTACCTCTCCTACGTCACCGGAGTCACCGGCACCGACCTGGCCGACGCCCGGCGCGGGCGGATGGTCGTCGGTGCCTCGCTGTTCGTGCTCGGCTTCACCGCCGTGTTCGTCTCCGGCGGGGCCCTGTTCGGGTACTTCGGCGAGTCGCTGCAGGAGCAGAAGGGCATCCTGTCCAAGGTGCTCGGTGTGCTCATGATCCTCATGGGTGTCTTCTTCATGGGCCTGATGCCCTGGCTCACCCAGCGCGAGTTCCGCTTCCACAAGAAGCCGGCCACCGGACTGGTCGGCGCCCCCGTCCTCGGTGCCCTCTTCGGCATCGGCTGGGTGCCGTGCATCGGACCCACCCTCGCCTCCGTGCAGGCGCTGTCCTTCAGCCAGGCGAGCGCCGGCCGCGGAGCCATACTGACGGTCGCGTACTGCGTGGGCCTCGGCGTACCGTTCGTGCTCGCCGCGGTCGCCTTCCGCAAGGCGCTCGGCGCCTTCGGCTGGGTCAAGCGCCACTACGTCTGGGTGATGCGCCTGGGCGGCACCATGATGATCGTGACCGGTCTGCTGCTGCTGACCGGCGCGTGGGACCAGATCGTCTCCGAGATGCAGAACTGGTCCAACGGCTTCACTGTGGGGATCTGATCGATGAGCAAGACCACCACCGGCGCGCCCGCCGACGCGACCCCGGACGAACAGGACCTCGGCGCCGCCGGCTCCCAGCTGTCCACCGCACCCAAGGAAGAGCTGCCCAACCTGCCATCCCTGGGCGTCATCGGCTGGGCCCGCTGGTTCTGGCGGCAGCTGACCTCCATGCGGGTCGCGCTGCTGCTGCTCCTGCTGCTGTCGCTCGGCGCGATCCCCGGCTCGCTGATCCCGCAGTCCGGGACCGACGAGACGAAGGTCGCCGACTTCCGCAGCGCGAACCCCACCCTCGGTGACGTCTACGACAAGCTCGGGCTCTTCCACGTCTACAGCTCGGTGTGGTTCTCCGCGATCTACATCCTGCTGTTCGTCTCCCTCATCGGCTGCATCGTCCCGCGCACCTGGCAGTTCGTGGGCCAGCTGCGCGGCCGCCCGCCGGGCGCCCCCCGGCGCATGACCCGGCTGCCCGCCTACACCACCTGGCGCACCGAGACGGAGCCGGAGCAGGTCCGCGAGGCCGCGCTCGCCCTCTTGAAGAAGCGCCGCTTCCGCGCCCACCTCGCCGGGGACGCCGTCGCCGCCGAGAAGGGCTATCTGCGTGAGGTCGGCAACCTCGCCTTCCACATCGCCCTCATCGTGCTGCTGACCGCCTTCGCGTGGGGGCAGCTCTTCAAGATGGAGGGCAACAAGCTGGTCGTGGAGGGCGACGGGTTCTCCAACACCATGACGCAGTACGACGACTTCAAGTCCGGCAACCTCTTCAGCCAGGACGACCTGGACCCCTTCAGCTTCGTCCTCGACGACTTCACCGGCACCTACGAGACGAGCGGCCCGAACAAGGGCACCCCGCGCACCTACCAGGCGGCCCTCGACTACAGCGTCGGCGCCTACGGCAAGGACGAGAAGACCATCGTCAAGGTCAACGAGCCGCTGGAGATCGGCGACTCGAAGGTCTACCTCACCGCCCACGGCTACGCGCCCGTCATCACCGTCCGCGACGGCAAGGGCAACGTCGTCTACAGCCAGGCCGTCCCGCTCCTGCCGCTCGACTCCAACGTCACCTCCTCCGGTGCGATCAAGGTCATGGACGGCTACCGCAACGCCAAGGGCGTCAGGGAACAGCTCGGCTTCCAGGCCTTCTTCCTGCCGTCCTACGTGCCCGGCAACGAGGTGGCCTCGCAGTTCCCGGCGCTCACCAACCCGGTGCTGAACCTGGAGGCCTACCACGGTGACCTCGGCGTCGACTCGGGCATCCCGCAGAGCGTGTACCAGCTCGACAAGAGCCACCTGAAGGAGTTCAAGAACTCCAAGGGCGAGCAGCTCAGGGAGAACCTGAAGCCCGGCGAGACCATGCGGCTCCCGGGCGGCGCCGGCTCGGTCACCTACGAGGCCACCAAGGAATGGGCCAACTTCCAGATCACCCGGCAGCCCGGCAGCGGCTGGGCGCTCGGCGGCGCGATCACCGCGATCTTCGGTCTGGCCTGCTCCCTGTTCATCCAGCGCCGCCGCGTGTGGGTGCGGGCCGTCAAGGGCGACGACGGTGTCACCCTCGTCGAGATGGCCGGCCTCGGCCGCAGCGAGTCCGCCAAGGTGCCCGAGGAACTCGGCGACCTCGCCGGGATCCTGTACGACCAGGCACCGGGCGCGCCCACCGACACGGGGGCGGAGCCGGACGGTGTGTCCGACTCCGACGCCGCATCTGCCGAAAGGCCTGAGAATTGAATCCTCTCCCGCGCGGAACAAGGGAGATTCCTGGCTCACGCCGCCCGGCGGACCAGCGGCCCTCCAGGTCTTCCACGATCAACGCCAGCCGGGTTGAAACCAGCCCGGTGAACACGAACACACGCTACCTGCAGATCTCGCCGCCCGACCGCACGTTGCCGGGATATCCACCGAAGGAGCGCTGAGGTGACACTCGCCGCCGCCACCAACGAAAACCTCGCGAACCTCAGCAACACGCTGATCTACTCCGCGATGGCCGTCTACACCCTCGCCTTCTTCGCGTACATCACCGAATGGATCTTCGGTGGCCGCAGCAAGATCGGCCGTACCGCCGCGGCGCTCACCTCCCGGACGGAGACGAAGGCACCGGACGTCACCGTGCAGAAGGGCGGCTCCACCGCCGTACTGGAGCGGCCGAAGGTGGTCGTGCGGGCCGCGGCCGGTGCGCGTGACGTGCCCGACGGGCCCGGCGCGCACGGTGGCGACGCGCAGGGTGACCTCTACGGGCGTGTCGCGGTGTCCCTCACGGTGCTCGCGTTCCTCATCGAGCTGGGCGGGGTCGTCGCCCGAGCGGCCTCGGTGGAGCGGGCTCCCTGGGGCAACATGTACGAGTTCAACATCACCTTCTCGACGGTCGCCGTCGGCGTGTACCTCACGCTGCTCGCGCTGAAGAAGAAAGTGCGCTGGCTCGGCCTGTTCCTGATCACGACGGTCCTCCTCGATCTCGGCATCGCCGTCACCGTCTTGTACACCGCCAGCGACCAGTTGGTTCCCGCCCTCCACTCGTACTGGCTGTACATCCACGTCTCGACCGCGATCCTGTGCGGCGCGGTCTTCTACGTGGGCGCCGTCAGCACGATCCTCTACCTGTTCAGGGACTCGTACGAGAACAAGCTGGCGAGCGGCGGAAAGCCCGGCCAGTTCGCCACCTCGTTCCTGGAGCGGCTGCCCGCCTCGGCGTCGCTGGACAAGTTCTCCTACCGCGTCAACGCGGCGGTCTTCCCGCTGTGGACGTTCACGATCATCGCGGGCGCCATCTGGGCGGGCGACGCCTGGGGCCGCTACTGGGGCTGGGACCCCAAGGAGACCTGGGCGTTCATCACCTGGGTCGCCTACGCCTGCTACCTGCACGCCCGCGCCACCGCCGGCTGGAAGGGCCGCAAGGCCGCCTACCTGGCGCTGCTCGCGTTCGGCTGCTGGCTGTTCAACTACTACGGCGTCAACATCTTCGTGAGCGGCAAGCACTCCTACGCGGGCGTGTGACCGACTCCCTCACGGTGAAGGCCGGTTCTCTGTGACCTGAGTCACGGGAGCCGGCCTTCGCCGGTCCTAGGACGGCGGCAGGCACTCCTTCGCCGGCGGCTTTCCCTCCGGCCAGGCGATCCTCACGAAACGGTTGGTGCCCTGCGGGGTCACCTCCACCACCGGTACGGCCTTGTCGTACGGGTTGCCGTGCACGTCCAGGCAGATCCAGCCGCTCGCCCCGCTCACCTTCAGCGAGCCTTTGACCTGCGGCCACTGCAGGCCGACGTCGGCGAGCGGCGGGACCACCTTCCCGTCGGGAGTGGCCTCGCGGATGCCCTTGACGGCCAGCTGCATCGCGTCGTACGCGATGATCAGCTGGCCGTCCGAGAGGGTGATCGGGCCTATCGGGCCGACCGGCTCGCGCTTGCTGCTCGCGAGCAGACCGTTCAGGACGCTCGCGCCCTGCGCCGAGCCGCCCGTCTTCGCCGGGTCCTTCGTCCAGGCGTCCGGGTGGGCGAGGGCGGTGTAGCGCACGGACAGGTTGTGCGTGAGGGCGCTGCGGTCGAGGTCCTTGTCACCGGTCAGGTAGGAGCCCTCGTCGCCGGTCAGGAGCGTGAACCTGCGGTCCTGGCAGCCGCGTCCGCCGAGCGCGTTGATGAACTGCCGCAGCTGGGTGTGGCGTCCGGCGAACAGGATGGTGTCGGTGTCCGGAGCGGTGTCGCACACGAGGTGGGTGATCTGCCGGAACGTGTTGGCGGTGGTGCCCTCCTGGCTGCGGTCGTCGGGCGGGGTGAAGGGCTGCGGTTCGTAGGGCGAGCCCTTGATGAGGTCGGCGAACGACTTCTGCAGCGTCGTCGTGTACGGGTCGCCCGGCTTGTCGTACACCAGCAGCGCGTTGCCCGCCGTCACCTTGGCGAACGAGGCGAGCGCGCGGGCCTCGTCGGTGTTGGTGGGGGAGACCCGGGCCAGCCCCGGGAAGGGATCGGTGCCGTCCTGGCCGTTGGCGAGGTCGTCGGCGGTGATGGAGGAGCCGATCACCGGAATCCCGCGCCGGGTCAGCTCGGCGACGGCCTTCTTGTTGTTCTCGGTGCTCAGCCCGACCCCGGTCACCGCCCGCAGCCGGTCCGGTCCCTCGGTCATGCCCTCCAACTGGTCGACCGTGTGCTCCCAGTGGGCGCCGGTCGCCCCGGGGTTGGCGAGCACCAGCCGGATCGCCGGGGTCTGCCCGGCCGACTTGTGGTTGGCCTGGTACTGGGCCAGATAGGCGCCCTGCAACTCGTGCAGCACGTCCCCGAGGTTGTCGGCGTCGGTCGAGGTGAAGGGTTCGAACAGGGCGACGGTGACATAGCTGTCGGCCTTGAGCGACCTGTTCTCCCGGTCGATCGCCCTGACGGTCTCCCGCAGCTGGGGCCGGCCGAAGTAGTAGTCCGTCGCCGACACGCCCACGCACTCGTCGCTGCCCTCGGGCCGTACCACCCCGGCCGCGCAGGACCGGTCGTCGTGCGCGAGCACCCGGACGCCGAGGATCAGCCCGGCCACCACCGCGGCGGCGACCAGCAGAGCGAGATAGCGGCGCAGGGGTATCTCCCAGATCCCCTCACGCAGCCGGGTGCCGAAGCCTCTGCCCGAACCCCCGCCCGCACCGCTCCCCGCCATCACGCCTCCCCGTCCGCTTCGTCCTCGTCGTCGTCCGGCACGCGCAACGCCCGCCCGGCGAGCGCGTCCTCGGGCCAGTCCCGCGAGGCCCGCCACAGCAGCGCGTTGCCCGCCGGCCGCAGGTTGGACAGCTGCTCCAGCTCGAACCGCAGCCGGTCGCACACCTTCGCGTCGGGCAGCGCGAGCGGGTCGGTCAGCTGCCACACGGCGTGCAGCAGCCGCCGTATGCGCAGGTGCAGAACGGCGTCCGCGCCCTCCGGCACGACCTGCCCGGCGTCCGTACGCCCGAGCGCGACCGCCGCCCGCCGGTCGTCCCGTCCGGCTCCGGCGAAGTCGTGGCCCTCGGGGTCATGGGCGTGGAAGTAGGGCGCCGACGCGATGAACCGCAGCGACCGCAGCCAGACGCGGATGTCCAGGGCGGGGAACGTGTCACGCAGATACGCCACCGCCGACTCCGCGCCTCCCAGGGCGAGTTCGTGGTGCAGCCGGTAGCGGGCGCGGGCCGGATCGTCGTCGTCGGCCGCGTGCGCGTAGGAGCGGATCAGCGTCTCGTGCGCCTGCCGCCACTGCCCGTGGTCCGGGTCCCGATGGTGCAGCCGCAGCAACAGCAGGGTCCGTACGAAGGAGTCCCCGACGAACCGGCCCGGCACCTGAGGCAGACCCTCCGCCACCAGCCGGGTCTCCAGTGCCCGTACGTCCGCCGGTCCGAAGTCGTCCGGCAGCAGTGCCTCGGCGAGCGCGCAGGCCGAGGCGTGGTCGTGGGCGGCGGCCAGCACGGTCAGCTCGTCCAGCCGGTCGGCGGGCACCAGCCGGTCGAGGAGTTCGAGATAGGTGGGCCGCCCGTCGCGGTCGTCGTCCAGCCGTACGTCCGCGGTCAGCAGCTCCCCGAGGGAGGCGGCGCCCGGCAGGTTCTGCGCGGCGGAGTCGGCGAGGTGGACGATCCCCAGCGGGTTGCCGCCGGTCAGCCGGTGGATGGCGTACGGCAGTCGGGGCGGCACCGCGGCCTGTGCGCAGGCGGCGCCCACCAGGTGCAGGGTGTCGTCCGGGCTCAGCGGCGGCAGTGCCACCAGCAGCGCCCGGGACGAGTGGGCCGCCGGGTCCGGCGCCCAGTCGCTGCGCCGCGCGACCTCCGCCAGGGTCCGCCGGACGGCGCTGCGCAGGACCGGGCGGTCGGTGCCGCGCAGCCCGCCGACGAACACGACCTGGTCGGCGATCCCGCCGGCGCGGTCGCGCAGTATGGCGTCGGCCAGGCCGGGACCGGGGGCCCGGTGCGCGTTGTCGATGAGCACGAGGGGCCGCCCCAGCCGCTGCATCCGCGGCAGCACGCCCGCGTACGCGTCGGCCAGGTCGGCGAGCAGCGCCCGTACGAGATACCGCTCGGCGTGCTCCCGGGAGGTGCCGCCGGCCCGGAAGTGCCCGGACAGCAGGATCAGCCCGCGCCGGGCGTCGCCGCCCGCGTTCGGGTAGTCGCGCCACCAGGCGGAGGCGCGCTGCTGGCGCCGGTTGACGAAACTGTCGGAGAAGGACTCCAGGGTCGCCTCGATCGCCGACGCCACGAGCGGCCCGGTGCCGCTCACCGCCGCGACGACGTTGGCGGTGACCCGGCCGGCCATCCGCCCCGCGAACCCGGCGACCCACGACCCGCCCTCGTTCAGCAGCAGGATCCGCTCCACCTCGCGCCGGATCCGCTCGGAGTCCGCGTCGTCCCAGCCGCCCGCCGCGACCGCGACCAGACCCGACATCAGCCGCCCGAACGCGATCCGCCCGGCCCCGGTCACCGGCTCGGCCAGCTGCTCGGCGACGACCAGCAGCGCCTGCGACACCGGCGACCAGGCCTCCAGGGGCCGCCCGCCGGTCGGCCTCGCGAACTGGACGTCCTCGCAGTCGACCGACGCGACCGGTGTGTGCCCCTTGTAGGCGTCCCGCAACTCGCCGAGCACCGCACTCTTGCCGAGCCCGCGCCCCCCGGTCAGCAGCACGAAGGGCAGTTCCTTCGGATGCTCCACGGCAGTGGCCCGGTGCTGATGCGGACGCAGGCCCACGAGCCGCGGAGCAAGACCGGCCGGATCGGTGTCGAACAGCGCCCCGCGCCCGTGCAACGGTCTGCCCACCGCATCTCTCCCCCCAGAGACTCCAACCTCAGGGTAAGGAGAGGGAGTTGGTGCGGGCCAGACCCGGTGATGTCCGTTGTGTTACGAAACTCTCGACCCGTCCCCGACGATTCACGCGACGGTGATCGAGTCCAGCTTCGCCCGCAGGTACACGTGCGAGTCGACGGGCTCGTACGCCACCCGTCCCACCGGCGCGGGCAGCGACTCCACCAGCGTGCCCGGCGTGCACTCGCCGAAGTAGACGAGGGACATCAGCTCCTCGGCGGGCGCGTCGGCCGGCGGGGGCAGCACGCGGTGCCGTCCCGAACGCCAGCGGTCTCCGGTCCAACGGGCCAGCAGGTCACCGACGTTGACGGTGAACGCCTCCGGGTCGAAGGGCGCGTCCTCCCAGCCGCCCTGCTCCGTCCAGACCTGCAGTCCGCCCTTGCCGGCCTGCCGGTCGAGGATCGTCACCGTCCCGAAGTCGGTGTGCGGGCCGATCCGGAACTGGCCCGGCTGCGGCTCCCCGACGACCTCCGTCCCCGGATACCAGTTGATGTTGAAGCCGTACGTCGGACGGTCCATGTGCTTCGAGAAGAAACCGGCGTCGAGCCCGAGCGCCTCGCCCAGCAGCGACAGCAGCTCCTTCTCCAGGCCGGCCATCCGCGCCAGGTACTCCTCGCAGAGGTCCCGCAGTTCCGGCACCTCGGCGGGCCAGACGTTCGGCGCCGCCCACTCCGCGTCGACCACCGGGTCCTCGAAGTGCTCGTGCGTCGCGAACGTCAGCGACTCCTTCAGGTCCGGCGGGGTCTCGGTACCCTCCGAATACCCGTTGGCCTCCGCGCCCGGCCCGAGCCAGCCGCGCCCGCCGACCGTCGCCGCGTACGGCTGCTTCACCTCGACGGGCATCCGGAAGAACGCCCGCGCCGCCTCCCGGATCCCGGACCGCAGGGCAGGGTCCACCCCGTGCCCGGTGACCAGCAGGAACCCGGCGGTCTGGAGGGCTTCGTCGACGGTACGGGCGATCTCGGCGCGGGTGCCGGGGGTGCCTTCGACCCAGGGCTTCAGATCGATGGTGGGGATCCGCGGGGCAGGGGTGTCACTCACCGATGTCCTCATTCCACAGTGCCGGGTTGTTCTTGATGAAGTCGCGCATCATCTCGACGCACTCGGGATCGTCCAGGAGCACGATGTCCACGCCGTGCTCCGCGAGCCAGTCGTGGCCGCCGTGGAAGGTGGCCGCCTCGCCGACGACGACCCGCGAGATGCCGAACTGGCGGACCAGTCCTGAGCAGTACCAGCACGGGGAGAGGGTGGTCACCATCGTCGTACCGCGGTACGACCGCTGCCGTCCCGCGTTCCGGAAGGCGGCCGTCTCCGCGTGCGTCGAGGGGTCGTCGTCCTGGACGCGGCGGTTGTGGCCGCGGCCGAGGAGGGTGCCGTCGGTGCCGTAGAGGGCGGCGCCGATCGGGATGCCGCCCTCGGCGAGCCCGGCGCGGGCCTCCGCGACGGCGGTGGCGAGCCAGGTGCGGGCCGTCGCCTGATCCATAGGGTCCATGGCTTCACTCTCCTGTGGCGGAAACACGAGGGCAACGTGCGGAAAGTACTCTCCGGGCATCCCGCAGCCGGACGAACTGTCAGTGCCCTGGAGGTTCCCGTGCCCGCACTCACCCTCCGCGACATCCTGGAGCTGGACCCGGTGCGGGCCGCCGAGCCCGAGCTGCTGGCAGGTGAAAGCGCCCTGGACCGCCCGGTGCGCTGGGTGCACTCCAGCGAGGTGTACGAGGGCGCGAACTTCCTGGACGGCGGTGAGCTGCTGCTCACCAACGGCTTCGGGCTGACGGACGCGGACGAGGAGGTCCGACGGCGGTACGTGCGCGAGCTGGCGGCACGGGACGCGGCCGGACTCGCGGTGGAGGTGGGGCGGTCGCTGCCGTCGATGCCGGCCGAGGTGACCGACGAGGCCCGCCGCGTGGGGCTGCCGCTGCTGGCCCTGCACCGGGTCGTGCCCTTCGTACGGATCACGGAGGCCGCGAACCGGGCGATCGTGGCCAGGGGCCTGTCCGGGCGGTCG
Source organism: Streptomyces sp. NPDC033131 (assembly GCF_055578365.1). Taxonomy (NCBI): domain Bacteria; kingdom Bacillati; phylum Actinomycetota; class Actinomycetes; order Kitasatosporales; family Streptomycetaceae; genus Streptomyces; species Streptomyces sp. NPDC033131. The sequence continues at coordinate 67,488 of NZ_JBVIPA010000036.1, forward strand.
GTGGTACGGCCGTGGGGCGACGACCACACGGCCGCGCTGCTCGCGGACCTGGCCGACCGGGCGGCACTGAACCAGCCCGAGGTGGAGGCGCGGGCGGCGCTGGCCGGGTTCCACCCGGGCCCCGGCGCCCGCCTGCTGGGGGTGTCCCTGCACGGCACGCGGGACGTGAGCACGGTGGACCGTGCGGTACGGCTGCTCGGCGGGGCGGGGGTGCTGCGGGCGGCGTTCCCGGGGGACGTACTGGCGCTGCTGTCACTGCCCGGCTCTCGGGCCGGCGACCCGGTACGGGCCGTCCAGGACGCCTTCCGTACGGCAGCCGAGCCCGGCCTGACCGTCGCGGTCGGGCACGCCGTCGCCGCCGGTGGAGGCTGGCTGCGCTGGAGCGACACGCTGCGTGCGGCCCGTACGACGCTGGAGCTCGCGCTGACCGTGCCGGCCGCCGAACCGGGCGTACCGGACGGCGCGCTGGTCACGTCCTCGCGCGCCCTCGCCCTGGAACGGGAGCTGACCCGGGGCGGCGTGGACGCCAACCGGGAGCGGCTCGCCGGGCTGGTCCAGCACGCCCTGGGACCGCTGCTGGCCTGGGAGGCCGCCCACCCCAGCGACCTCGTCCGCACCCTGGAGGTCCACCTGCGGCACGGCTGCTCGCCCACCCGCACGGCCGCCCTGCTGCACATCGGCCGACAGTCCCTCTACCAGCGGCTGGAGCGGATCGAGTCCTTGCTGGGGCTGGAGATCGGCGACCCGGACCTGCTGGGCGAACTCCTGACGGCGGCCTGCGCACACCGGGTGGTGCGGGGGACGAGCCCGGCGGTGGCGGGCGGGCTGCGGACGGTGGCCTAGCGCAGAGTCACCCGGGTGGTTCCGTTGTACGGCGCCATGCACAGCACCGTCTTCGGGGTGCGCAGGACGTCGTCCTGCGCGAACAGCCGCCGTGCCGTGTCGAAGGGCACGTCGTCGCAGGCGACCAGGGAGACGCGGTCGTACAGGGTGCGGGAGGTTTCCGGCAGGGGCAGGCCCGGCTGTCCGTCCTCGTCCTCTCCCCAGACGTCCCACAGCAGAGTCTCCACCTTGTTCAAAGCCGCGAGGTCGAGCCGGATGTTGCCGGCCACGAACCGCTCCCCCTGGAACGGGCCCTCCTTCGGCGGATGCAGCCCGAAAGTGTCCGGGTCGGCCCCGCGCTCGCGGATGGCCCGCCACGCCTCGCCCGCGACCAGGAAGCGCTCGCGCGGTACGTCCATCGGGTCGAAGCCGACGTTCCAGTCGTCGAGGAGCGCGGGATCGGCGAGCTGTGCGTCGGCGAGGAGCCAGGTGCCGCGCTTCTCGTCCCAGTACTCGGTGACGACGTGGTCGCAGTGGAAGCCGTCGGCACGGAAGTAGTCGGCGAACCCCGACCGCAGGCGGGCCGGGACGCCCAGGTGGCGCAGGAACGAGCAGTGCAGCAGCGCGAAGTCGCGGCAGACGCCGACGAACCGGTCGCGCGGCGGGCGCCGCCGGGCGAGCGGGGCGTCGTCGCGGTCGACGACGATGCGCAGGATGTCGTCGACGTAGCGCGTCTCGGCGTCGTTGTGGAGACGGTCCTGCGGGATGGCGTACCCGAAGGCCTCGCCCTCCACACGGTGGATGATCAAGTCCCGTACCACGCGGGCCAGTTCGGCGGGATCGTCCGGCAGGCCGGCGTAGTGGTGAGCGAGGGCGCCGGGGTCGGAGAAGGCGCTCTGCGCGGCGTAGAAGGCGAGGGTGTCCGGGTTCTCGGGCATAGCCGGAACCGTGTCAAAATTCCCGGCGAAATGTCCAGGAGTCCGGGCAGGTAACCTGTGCCGATCACCGCCGTGTCTGCGGCAGTTGGGCCCCCCTTGGAGGAACGTTCATGGTTGCTGCTCCGGTTCTGGAGGAGCTGCGCGAGGTCTGCCAGCCGCAGGCCAAGCTGGCGAGCCGCAACGGCGAGCACTGGGCGGGCCGGCTGTACATGCGGCGCCTCTCGCTGCGGTTCACCCGCCAGTTGGTGCGCACGCCGGTCACCCCCGACCAGCTGACCTGGACGATGGTGGTGTGCGGGGTCGCGTCCGGGGCCGCGCTGATGATCCCGGGCCTGACCGGTGCCGTACTGGCCGTCATCCTCATGCAGCTGTTCCTGCTCTTCGACTGCGTGGACGGCGAGGTCGCCCGCTGGAAGGGCCAGAACAGCGCGTCCGGCATCTACGTCGACCGCCTCGGCGCCTACCTGGCCGACGCCGCCCTGCTGGCGGGCGCGGGCTACCGGGCCGCCGAGTCGGGCGTCGGCGGCTGGCTGTCGATCGGCATCGCCACCGCGCTCGGCGTCGTCCTCCTGAAGGCCTCCACCGACCTCGTGGACGTGGCACGCGCCCGGCGCGGGCTGGGCGTCGTCGACGACGAGTCGACCCGCCCGCGCTCCCAGGGCGTGGCGACGGTGCGCCGCCTCGCCGCCGCCTTCAAGATCCACCGTGTGACGAACGGCATCGAGGCGTCCCTGGTGCTGCTGGTCGCGGCCGTCGCCGACGAGATGACCGGCGGCATCGAACCGACCCGCTGGGCGCTGGGCGCGCTCGCCGTGATCACCTGGGTGATGGTCCCGGCCCACCTGCTGTCGATCCTGTCCTCGTCACGGCTGCGCTGAGGCAGCCGTACGAAGGTGACGGCACACTCCTCACTTCACCGCTGTTCCAGTAGCGCGTAGTCCGCGAAGCTGCGCCGGTAACGCAGGTGCCGGGTCTCCTGGGTGTGCCGGCGCTGCCACTCCTCGACCTCGGCCGGGGCCTGGCACGGGCCGGAACCCGCCCCGCAGTCGGCCTCGTCGCCCGAGACGCAGCGCGCCTCGTACTCCGGCTGCGCCGACGCGTCCTGCACGATCGTGTAGGGCACGTACCGGAAGATCCGCCGCCCGGACGGGGCCCCGCCGTGTTCGCGGCGTTGGTGCTGCCGCAGCAGTACGTTCGCGTCCGTCTCCGCACTGCCGTCGAACGCGGCCCGTGCCTCCTCCCGCCGGGTCGCCAACTCCTCGCACGCCGCGCAACCCGGGACCGGGACGGGCGGCCGGTCCGGCAGTTCGGCCTCCAGCACGGGCGGCGCCACGAACCCTTCCCGGGAACGGTCGTTGGCCGCCCGTACGCCCGAGCTCAGCCGTTCCTCCCGGGTCGCCGCCCGGATCCGCGCCGGGTCCGCCTGCCACTCCCGCCCGCCGCCGACCGGGCGCAGCATCACGTACGGGCCCGCCCTGTCCTGGTACTCGCCGACCTTGCGCAACTGCGGGTCGTAGACGAGCGTTCCCGGTTCCCACCGCTCAGGCATGTGCAACTCCCGGCACCTTTCGTAACTCTGGGTGTACCGAGCGTCGCCCAGGGGAACGGTCCGGATCAACGCCTGGCGCGTGCCAGTGGTCCACTGTCACGGAGGGAGGAGCCGTGAGCCGACGCAACGCCGACGCGGGAACCGGGCTCAGCACGAGTACGGCCGCCGTGTTCGGCGAGGTCCTCAAGCACTTCCGCGAGGCCGCGCTGCTCACCCAGGAGGGGCTGGCCCGGGAGATCCCCTGCGACCGGTCGCACGTGGCGCGGGTCGAGGCCGGGACGCGGGTCCCGCAGGACACGTTCGCGAAGAAGTGCGACGAACTGCTGGGTACGGGCGGGGTGTTGCTGCGGTTGTGGGGGCGGATCGACTGGTATCCGCAGGTGGAGCATCCGGATTGGTTCCGGCGCCGGGCCGAGATGGATGCGGTTGCCATCGGGCTGAGGGAGTATCAAGAGCGCGTCATTCCGGGCTTGTTGCAGACGGACGACTATGCGCGGGCTCTGTTCTCGCGCCTCGTGAGCGGTGAGGAGCTGGAGGAGCGCGTCCGGGCCCGACTGAGCCGTCAGCGGCGCTTCCTGGTCGACGGCGGACCGTTCTACGCCGCCGTTCTCGATGAGAGTTGTCTGCGCAACGTGGTGGGTGGCCCGGCCATCATGCGGGACCAGTGCGCGCACCTGCTCGACGTCGGGCGGCACCCCAACATCCACATCCAGGTTGCTCCGGCCGACCGCATCGGCCTCTTCCGCCCCAGCGGCTCCATGTCACTGATCAGGTTGCCCGACGGGCACGAGTGGGTCTATTCGGAATCGCTGGACCGTGGCCATTTCAGCGACGATCCAGCCGTCTATGCGCGGCACAGCCAGACCTATGATGTGCTCAGCGCGGACTCTCCGTCAGCCCTTGAGTCCACCGCTTTGATCAGCGACGTGATGGAGAGGTACAAGCATCATGAACAGCCACGATCTCAGCGCGGCGACCTGGGTCAAGAGCAGTCACAGCGACGCCAACGGCGGCAACTGCATCGAAATAGCCCCCGAGTTCCCCACCGCCGTCCCCGTCCGCGACAGCAAAATCCCTGACGGCCCCGTCCTGCTCGTCGGTCGCGCCGCCTGGTCCGCGTTCACTTCCGCTCTGCGCTGACCTGCGGGACTCGCGGCACTAGCGCGGCGCCCGCCGCAGCACCGCGTACAGCCCCGCGCTCACCGCGAACCCGACCAGGCATGTGATGTCGCCGAAGGACGGCCACCGCTCCGGCACCCAGCCCACGTACTTCTCCTGGTTGGAGAAGACCGGCACCGACACCGCGATACCGGCCAACAGAGCGGTCACCCCGGGCCAGTTGGTGAACGTCCGGTCGCCGAGCCGGGCCGACAGCCGCTCCACCGGCGTCCGCGCCTGCAGCCACCGCTCCACCAGCACGACCCCGAGCCACGGCCCCACCCAGTACGCGATCACCAGCAGGAACGCCTCGTAGGCGTGGCCCGCGTCCGCCAGCGACGCCCACGCCGCCGCCGTACCGGCGACACCGCACAGGACGACGATGGCGCTGCGGCCGAGCCACGGCGGGAGCTTGAGGCCCAGGGAGGTGATGGACATGGCGGAGGAGTAGACGTTCAGGGCGTTCGCGGAGACCGCGCCGAGGATGATGGCGAGCAGGACGAGGTCGCCGAGCCGGCCCGGGAGGTGGCCCGTGAAAGCGGCCGTGGGGGAGGCGCCCTCGGGGGCGGCGATCGTCGCCGACGCCGCGCCGATCACCGACACCACCGCGACCGAGACGAACAGGCCGGCGGCCGGGTACAGGGCGGTCTTGAAGCGGTTCGCCGTACGCGGGAGGTAGCGGGAGTAGTCGGAGGCTCCCGGGTTCCAGCCGGCCGTGTAGCCCCAGGCCGCGCTGAAGGCGAGGAGGAAACCGCCGATGCCGCCGCCCGCGCCCGCACCGCCCAGATCGGCCTCCTTGAAGGTCCAGACGCCGGCGAGCAGGAACACCACCGCCAGTGCCGGGAAGGCGTACTTCTCGAAGGCGTGGACGAAGTTGTGCCCGATGAAGCCGATCACGACCTCGGCGACCACCACCAGCAGGAGGGAGGGGAGGGGGCGCAGGCCGGTCAGCGTGTTCAGCGCGAAAGCGGCGCTCACACTGTTCACCGCGAACCAGCCGACACCCGCGACCAGTGCGTTCACACCCGCCGGCAGCAGATTGCCGCGGAAACCGAAGGAGAAGCGGCCGATCGCCATCTGCGGCACGCCGAAGCGCGGGCCGTCCAGGGACAGGATCCCGTGGGTCAGCGACCCCAGCGCCGTGCCCAGCAGCAACGCCGCCGTGGCCTGCCAGAAGTTCAGGCCGAAGAACAACACCGAGATCACACCGATGTACACCGTCGCGAACTCGATGTTCGGGGACGCCCACGTCCACAGCAACTGGAGCGGACTGCCGTGCCGTTCGGCGTCGGGGATCGGTTCCGAGCCCGCCGTCTCGACGGCGATGACCTTGTCACCGTATTCGGGGGTGAGCGTGGTGCCGGTGGAGTCGGCGGGAGCAGTCGTCATGCGAGGTAAGTGTCCGGCTCCCGCCCGCCGCCGCCCAGGGGCGCATTGTCCGCTTCGAGTGGCCCACCGGCTTACACCCTGTCAGGTACCGGCGTCACTCGGTGGCGTCAGGGGGTGGCGTCAGGCCGTGGCGTCAGGCGGTGGGGTCCTCGCCGCCGTCCTTCTTGTCCCGGTCCTTGTTGTCCGGGTCCTTCTTGTCCTCGTCGTCGGGGGACTTCTCGTCCTTGAGGGACTTGAGGAACTCGGGATTGTCGTCGGGCGCCACCCACTGCTGCCTGCCGCCCCGGCTCCACGGCGAGCCGGGGGAGCCGCCCGCGCCGGCCGGGTGCCGCTTCTTGCCCGCGATGAGCCACGAGAGGGAGCCGGCGAGCGGGAACACCAGGACGAGGATGGCCCAGAGCGGCTTGGGCATGTAGCGGACGTCCTGGTCCTTCGTGCTGATGCAGTCGATGAACGCGTACACGCTCAGCGCCAGTGGCACGAGGAACATCAGTACCCGGAGCATGGGGGGCCTTCCAGTGGAACAGTCGTCGGGGCCGCGGGCACGGACCCCAGGTACCGGGCCAGGGTAGCCGCTCGGGGATACTTGACCCCATGGCTTACGACGATCTTCGTTCCCTGCTCAGGGCCCTCGAGCGCGAGGGCGACCTCAAGCGCGTCAAGGTCGAGGTGGACCCGTATCTGGAGGTAGGGGAGATCGTCGACCGGGTGCAGAAGTCCGGCGGCCCGGCGCTGCTCTTCGAGAACGTGAAGGGCTCCGCGATGCCCCTCGCGATGAACGTCTTCGGGACCGACCGGCGGCTGCTGAAGGCCCTCGGACTGAAGTCGTACGGCGAGATCTCCGAGAAGATCGGCGGGCTGCTGCGGCCCGAGCTGCCGCACGGCTTCGTGGGCGTGCGGGAGGCCTTCGGGAAGCTCGGCGCGATGACGCACGTACCGCCGAAGAAGGTGAAGCCGGGGGACGCGCCCGTACAGGAGGTCGTGCTGCACGGCGACGACGTCGACCTCGACTGGTTGCCCGCCCTCTTCACCTGGCCGCAGGACGGCGGCTCCTTCTTCAACCTGGGGCTCACCCACACCAGGGACCCGGAGAGCGGCATCCGGAACCTGGGCCTGTACCGCCTGCAGCGCCACGACAAGCGCACCATCGGCATGCACTGGCAGATCCACAAGGACAGCCGCAACCACTACCAGGTCGCGGCACGGCGGGGCGAGCGGCTGCCGGTCGCCATCGCCTTCGGGTGTCCGCCCGCCGTGACGTACGCCTCCACCGCGCCCCTGCCCGGTGACATCGACGAATACCTCTTCGCCGGGTTCATCGCGGGCAAGCGGATCGAGATGGTCGACTGCAAGACGGTGCCGCTGCAGGTGCCGGCGCAGGCGGAGGTCGTGATCGAGGGCTGGCTGGAGCCGGGGGAGATGCTGCCGGAGGGGCCCTTCGGCGACCACACCGGCTTCTACACCCCCCAGGAGCCCTTCCCCGCCCTGAAGATCGACTGCGTGACGATGCGGAAGCGTCCGCTGCTGCAGTCGATCGTCGTGGGCCGCCCTCCGACGGAGGACGGACCTCTGGGCCGTGCGACCGAGCGGTTCTTCCTCCCGCTGCTGAAGATCATCGTGCCGGACATCGTGGACTACCACCTGCCCGAGGCCGGCGGCTTCCACAACTGCGCCATCGTGTCGATCGACAAGAAGTACCCGAAGCACGCGCAGAAGGTGATGCACGCGGTCTGGGGGGCACACATGATGTCCCTGACCAAGCTGATCGTGGTCGTCGACGCCGACTGTGACGTCCACGACCTGCACGAGGTCGCGTGGCGGGCCCTCGGCAACACGGACTACGCCCGTGACCTCTCGGTCGTCGAAGGTCCCGTCGACCATCTCGACCATGCCTCCTACCAGCAGTTCTGGGGTGGCAAGGCGGGCATCGACGCGACGAGGAAGTGGCCCGAGGAGGGCTACACGCGGGACGGCGGCTGGCCCGAGATGGTGCTGTCCGACCCGGAGACGGCGGCGACGGTCGACCGCCGCTGGAAGGAGTACGGGCTGTGAGTTCAGCTTCCGCGGCGCTTCCGCAGCAGCCGGGGCGTACGAAGGCCTTCCTGCGCCTCGTCATGATCGAGCACTCCGTGTTCGCGCTGCCCTTCGCCTACATCGCCGCGCTCACCGCGATGTTCCAGTGGGACAAGAACATCCACTGGGGCCGCCTCCTCCTGGTCACCGTCTGCATGGTGGGCCTGCGGACCTTCGCGATGGCCGTCAACCGGATCATCGACCGGGAGATCGACGCCCGTAACCCCCGCACCGCGCACCGCGAGCTGGTCACCGGCGCGATGTCGGTGAAGCACGCCTGGACGGGCGCGCTGGTCGCGCTGGTGGTCTTCCTCGGCTCGGCGGCCCTGCTGAACCCGCTGTGCCTGGCGCTGGCCCCCATCGCGGTGATCCCGATGGTGGTCTACCCCTACGGCAAGCGGTTCACGAACTTCCCGCAGGCCATCCTCGGTCTCGCCCAGGCGATGGGCCCGGTCGGCGGCTGGCTGGCGATCAGCGGTGAGTGGTCCTGGGACGCGGTGATCCTCGGTCTCGCCGTCGGGGTCTGGATCGGCGGCTTCGACCTGATCTACGCCTGCCAGGACGTCGACACCGACCGCGAGATCGGCGTCATGTCGGTCCCGGCCCGCTTCGGCATCCCGGCGGCGGTGTGGGGCGCGCGGGTGTGCCACGCCGCCACGACGGCGTTGTTCGTCTGGTACGCCGTGGCGACCGACGCGGGTGCCTTCTTCTGGTTCGGCATGATGATCGTCGCGGGCGCGTTCGTCTACGAGCACTCGATCGTGCGACCCCATGACCTGTCCCGCCTGAACAGGGCGTTCTTCAGCGTCAACGGGTTCATCGGGATCGCCCTGTTCGTGTGTGCGCTGCTGGATCTGCTGGTGCGCGGCCTCACGGTGTGAGCTCGGGGGCGGTCCCGGCCCGGCGGCGGAACACGAACGCCGCCGCCACGCCCGACACGAGCCCGATCAGGTGGCCCTGCCAGCTGACCCCGGACTGCGTGGGGGCGAGGCCCGAGAGGATCGCGCCGCCCCAGACCGCGCCGACCAGCAGGCCGACCAGGACCCCGAGCGGCCGGCGCTCGACGAAGCCGCTGACCATCAGGAAGCCGAAGAGGCCGAAGATCAGTCCGGAGGCGCCCGCGGTGTTGCTGTGCGCCGGGGATATCAGCCACACACCCAGGCCGTCCGCGACGATGATCAGCGCGCACACCGCCGCGAAGCGGCGCAGACCGCCCAGCGCCGCCAGGAAGCCGAGGACCAGCAGCGGCACGCTGTTGGCGGCCACATGGGCGAAGCCGAAGTGCAGGAAGGCGGCGGGAACGATGTCGACCAGCTCGCCGGGAACGCGCGGGACGATCCCGAAGTCGTCCAGCGCGTGGCCCGTGGCCACGTCCACCACCTCGAGGAGCCACAGCAGCGCGACCCAGCCCGCCATCAGCATGGCCGCGGTCTTCGCACGGTCGCCCCGCGACCACTCCAGTTCCCTGCCGGACATGGCAACCCCCACAGCTCGCTCGTCCCTCCAGGGAACGGCCCGGACCCCTTGGCCGGTTCCCACCCTGCGACGCCGGATAGGCTCGGGGTTGTGAACCCAGTCAAGCCAGGAGAGACGCCGCGTACGCCTTGGATCGTAGGGGTGTCCGGCGCCTCCGGCACCCCTTATGCCGCTGCCGTGCTGCGCGCGCTGCTCGGTGCCGGGGAGAGTGTCGACCTGGTCGTGTCCCGGGCGTCCCGGCTGACCCTCCTGGACGAGACCGGGATCTCCTTCCGGGACGCCCACTGGCAGGACGACCTGCGGGAATGGCTGTCCAGGGGCGCCGACGGGAAGCCGGGGACCTTCGAGGCCGACATCGACTGCGTACGGCACTGGAGCGCGGGGGACCTGGCGGCGGGGCCGTCGTCGGGGTCGTACCCCTCGAAGGGGATGCTGATCGTGCCGGCCTCCACCGCGTGTGTCGCCGGCGTCGCGCTGGGTCTGTCCAAGGACCTGCTGCAACGGGCCGCGAGCGTCACCCTCAAGGAGCGGCGGACGCTGGTCGTGGCCGTGCGGGAGACCCCGCTGAACGGGCAGACCCTGCGGCACCTGGTCGCGCTCGACGACGCGGGCGCGAGCGTCGTACCGGCCTCGCCCGCCTTCTACGCGGGCGCGACCCACATCCAGGACATGGTGGACTTCGTCGCCGGACGGGTCCTCGACGCGGCGGGCGTCCGGCACGGGCTGTACCGCCGGTGGGCGGGCGAGTTGGGGAGCTCCCGGGCCGAGCGGCCCGAACCGCCCGAGTAAGTACCACTACCTCTTCAGTCTCTTCATCGGAAGGCTTCAATCGCATGGACGCGGTGGACAGGCAGCTCATCCAGGCCCTGAGGGAGAACGGCCGGGCCTCCTACGCGGAGCTGGGACGCCTCGTCGGTCTGTCGGGACCCAGCGTCACCGACCGCATCAACCGGCTGGAGGCGGCCGGCGTCATCACCGGGTACCGGGCCACGGTCGACTCCGCCTCGCTCGGCCTCGGTGTCATCGCCCTGATCGGCATCTCGCTCTCGGACGCCGCCGACCACGAGGACGTGGCCCGACGGCTGAAGGACCTGTCCGAGATCGAGGACTGCTGGTTCATCGCGGGCGACGACTCGTTCATGCTCAAGGTGCGGGCGACCGACGTGGACGGGCTGGAGAAGATCATCCGGCGGCTCAGCGGCACCAAGGGCGTGTCCCGGACCCGTACCACCATCGTGCTCTCCACCAAGTGGGAGAACCGGGTGGGTGAGCTGCCCGAGGAGGAGTAGGCGGGCAGGCGTACGGTTGACACGGTTTGTCACTGAGGAGAGGCACAAGCATGGATGTCGGGCTCAAGCGCGAGCTGGAGGAGAAGGTCCGGGCCGGTGAGCGGCTGACCCGCGAGGACGGCATCGCGCTCTACGAGTCGGACGACCTGGCCTGGCTGGGCGGTCTCGCGCACGAGGTGCGGACGCGGAAGAACGGCGACGTCGTCCACTTCAACGTCAACCGCCACCTCAACATGACCAACGTGTGCACGGCGTCCTGCGCCTACTGCTCCTTCCAGCGCAAGCCGGGCGAGAAGGACGCTTACACGATGCGCATCGAGGAGGCCGTCAAGCTCGCCAAGTCGATGGAGGGCGAGAACCTCACCGAACTGCACATCGTCAACGGGCTGCACCCCAACCTGCCGTGGCGGTACTACCCGCGCTCCCTGCGGGAGCTGAAGGCCGCCCTGCCGGACGTGTCGCTGAAGGCCTTCACCGCCACCGAGATCCACCACTTCGAGACCATCTCGGGGCTGTCCGCCTCCGAGATCCTCGACGAGCTGATCGACGCGGGGCTCGAGGCCCTCACCGGCGGCGGCGCGGAGATCTTCGACTGGGAGGTCCGGCAGCACATCGTGGACCACCGCACCCATTGGGAGGACTGGTCGCGGATCCACCGGCTGGCGCACGAGAAGGGGCTCAAGACCCCGTGCACCATGCTGTACGGCCACATCGAGGAGCCCCGCCACCGCGTCGACCACGTGCTGCGCCTGCGTGAGCTCCAGGACGAGACCGGCGGCTTCCAGGTCTTCATCCCGCTGCGCTACCAGCACGACTTCGTGGACGTGAAGGACGGCAAGGTCCGCAACCGCCTCCAGGCGCGTACGCAGATGGCGACCGGTGCGGAGGCGCTGAAGACCTTCGCGGTCTCCCGGCTGCTCTTCGACAACGTCCCGCACGTCAAGGTCTTCTGGGTCATGCACGGTGTCCAGACCGCGCAGCTCGCGCTCCAGCACGGCGCCGACGACATGGACGGCTCGGTCGTCGAGTACAAGATCACGCACGACGCGGACAACTACGGCACGCCGAACAAGCTGACCCGCGAGGACCTGCTGGATCTCATCCGCGACGCCGGTTTCCGGCCCGTCGAGCGGAACACGCGGTACGAGATCATCCGCGAGTACGACGGTCCCGACCCGGCGCGCCGGGAGTCCCCGCAGCCGATGCGGGTGTGACTTCGACCGCGGGTGCGTGGGGGGCTGGTCGCGCAGTTCCCCGCGCCCCTGGGTCGTATACCCGGCCGGCATGGTGAGCAGCAGGCTCCTGAGGGCTGCACGGCAGAGCCGAGTGTGCCGACCCGGGGGCGCGGGGCTGTATCACTGTGCGGCTCCGCCGCGTGGGCGCGACCAGCCCCCACGCACCCGCGTACGACATGAGTCCGGACGCCCCACGGCGGGTATTCGGAGCCCATGGTGACCACCCGAGCGCCTGAGGACGCCTACACCGCACAACCGTTCGTCCCGGAAGGGGCACGCGGCCTCCCGGCCCTGCGCCGCGCCGCCGGCGAGTGCCGGGGCTGCCCCCTGCACCGGGACGCCACGCAGACCGTGTTCGGGGCGGGGGCGGCCGACGCGCGCGTGATGCTCGTGGGGGAGCAGCCCGGGGACCAGGAGGACCGGCAGGGCAAGCCCTTCGTCGGCGGGCCGGCCGGGAAGCTGCTGGACCGGGCGCCGGCGGAGGCGGGCATCGATCCCGGCAAGGCGTACGTCACCAACGCCGTGAAGCACTTCAAGTTCACGCAGGCGGAGCCCCGCAAACGCCGGATCCACAAGGCGCCGTCCCTGCGGGAGATGACCGCGTGCGGGCCGTGGCTGGCCGCCGAGCCGGCGGTCGTGGAACCCGAGCTGATCGTGGTGCTCGGGGCGACCGCGGGCAAGGCACTGCTCGGCTCGTCGTTTCCGGGTCACGCAGGTGCGCGGGACGGTCCTGGAGGAGGAGATCCACGGGCACGCGGAGCGGCTGGTGCCGACCGTGCACCGTTCCTAGAGACTGAGCGGGAGTGAGTCCTGTTGCCAGGTCTCAGGCTCGGCCGAACGCCCCGGACGGTGTTGGACGTTCTGGTCGCCCGCGTTCGCTCCGCGCCCGGGCGGCACGGACCGTGTCCGTGGTCCGGGGATGCGGGGGCGGGTTTCCTCACGCCCAGGAACACGCCGGCCGGCCTGGACGGTCCGATGCCCCGCACGATCACTCCGGTCGTGTGGGGGCGGTGCCGTCCGTCGCCGGATCGGGTGTCCCTGGGCGCGCCTTCCGATCGCCACGGCGGCTGCGTCGTGGCGGGTGCTGGTGCTGGTGCGGGTCGTGGTGGTGAGGGGTTTCTGCCAGTGCTGGGTGCCCCAGCGGCTGGTGTAGGCCGGGTCCACGGCAATGACCGCGATACCTGTGGCGTCGGCCATCGAGGACAGCCGGGCGCGGAGTTTCCCGGTGGGCATGCCGGAGATCAGCTGCCGGAACCGCTTCCGGCGGCCGTGCTTCTCCCGGGTCTTCTCCGCGCCGAAGTCCAGGTCCTCGACCGCGATCGCCTTCACACCACAGGTGCGGGCCCAGTGCAGGAGACGGGTCAGGGCGTGGCGGACCTGGGCGTCACGGTGTTCGGCGGTGCCGGTCAGGTCGTAGAAGAAACGGCGCGGGCTGCCGGTCGGGTTGCCGTGCGTGTCCAGGCGCCAGGCGGCCAGGTGGTCGGCGTTCATGTCGACCCCGATCACACCGTGGGCGAGCGCAGCCTCGATGGGCAAGGCGGAGGTGGGCGGGGTCTGCCAGGACGCCGTCACATACCAGCGGTCCCGGCCGGTATCGAGGTGGATGCGGTAGGCGATCGCCCGGTCGGCCGCGACACGATCCGCCCACTCGCCGCCCCGGTGCGCGAACACAACCCTGCTGGCGAGGACGTAGCGACCGTGCGGGGCGTTGGCCAGATGCACGAGCGGTCCGGGGAGCTTGATGCTCACCTCGCCGTCCGGGCTGATACGGATGGTCTCGTTGCCGTAGCGCTTGCCGGACTCACCGTCCGCCTGACAGAACCAGCGCTCCGCCTCCCAACGCCCCCGCCACGCGAACTCCGTCAGCTGAGCCGCCTCCAGGTGGTGCCGGGTGCGAGCCAAAGCTTTGCCGCCGCGTACGACATGTACGATGCCGGCCTCGCGGTCGGCCCGCGCGGCAGTCAGCCGGTCCTCCAGTACCCGCAGGCGCCTTGACTTCGCATGCCACTCCCGCGCCGACCGGTAACCCCCCGGCGCCTTCCTCGTCCCCTTCTGCCCCACCGGCAGGGACAACCGGTCCTCGATGGTACGGACGCCGGCTTCCAGGTTGTGGATGTGTGCGAGCTGGCAGCGGCGGGCCAGCGCCCACTGGTCGTGCGTGGCTTTGGTGATACTGCCCGCCCACCGCGACGACGACAGCGGCGTCAGCTCCCGCTTACGCCCCGCCCATGTCTCAGCGGAGTGCTCCAGAGTGTCCCGGCAGCGCGCCTTTAGGTCTTTCGAGGCCAGCGACCCCAGATGCGCACCCACCAGACGCAGCACCTCCTCATCATCCGGCGTCAGGTGCTTGAGACGGGTCCGGACGGCCACACCACTGGGACCGGACGCGACGAACGGCGCTGCCACACTCCGCAGCTCACCCACCCCTGTCACCCCCACCCGATGCCGACCGAAGATCCCGTCGTCATGAGAAACGAGCACCACCCGCGAAGGTCACGCATTCGATGAGAGAACGTCAGTTCCCCACCGAAACCCGCCCCCCACGACCGAGGCGCGCGACACGACACAGCTCAGCAGCACTCACTCCCGCTCACCGGAACGCTCTTGAACACACTCCAGCGGCAGCAGCTCCAAACCCCTCGTCGGTGCTGCGGGCGGACGACCGGGAGGCCGCCTACCGCGGACTGCTCTCCGACCTGCGGGTGGCGGCCCACGCCCTGGGGTGAGCGCGTGGGCGAGGGCCCGCGACCCGGAGACCGGCGCGCGAGCGGCCGAATCTAAGCTCGTTGACCATGCGGCTCACTTTCCGGCTCGACCCCGACCCCACCCCCGCGTTGCTCCACGAACTGACCCTGCTGTGGACGGCCGTCAACAACGCGGGCGGAGCGGTCGGCTTCGTCGGCGAGACGACGTACGAGGAGGTGCGTCCCGAGACCGACCGGTACGCGCGGTCGCTCGCGGCCGGACGCCACCGCCTGATCGCCGGGACCGACCCCGACGGACGGCTGCGGGCCACCGCCTTCCTCGGCCTCAACGCGCACCGCCTCCAGGGCCACTACGCTTGGCTGACCACCGTGATGATCGACCCCTTGCTCCAGCGCGGCGGTCACGGCCGCGCCCTGCTCGCGGCGGCCGAGGAGCACGCCCGCGGCCTCGGTCTGGAGGCGATCAAGCTGACCTGCCGGGGCGGGACGGGCCTGGAGAACTTCTACGCCTCCGTCGGCTACAAGGAGGTGGGCCGGGTGCCGGGAGGGCTGCGGGTCGCCGCGGACGACTACCGGGACGACATCATGATGTGGCTTCCCCTGAACTGACGCCGTCCGTCGTCGCGGGCCCCCTGCAAGATCGCGTCCCGGGCGTGCTTCACTGGATGGTGCCTTCGGGAACGCCCCCGGAGGGGCGACCCCCAGTCGGAACGGAAGAGTGGATTGACATGCTCCGCTACACACTGATGCGCCTCGGGATCCTGGTGGGCTGCCTCGTGGTCGTCTGGGGCCTGGTCTACTCCGGTGTCGTTCCGCGCGGCCTCGGTGACTCCAACGGCATGTGGATCATCCTGCTCTCCCTCGTGCTCTCCGCCCCGATCAGCTTCGTCGTGCTGCGCAAGGAGCGGGACCGGGCCTCGGTCAAGGTCGTGCAGAAGGTGGAGCGCATGAAGTCCAACCTGGACGCGAACCGCAGCCAGGAGGACGTCGCCGACGACACCGCGCGGACGCAGGGCACGGCCTCCCAGGCGTCGTAGGGGGGTTCCGCAACGCCGCACCCAACTAGTCTTTCGGCATGGGTGCCGTGAAGAGCAAGCGGATGCCGCGTGCCGTCCGTGAACAGCAGATGCTGGACGCCGCCGTGCGGACCTTCGGGCAGCGCGGGTACATGGCCGCGTCGATGGACGAGATCGCCGAACTCGTGGGCGTGTCCAAGCCGTTGGTCTACCTCTACCTGAACTCGAAGGAAGACCTCTTCGCCGCCTGCATCCGCCGCGAGGCGCAGGCCCTCACCGCGGCCGTCCGGGCCGGCGTCGATCCCGGCCTGCCCGCCGACCGCCAACTCTGGGACGGCCTGCGGGCGTTCTTCACGCACACCGCTCAGCACCCGGACGCCTGGTCGGTCCTGCATCTGCAGGCCCGGACCCACGGGGAGCGGTTCGCCACCGAGGTCGCCGCGATGCGCGAGGAGATCGTCGCCTTCGTGACCCACCTGATCGTCGTCGCCGCCCGCGAGGCCCACCGCGACCCCGACCTCCCCGAGCGCGAGGTCGCCGGCCTCGCCGAGGCCCTGGTCGGAGCGGCCGAGTCACTTGCCGCCTGGGCCAACGCCACGCCCGGTGTCAGCGCCAGACAGGCGGCGGCGACCCTGATGAACTTCGCGTGGGCCGGGCTGGGGAACCTGATGATTGGGCAGCCGTGGGCACCGGCGGAGCCGGTTCACGAGCACGAGGCGATCGGGTAGACCGCGCCGCTCACATGCACCCGGTCGCCGCCGCGCAGCTCGAACCGCTCGCCGTCGGCGGCGTACGTCACCGTGCCCGGCAGCGGCACCGGTGCCCTGAACTCCGCCCGGATCCGGACGGCTTGTGAGGTGCCGTGCGAGGCCAGGCAGCGGGCCACGGTCCACATGCCGTGCGCGATGGCACGGGGGAAGCCGAAGAGCCGCGCGGTGAGCGGGTGCAGGTGGATGGGGTTGCGGTCGCCGGACGCGGCCCCGTACCGGCGGCCGACGTCCCCGGCCAGCCGCCACTCGGCGACAGCGGGAAGCGGCACGGGTGCCTGTGGGGCGGTGTCCGGTGCGCGCCGGTCCGTGCCAGGCACCTGCCGACCGCGCTCCTGCGGCTGTTCGCCGGGTTCCCATGCTTGTCGGCCGGGCTCCTGCGACCACCCGCTGGGTTCCTGTGCATGCTGGCCGGGCTCCTGCGACCACCCGCTGGGTTCCTGTGCATGCTGGCCGGGCTCCT